>CAKPJN010000005.1 GCA_934162665.1 uncultured Bacilli bacterium
TAAATGAATATGTTTTTATATAAATAATCTTCAAAAAAGAGGAAAAAATTATCAAAATAATTTAATCCTCTTTTTATATTTTCCTTAATTTGGGAGTAATGTTCTTGTCTAGCCAGCACTGAAAACTTACTCCCGTAAATTTTCTACTATGGGAATTCCCAATCCCTTAATTTTTAGAAAGAAATTTTTGATTATGAGAAAAAGAAATATAAAAGTGAATGTATTTTTAAATGATGTAGAGAAGAAAATGCATGAAGTTGATATAAGTAACATAGTAAATAATATTTTTAATATTACTGATGACTTATCAAAATTGAAAGTCAAACTTCATTATCTTGGTTATTTTCACGAAGAAGAATATCTACAAAACCAAATTGATAATCTCAATGATCTAATTAAGACCAAATAACAAAAAGATATCGTTTGTGACCCTTTAGTTATTTTTATCTTCCTATGCTATTGAAAATAAATAGCATAAATATAATCACAAAAATAATTGCAATAACACTGACACCTAATGAAATCATTTGCTGTCTTTTTCTTTTGGCTTCCATTTTCTCTAACCATTCGACTAAGTCATATCTATTAATAAAATATTTGTTATTCATTTTAACTAATGGCAAGCCCTTCTCTGAATAATATTTCATTACCATATATCTCGTGCAAGATAACGCTTTCATTATATCTGACATTGAAAGTAAGTTATCATTTTCAGATGTTGGTTTTGAAGTTTGGGAATAATTGCTATTAGAGATATTTACGTATCCTATTACTTCACTAGATACTTCTTCAATTATTTGATTTGAAATATCTGAGATTTTTTTCAGATATACACAATTAGTTCTTGGATTAAAAATTCCTAGTTTTTGTATAGTCTTAAATTCACTATGAATAGAATGTATCCCCATAATATAATAAATTAATAGTTGTAAAGTATGAGCAGATGTTGGATTGTTTTTACTAACTTTAAAATCCCATAGAGTATCAGCAGTTAAAAAATCTCCATCTCCAGAATTAATAATTTTGGTATATCCGCCTTCAAAGGTAAATCCATCTTTAGTTATCGGTCCGTACTTATTAAAAAATAAAATACTTCTTTTAATCATTATTTTTATATTGTTAATTGTATTGGTATCGGCTTCTATCTCATCGACATTTTTATATCCCATTGGTCCTGCTCTAAAACAAACATCATAGCCTACTAACTTACAAGCATAATAAATTGATGAATCATCTATTCCTTTTATTTGTTTTAATAAATTATATGCTTTTCTTTCTTCGCCTATTAAAATTTTAAATGCTTCTTCTAGTGGTGTATCTAACATAAGTCTTGTTAAATAATCAACAG
The DNA here is from genome assembly GCA_934162665.1 of uncultured Bacilli bacterium. Lineage (GTDB taxonomy): Bacteria > Bacillota_I > Bacilli_A > RF39 > UBA660 > RUG14670. The sequence continues at coordinate 1,349 of CAKPJN010000005.1, forward strand.
CAAGTCCAACTAAACTGCTATGAATATTTTCTTCATTTAAAATTTCATTATCTATAAATTTCTTTTTTTCAAACTCACTTGACTTTAAATATCCGCCACGCGGTTGAGTAATTTGTTTTATTCTTTGTGTCACTGAAGCCATATTAGATACCTCCGTTTAAATATTTTATATCAGTATTATTTAATATTTGCATTTGTGAAATAGCAATTTGATTTAATCTTTTAAGCCTTTCTGGTTGCTTAAGACCATCATTTATAAATACTGAATTTAAATTTTCTAAATTTGCTAAACAAATTAATTCATTTATAGTAGCATAATCCCTAATATTGCCATCTAAATTTTGATTCTTATTTCTCCATTGTTTTGCAGTCATTCCAAATAAAGCCATATTTAAGACATCTGCTTCTTCAGCATAGATATAATTTATTTGTTCTTTAGTTAATTCACTTGGTATTAAATTTTGTTTTATTGCATCGGTATGTATTCTATAATTTATTTTAGAAAGTTCTCTTTTAGCATTCCATCCAAGTTGTTTTTGTTCTTCTGATTTTAATCTTTCAAATTCTTTAATAAGTAATAATTTAAACTTTGGACTAATCCACATACCAAATTCAAAAGCAATATCTTTATGAGCATATGTACCACCATATCTTCCTGCTTTAGACATTATGCCAATTGCATTTGTTTTTTCGACCCATTCTTTAACACTGATTTTATAACTATTTAAACCTGCTTGACTTTTAATTATGGCGAATTCGCCATAATTAAAATTAGGATTGTGAATTTCTTCCCAAATACCTAAAAATTCAATAGTGTTTCTATTCCTTAACCAATCTGATACAAAGAAATCACCATCTTTAGATTTAAGCATATCAGTAATTGATATATAATCTTCATCTTCTATTCTAAAATAAGATATTTTTTGATCTAAAACTGTTAGTTCTGACATTTTTATCACCTCCATTTAACCGTTATATTCACTTATTTCTTTTGCATAATCCTTTGGTTGTAAATATTATAATATAAATATGAGAAAATTGATATACTTGTGTAGTTGTCAATGATGTGAGACCAAAAGCAATAAACAGAAAAAATATTAATTCATGAAGCTAAACGTTAGTTTTGGCTTCATTTATTTTCTTTCTTTTTTCAATAGGTGTAAGCCAATTAAGTACCTGCATAGGAATATTATTAGATCTGTTAAGATAATTTTTCATTTGATATTTTAGATCATCATAAGAATAAAATTTTAAATAATTGTAGAATCTATTTTGATCATTTCTATGACTTCTTTCAACCTTTCCATTATGTCTAGGAGTTCTAGGCCTAATTAATTGATGTGTAATATTTAATTCATTAAGTAATACATCTAAAGGGTGAATTTTATCAGTGTTTTTAATATGAGTAAATTCGCTACTATTGTTAGTTTGAATTATTTTAGGTTGATATCCAAAATAGATAATAGCTCTTTTAACGAAATCAATAGTAGAATAAGAAAATTGTTCTTTGTATGGATAAATAAACCTTTCACGAGACGCTTCGTCAATTATAGTATATTGATAAAATTTATCAGGATTAGTGCCAGAATAACATTCTTTGGGAACATACTTAACATCCATTTGCCATTTAACTCCAATATCAGTAGGAGTATCATATTTTTTAGGTGTATACTTTTTATGCTTTTCTTTACCAACGTAAAAGTTAAGCTTTCTAAGTACTCTAAATAAAGATGGAGTTGATCTCGAATATCCTCTTTGAGTTCTTAATTTACCATAAAGTTCACACATAGAAATATGAGGGTTTCGCCTTATTAAATCTTTAATCCATTTAATTTCTAATTAAGTATGACTATTAGGATGAGGAGTTAATGGTCTATGTGATTTATCTATTAGAGATTGTTTTATTCCATCAAACTTTCTATTCCATCTCGTTAGAGAAGATTTAGAAATTTTATATTTTCTACAAACAAAAGAAACAGAATAACCACTCCTATATAGTTTAGTAGCATAATATTTTGTGTTTAATTCATGTGGAATATATCGTTGAGTTAGTGATATACTTGTCATAAGCAATAAGTCCTTTCTTAGATAAAATTTTCTTTCAATTAATATTTTATCGGATTTATTGCTTTTTTTCTATATTAGTGGTGTCACATCAATTGTAACGCTACATTATTGAATTAGCCACTAAATCCAGTCCAATTGACAAAAAATTCTTTAAAAATAGTGAAACAAATGGTATTAATGGCTTACTTAATGACCTTGCTGGAAATGTTTCCATCAATCTCTCATTAACCGATAAAGTATTCCTACATCAATCTAAAATTATTAGAGAAATTGCAAGTAAAGAAGATTGTATAATTGTTGGAAGATGTGCTGATTATATATTAAAAAATCAAACAAATTTATTAAAGGTATTTATTTATGCAGATGTAGAAACTAGAAAGCATAGAATTACCAAAATTTATCATGAAAAAGATGATTTAGCGATAAAAGAAATAATTAATACTGACAAAAAACGTGCTACCTATTACAATCACTACACTAATCAAAAATTTGGTGAAACAAAAAATTATGATCTTTGCCTAAATAGTAGTGTTCTAGATATTGAAGAATGTGCAAAAATTATCGCTTCTGTTTATCTTTTACAAAAACAAAAATAAAAAAAGTTATTAAAATTTTAATCATAAATTTATTTTTTCCAATTTTTGAATATCACTTTTTCTCATTTAAAATATAATATATTAGAGAGGAGTAGTGATTTTATGTTCGGTGGCTGTGGATGTAATCAAGGTTCTTGGTTATGGATAGTATTAATTATATTTTTAATTCTTATAATTTGTGGAAACGATAGAAGACGTGAATGTTGCTAATAATTACTCAATTAATAAATTATCCCTTTTTAGATCATTTAAATTTCTTAAATGATCTTTTTATTAAAAAAAAACAATCACAATTAGGTGAATGTTTATAGCAAATTTACATATTAGTACTAGTTGTTATCAAAGTTATTAGCTTTTTTATTACGTTCAGCTTTTCTCTTATCACGACATTCTTTGCATCTTGAAGGTTCATTAGTAAAACCTTTTTCCTCATAAAATTTTTGTTCTCCAACAGTAAACACAAATTCTTGTCCACAATCTCTACATTTAATTGTTTTATCTTTCATTTCCATAGTCATTCTCCTTTCATTAGTTTGTTTATATATCTATTAAAATAATTTTACATTGTTAAACAAGAAACATCAAAATAATAAGTAATAAACTTTATTAAGTTTATCATATTTATTTGCCCTTTTCAACTAATTTACTCCATATCAAAGAAAAAGAGAAAAACTCTCCTTGTAATTCCCATACCTATAAACTTAAAGATATAATATTCTACTAATTTATCTAATATATATAATATCTTCTATACTTTTCATATACTTTTTTCATAGTATCAGACTGATAATTTACGCTATCGTCTAAAGTTGCCTCTTTAATTAAAATATCTTTTTGTACCTTTAACTTCATACTATCCATCAATACAATTTTAAGAGCTAATAAATCCTGACAAAAATCATTATTAACAAAACTACTATTACTAAAAATATTACGTAACTTAACACTTAACTTAGACTCATTAAATTGATTTAAATCACTACTAATTATATTATTATTTGGCACATACAAATTATAAGTTTTCAAAAGTTTTACTGCTTCATTAAATTCTAAAACATCACTACCATTATAATAATTATTTTTTCTTTCCTTCATATCAACATATCTTTTTTCTAAAACACGTTTAAAAAAACATAAAATATCTTTCTCTAAAGAAGATAATTGACTACTATTAGATAATCTATCTTTCAATTTTATAATTTGTAAATCACATATCTTAGTAAAAAAATTAGCCATGAAATTCATATTATTACATAAATGTCTCTCACTAAATAATAAATTACTATCTTTTATAAGAGAATCATAACTTTCCGTAAAATACAATTCCATTAACTGTTGCATACTAGGTCTATCGCAAAACAAATAGTTTTCTACACCAAATCCCCTTCTATTAATTCTTTTTTCTTCTTCATTTAATAAATCATCATAATTCCAACCAATATTTTTAATAATTTTCCTTAAATTAACTTCTAAATCTTTTTTTACTAAAGAAGGTGTATTTTTATCAAGCAAAAATAAACTCATATTAGAAATAGTCAAATTCTTAACATCAATATTTTCCAATGATATCCCTCCTAATAAGTTATTATTATAGCATAAAACAATATAGAAAAAAACAAAAAGCAGTTTTACTTACTGTTTTATTAAATAATAACTGCTTACAATAATACTCAAATTCTAAATATATAATCATTTTTTAAGTAGGAATAAATGAATTAAAAAGTAAACAACTCCACCAACAGAAGCACTCATCATATCTACCATTGTATCACTAACACCAGTTTCTAACGAATGTTGCATATTAGATAAAGTTACCTTATCAATCGTAAATTCTAAAAATTCCCATAACCCAGCAACCATAAAAACAAAGCCAATACAAAATAGAAAACTAAACACTTTATTATTTTTACAATTACTAAAAAAATTATTTAAAATATAAAAACCAAGATAACAAGAAAAAATACCAGACATAAAATGTACAACAGTATCAAACCACTCAATGTACTTATATAAATTAACAACAGATCCTAAAAAATAAGCCAAAAATACAAACGAATAATATATTAGCCTATCTCTTTCTTTAAATCTAAAATTTAATTCATCTAAAACAAAGGGAACCAATACTACTAATATAGAACATAAATAAGTAACTATACGCTTAGAACTAAAATGAAAAATAGCATAATATAAAGCCCCACCTAGAATCAAAAAAATAAATAATTTATTAATAACTTTATATATCTTATCAGCCATCTATATCACCTCTATATATTCTTCATATAAAATAAAACTTGAACTTATTATATATCTTACTAATATTATTCTAATGATTATTAAAAATATTACAAATAATAGAAATAGATAAAAATAATATTCAAGTTAATTATACAGCTTAAAATACAATCATCAAACAATCTACTAATCTGAAGTTTTAACTGGAGCAGATGTTGATGTACTCATAGGAGTCTATGTCGTATATGGATCATTAACATGTTGATCTGGATAAATCTGCTTGTGTATATCATTAGCTTTAGTCCAACACTCAGCAAAATTAAAATTAACATTATCAAGAAGTGACATTGAAAAATTAATAATAAACGGTAGTAAAAAAACAACTATAAGAGCAATAATAGTATTTTTAATTCCACTCAAACCTTTCTTATCATCAGGATTCATTAACATTTTACTAACTGTTATAGATAAAGCTAAAATTGCTAGTATAGGAGCAATAATTTGTACAAGAACCATGATTCTTTGAATAATATACAAAATATTAGCTAAAGCATAATCACTACATCCTGAAACTAAATCTTCTGCTTCTAATAAATATATCATAATATCACCTCTAAATTTCAAAAAATTGTTATAAAGTAAAAACCACATTTATAATCTATATTAATATTATTATACAATAATTTATCTAACATGCCAACTTTTAAATATAAAATTACTTCCTAACAATCCAAAATGTCGGCATATCTCTTAAACCATTTGTACCACCAGCTACTGGTTTATTAATTATTTTATTTTCAATAACAAGTTCTGTAGAAGAACCACCATCTAAATTAGCAGCATTATAAGCACCATAGTTTTGCATAATCTCACATAAATCAGACATATCAGCACCAATACTTGATGGAATTCGACCATTAATTACTAACATTAAAACAATACCATCTTTTCGTTGTCCAATAGCAGTTCTAGGGGCAATACCCCATCCACCATTTCCTTTTACAAATGGACTCTTTCCATTAACTATCAAAAAAGGACCAAATTCAACAGCATCTCTATATCCTTTTTCTAAAGCTTGCTTTGCAGTTAAATTCTTACTCAAAACAAATTTATTATCATTAGTAAAACCAATAAATCCTCCACCCATATTAGCATCTTCATAGTCACTAACAACTTTGCCATCTTTTATAACTGCACCATGAGGAAGTGCCCCATTAGAATTCCAATCAGGATCATAAAACCCTCCTGCATTCATAGCAATAACAGCATTCTCCCTTTTAGCAACTGTAGTAATAGCTTCTCCTCTTTTACCTAAATATTTAGTAGTAGCAACTGATACTTTTGAAGGATCATAAATAACAACTAAATAACCCTGATAAGACTTACCAGCTACATTAATAACTTTATATAAATCATTACCATCATCCTTAGTTAATACTTCTTTTTCATATTTATTCTTATAAATATGTACATCTTTATCATATTTTTTAATCGTAATTAAATCAGGATTAGTAGACTCTCCACTTTCAATAGTACTATTCCCATTTAGAACTTTTTGAATAGTCTCATCACTATAAAACCACTTAGCTAAATACTGATGATTCATTGTAGTCATAGCACTTGTAATCCAAAAATTTCTAAATCCATCCCAAGGTCCATAGAATAGAAATAAAAATATTCCTAAAAAACTAACAACTATACTACTAACAATTATAATAACCTTAGTACGTAACTTCATTTTTTTCTTTTCTGCTTTACTAGTTTGATCAACTATTTCAATATCATCATTATTCATTTTCATTTTCCTCATCCTTACCAGAATACTTTTTATCATGATTATAATCAACATACTTTTTCTTAGTATTATATTTTTCTAAAGTATCACTAGCTCCTTGTTCCTTACTATAGCTATTATACTCATCTATATTTTTATTAAATAAACTAATATCCGAAACAAATGAATTCTTTATTTCTTCATATGCAACAATAAATGCTTGACACTTATTATTAATATTAGAATCAGGATAATACACTCCATCACAAGATTTTCTCAACTTACTAAATTGACTATCTATTTGATCAACAAATTTTTCATAATCTAATAATTTAGTATTCCATAAATCATAATTAGCTTTTAAAGTATCATAATAAACATTAGACAATACATTTCCATATATATCTTCTCTAATAGTATTAAAAGAATCAACTTTACTACTAAATTTATCATATAAAATAATAATATTATCCATTTTCTTTAATGTCTTTTTTCTATCATTATTAAAACTAATAACAAAAAAGCTAATCAAAGAAACAAAAATTAATAAAACAATTAAACTAATAATCAAAACTTTCTTTTTCTTACTCATATTATACCTCATAACTACTACTTAATATCTTTCTCAGTTTCTTTAACAATATAAATTGGTCTTTTTTTAACCTCTAAATATGTTTTAGACAAATACATTCCCATTACACCAAAAAAGAATAACTGAATTCCACTAACAAACATAATCATACAAGCGAGTGATGGCCAACCACCTACTGGATCACCCCATACTAAAGTTTTAACAATAATTACAACTATAGCAATAAAAGCAATTAAACAAAATATTAATCCTATAAAAGCAGAGATAAGAAGTGGGGTTGTAGAAAAAGCTAAAATTCCTTCCATCGCATAACGAAATAATTTCCAAAAATTAAATTTAGTACTACCAGCTACTCTATCAGGAGCATCATAATCAATCCATTTTGTATCAAATCCTACAAAACTAAAAATACCTTTTGAATAACGATTATATTCCTGCATAGAAACAATTGCATCAACCATTTTACGCTTCATAAGTCTAAAATCACGAGCACCCGGAACCTGTGTTGTTGATGAAATTACACCTATTAACTTATACCATAAATTAGTAAATAACTTTCTAAAAAAGGAATAGCCATCATGAGAATTAGTTTTAAGCGCAACACAATCATATCCTTCATCCTTGATAATTTCATACATCTTTTTTATCATTTCTGGAGGATCTTGCATATCAGCATCCATTATCGCAACAAAATCACCAGTAGAATTAGAAAGACCAGCATACATTCCAGCTTCTTTACCAAAGTTTCTTGAAAAAGAAATATATCTAACCCTATCATCCTTTTTAGCCAAATCACGAATAATTTCTAATGTCTTATCAGAAGACCCATCATTAATAAATAAAAACTCAAAATTAACACTTTTCATCTCTTTTGATATCTTATTTATTTCTTTATAAAAAATGGGTAATGATTCCTCCTCATTATAACAAGGAACTACAATAGAGATAACCTCTTTTTTCATAATAAACACCTCAAACTTCTTTTTTCTTAAATATAAACATCTTACTAAATATATAATTAACAACAATAACAACAATATTAACTAATATCTTAGAACATAATTTATTAAAACTTAACATACTAATAAGAGCATACATTAAAGCCATATCTATTCCTAAGGATAAAACTCTAAAAATAAAGAATGAACAAGCTTCTTTAAAAACTGTCTTAAATTTTTTATCTTTACTTTCAAAAACAAATAATTTATTAGTAATAAAAGCAAATAAAACCGATAAACACCAAGCAATAAAATTACTTACATAAACATTAAGAGAAGCCTTATCAAGTAAATAAAAACTGATAATATTAACTAAAGTAGTCAATACTCCAAAAAACAAATAAGCCGCTATTTCTCTAACCTTATTAAACCAACTAGTATGATTATCATCTTCAATATATTTATCAATCATTTCAACAAATTTTTTATTATTACTAACATACTTTTTTGGTTTAAATGAATCTGCCTTAGCAAGAATCTTATCCAATTTATTAAAATCTCTAAGTTCTAATATATAACCTCTATCTGCAAATTCTCTAACAATTTGCTTTTGATGATCATTAGTATGTTCCTTATACTTTTTTAATCTTGGAGCAGCAATAACTATTTTACCTTTTTGAATAGCTGATAAAATAGAACCAACTCCCCCATGAGTAATTACAACTCTACTTTTAGAAATATATTTATTAAATTCCTCTGGAGAAACCAAATCTATCAATTCAATATTCTTAGACTCATACTTTGTATAACCAACTTGAGCAACTACTTTTTCTTTAATATTACCCTTTTCTATTTGATCATCTATAGCTTCTAAAAGTCTAGAAAAAGATTTATCCTGGGTACCAAGTGTAACAAATATCATTAATAAATCCATCCCCCATCTATAGCTTCTGGATATAGATTCTTCATACTATCCCATTGAACAATAAATTTATCTGAAATAGGATAAAGAAGTCTACCAGTAACCGTCTTTGTCCTTATATTAGCAAAAGTCTCTATATAAATAACTCTACTACCAAATATTTTTCCTATACAACACATTGGTCCTGCAGTATGAGCTCCTGTTGTAATAATATAATCTGGATGAACTTTAAAATATAAAAACAAACTCTTAAAACAATTATAAATTAATTTAAAAGGATAACTAAGTAAATGATCTTTTGTACCATATACTAAATAACTAACTCTATTCTTATATTTATCCTTAAGTTCTAAAGTTGACTTTGTCTTTTCCGTAATAATATAGTAATCATATTTAGAAAACAATTCCTTTAACTGCATCATTTCTGATAAATGACCACCTGTTGAAGAAATAAATAAAACTCTTTTCATAAAATCACATCTTTTCTATCAATTTATACCAGTCCTCTTTAACAACATCAGCGGTATATTTTTTTATGCTACTTCTACCAGCTTTACCAACCCTTTTTCTTGTCTCTAAATCTTCCATTAAATCTTCTATTTTTTTAATAATAGCTCTATAACTTCTATTCTTTATTAAATAACCATTTTTTCCACTAGATATTAACTCACGAGCTCCCTCTGCAGATGAAAATGCAACACAAGGAATTCCATAACTCATGGCCTCTATCAATACAATACCAAAAGATTCAGTATAAGAAGTCATAACATATATAGAAGATTTTTGAAACATCTTATTAATATAATCTTTATCTTGAAAACCATGCAAAGTAACTTTATCTTCTAGTTTATGATTTTTAACAAATCTTTCTAAATGATCTCTCTGATCACCATCACCAATAATATCTAGTACCCAATCAGGGTGTTTCTTAGAAAGTAAATAATATATTTTTACCAAATCAATAAATCCCTTTTCCTCTGATAGACGTCCAACTGAAATCAACCTTTTTTCTCTTAATGAAGAACAACGAGAAGGAATAGAATCAATTATATTTGGAATATAAACACACCTACATTTACTATTTATAAGTTGCTTACTATAAAATTTTTGAAGTTGCTTAGATACCAATACTAAATAATCTAATTTAAAACTACTTCTAGTAACTTTACTAGCATAATCTAAATTATCATGATAATGATTATGCTCCCAACCTATTTTTATAATATTTTTTTTACCATAATCTCCTAACCATTCATTAAATATATCACGAGTAGATATAATAACTGAAGAAGAAGTATTAGAAATATAATTAATCATTGTTTTCTTACGAAGATTTAAAATCTTAACCCCTTTAATTCCTTCCTTAAAAATACTAAATATCCTCTTTTCATGTATAGCATTTTTAAAATCATCTTTATTAGGAACCAAATCAGAAATTAAATATTTAACTGTAACACGATCATCTAATGGAAAGGCTGGCTTATCATATAACTTATAACTACAAGCAATTTCAACTTCATATTTTTTACATAAAATATTCGCAAGAGCTACAACTGACTTCTCAATACCACCATAACCCAAATGTAAAGACAAAATTGATATTTTTTTCATAACATCACCATAATTTAATTATAACATCATAATAATATTAATGAAAGAAAAAGGAAAAATAAAGTTAAAATATTTTTATAACATATAAAAATCAAAACTTCAAACAAGAAAAGAATTAAAATGAATTAAAACTTCATTTTAATTCGCGCCTTTCGGCCATAATCATAATTTGATATACTTATCTTGTAATGTATATGAAAAATAAAGTTGAATTCCATAATAAAAATAATTAAAAATTCATACTTCATATGGATTCTTTTGGTGTGTCTGTGTAGACACTCCTTTATTGTTCTTTATAAGGAGAAAATTCCTTATAAACAAAAAATAACAAAATAAATTTTGTTATCCATATCCATACATTCAATGGCATTTTTCTTTTTGTATAATATTAAAATTATATTATTATTATTTCAAAAACATAATTGCTAAACTTCCATAGTAGATTTTCCTAATTTTTAGATACTTGCATCTACCAAATAAATTCTTAGAAAAAAAGAGGATAACTATAAAACCTCTACGTCATCATCCTTATCTTCATCTTTATCTATATCATTATTTTCAGTTAAGTCATCATTTTTAACTAAATTACTATCATCGCCTATAACTTCATCATCAGAAACAATAGTAGAATCTTTTTCTAAATCAGTACTAACAGAAGAATCTTCCTCTAAAACAACAACAGAATCATCACTGTTAACAGATAAATCATTATCAGAGGATATTATATCGATATCTTCACTAGAAGTATCATTATTATCTTCAATTATATCTTCTTCACTACTATCACTTATTTTAAATATAATAACAATCTTAGTAATTTCATAAACCAATAATAATATAAGTGGTAAAATAACTCCTAATAAAAATCCACTTTTTGTTAATAAAACACTAAATATAATACCAAAAAAAGCTATTTTTTTATTTTCCCATTTGCCAACATAATTACCTTCACTAACCTCATCATAACTACCATCACTGTTCTTAATAATAAGTGATAATTGAGTTGATGAATTTCTACCAATATTAGAAATCTTACCTATCTTTATATCTGGCATGGAATTATTTGTATTTTTAGTATAAGAAACAACATCGCCAACTTTTAATTTATTGAACATAATATCTTCTACAATAACGATATCATTATTAGAAATATTAGTACCCAAAACATTCTCTTTTGCTATAGCTAAAGAGTAACCTTTAAATTCAATAACCCCTCTATCATTAGTGCATAAAAGTAAAGCTGTTGTAATCGTTGCTACAATAATAAATATTACTATAATAAAACTTATAATCCAATTAAAAACTTTTTTCATAACTATCCTCTCTTTCTATTTAAAAGAAAAAAAGCAATTTTGCTTTAATCTATATAGTGTCAACACTATTATCCACAGTTGGTTGAATAACAGGAACTGATGGAATAGTCTCTACTGTTGGTATTGGTTGAACTTGAGGCTGAACCTGAGGTTGAGGTTGAGGTTGAGGTTGAGGTTGAATTTGTTCTACCTGAGGATTAACAATAGTTGGTGTTGGTACGATTTCTGGTGAAACAGGTACTTGAGCTTGAATATTAGGTACAACAGAAGCTTCATTACTAAAATTATTTATAATAGGAATAGACTGAGTATTTTCTGATGGATCAGCCCCACCATATATTTGATGATGTTCTGGTTCTAAATCAATTTTAGGAACAATAGGACTTGCTCCACCATAAATAGAAACTTGATCTTGAGTATTTGTTACAACTGGTTGGACATTTTGAACACCAGGAGCTACTGGTGCAACTTCTGGATTTGGAAAAATTTTTGGAACAGCATTTTGCGAAATAACAGGATTAGAACTACCAACTGATGGAATATCAGAAATCACTGGCATTGAAACGTTATTACTTGCCATATTAGGTATTTCTGGTGACATAGCACTTTGATTTGGCATTGTTAAATTAGCATCAACTGCTGGTGCAACAGGAATATTTGCTACTGGAGCTTCGATTGGAGCCTGTTGTAATTCTACACTTGGAGCTACAGAATCATTAACTGGCATCATAGGACTAACCATAGAAACATTATTATTTAATGTATTTGTTGATGGTATAGATTGCATATTCATATTAGTTGACATAACTGTAGGTTGTTGTACAACTGGTGCACTTTCAATAGGCATCTGTGGCATTTCCATATTTGGCATATTATTATTAACTGAGATATCAGGAATTGAAGACATATCTTGTACAGGATTAGTACCTACAACAGGTACAGGTTGAACACCCATTGTATTATCAACATTAACAGGTACTTCAACATTACTAGTCATACCTGCATTTTGAGAATCCGCTTGTAAACTTTCTCCCATACTATCATTTTTCTTTTTCTTTTTATCTTTTCTACCTGAAACAATTAATACAATTAAAGCAATAATTAATAATAAAACTCCACCAGTAATTAACATTCCAGGTATTGTTAAAAACCAACTAAAATCAAAATTCATTAAAATCTACTCCCTCTATTTTTATTCTATTATTATAATAACAAAAAAATGTTTCAAATGCAAACTTTTCTTTTTCTTGACAATTATTTACATTGTAAAAAATGTCCAGTAACTATTTTTAGGAGGATAAAGTAAAAATTCCATAGTTTTTTTAGTTACAGGGTGAACAAATTCAAGCTTATAAGCAAATAAAGCTAACTGTGTATTATCCTTTTTTCCATATCGTTGATCACCACATAATGGATACCCTCTACTAGAAAACTGTACTCTTATTTGATGATGTCTACCAGTTTCCAAAGATATCTCAACAAGTGTCATATTTTTTGAAATATTTCTATTCAAAACTTTAAAATGTAAAATTGACTCTTTTCCATCTTTAGAAACAATTGTATTACCATTATCAAGTTTCTTTAAGTTATCCTTATAAGTTCCAAAATCCTCTTTGATAATTCCAGATACTACTGCTAAATAAGTCTTCTTGAAATTATCATGTTCCTTAATATTTTTAGATAACCTACTAGCTGCCTTAGAACTTCTAGCAAACACCATAACTCCACCAACAGGTCTATCAAGTCTATGTAAAAGTCCTATATATACATTACCTGGTTTATTATATTTAACCTTAACATACTGTTTTACCAATGTAAGTAAATCAATATCTCCTGTAATATCACCTTGACTTAACATATTAATAGGTTTTTCAACAACTATAATATGATTATCTTCATATAATACATTTAACTTATTCATTACTTTCCCATCTTCCATAAATACCACAAGGTAATACTAAATCACTATTTTTAATAGGAATTCCTACTTCTCCACAACTAATAGTACCAGAATATTTTTTATTAACAGTTAAAGCAAGTAAATTGCTAAGTACAGTAGATGAAAGTCCAGTTGTATAAGAATTAATTAGAAGAAATAAAGGATCATCACTTAATATCTCAGTACATAATTTAACTAACTCACTCAAATCTTTTTCTATATTCCAAACTTCTCCATTACTACCTCTACCATAACTTGGTGGATCCATAATAATAGCATCATATTTATTACCACGTCTAATTTCTCTTTTCACAAATTTCACTACATCATCTACTAAATACCTGATATCAGAATCAATATAACCACTAGAACGTACATTTTCCTTACACCAATCAATCATTCCACGGGATGAATCAACATGTACAACACTAGCCCCTGCACTTAAACAAGCAACAGTCGCTCCCCCTGTATAAGCAAATAAATTTAAGACTTTAATTTTTCTATTAGCGTTCTTAATTTTAGAAATCATATAATCCCAATTAACTGCCTGCTCTGGAAAAAGTCCAGTATGTTTAAATCCCATCTGTTTAATATTAAATACTAAATCATTATAACTAATTTTCCAAGATGACGGAGTAGATTTTAAATTTTCCCAATGACCTCCACCACTATTACTTCTATAATAAACAGCGTGAATTTTATCTTGATATTTTTCAAGTAAATCACCATTATCCCATATAATTTGTGGATCAGGTCTAAGTAAATAAATACTACCCCATCTTTCAAGTTTTAACCCATTTGATGCATCTATTATTTCATAATCATGCCAATTATCTGCTAATCTCATATCATTTCTCCTTACTATTTATTATTACTTTCATATATTAAAGCTTCATATAACAAATCAACAATATGATTTGAAAAAACTAATCCATATTTTTCTATTACTCTTTCAATAATATCATCAGAGTACTCCATATCAAGATAATTAAAAATAGACTCTCTCTTATTTTTAATTCCAACCAAATAATTTTCAGTATACGAATTATCAATAATTAATAATTTATAATTACCTATCCACTTCTTAAATTTATTAACAATTTCTTTAGTAGTATCTACATAATTAAAACTATCACTATCATAACTAATCATATCAACTAAATCTTTATTATCAATAAACTTATAATTTAATCTATAATCAAACCTGTCTTCTAAATTTAATCCATTTATCTTTAATGCAGAAAGTTGGACAATATCTCCATCTTTTATAGCTGTAGGAATTATCTCTAATATAATATAACGTTTATCCTTCACATCAATCACCAATCTAATTATACAATAAAATAAAAATTAATGGAAATAAAAAAGACATATATAATATGTCCCAGACTGTTGACAAAGTAGTATATTCAAAAAGAATATACTGCTTTTCTTTTTAAATATTTTAAAATCTTTGTTATTTTAGATAAATATATTGGTATATGGTTTGTTTTAGATGTACTTTTCCATCTCTAATTAGCCATTTTCTTTAAATTATGACATGCAAAAATCATCAGAGCATTTTGTTCATTTTTAAGTAATCCTCTGACTCTAGTAAATCTTAAACCATATTGTTCTTTACAATCTCCAAAAGTTCTTTCAATTGTTTCTTTTCTTAGCGGATAATTATCTTTCAAAAGCTGTGTATATCTGTTTTCATTCATTTGTTCTTTGTATTCTTCCCATATATGACGAGTTATAACTTTTTGACAGTTTTTACTTTTAGTACATTGTTCTCTTAATGGACAGTTTCTACATTTATCAGGATTAGATTTATACAACTTATAACCATTTTTATCAGTAGTTGAATAAGAAAGCACTTCATTATTTGGACAAATATAACAGTCATAATATTCATCATATGCATATTCATATTTCTTAAATAATCCTACCAGTCATAGGCCTTTTATATGGCATTAATGGATTATGTCCATTTAATATTATATCTCTACATATTTGTGGTGTTGTATAACCAGCATCTAAACATACATTTTTTATTTTATCTTTGAACTTTTCATTTAAAGCGGAATATGCTTTAAAGAATGCAACACTATCATGTGTATTACCTGGTGTTGTTATATTAGATAAAACAAATCCATTTTTATCACAGAATGTTTGATGAGTATATGCAAAACATTTTTCTTTTTCTCCTTTATGAAAACATCCACTTTCTGGATCTGTTAAACTTTCTTTGATGTGTTTTGTTTCTTTATTTTCAATTAATTCTCCAGTTTCTTCGTCAAACATAACTTCAGATTTAGTTATATCTTTAATAGCTTTTTTGCCATGCTTAATTCTATCTTCATTTATTTCTTCAAGCATTTTATCTTCATAAACTTTCTTTACTATTCCTACTTCTACATCTTTATACTTGTTTTTATTTGCATTGGCTTTTTGGTGAGTCCCATCACCAAAAACAGTTTCCATATCAACGAAACCATAAGATATTGCTTGTTCTAATATTTTATCAAAGATTTGATTAAATACTTCACTATCTTTGTATCTTCTTATATAATTTTGACTCCATGTAGAATAATTAGGAATATCATCATACATAGATAAATCTAAAAACCATCTATAAGCAATGTTCACTCTGCATTCTTCACAAGTCCTTCTCATAGAGTTTATTCCAAAAACTATATTTATGAATATCAATTTAAAAAGCACCACAGGTGGAATACTTGGTCTACCTCCAACACTATATAAATCTTTTACCAAATCTTCTATAAAAGTAAAATCTATACAGTTATCTAGTTTTCTTACCAAATGTTCTCGTGGTACTAATTCATCTAACGTATTAAATATTATACAATCATTTTTATATTTCTGTTTTGACATTGACATAATTATCACTACTTTCTTTTATTCCCAATATAATTATATCAAAAATGCAATAAAAAAGTAAGGATAGTGACTTAAATTTTGGGAATAAAAGCATTTCCTTACAACCAAATTATACTACTTTATTTGAAAAATAAAAAGACTATTAACAAAATATGTTTGTCACCAGTCTGAAATGCACAATATTTTTTATTTATTGTGCATTTTTTACTTCTTTTGTCATTTTTTGCACAATTTAAGTGCATTTATATTAAGTTCAAACAGATTCGTCAATGGTGCGTTAGTTAAGGACGTTTGGAAATTTCATTTAAGATTAATTTCTATACATTGTTACTAAATTGACAAAATCAATTTAATTTCTATAAATATTGTAAAATTAAGTATATTAAAACTCTAACTACAAGAGTTAGAGTTTACTATCAATCTGGTGCCCGAGGTCGGACTTGAACCGACACAGTATTGCTACTATTGGATTTTGAGTCCAACGCGTCTACCATTCCACCACTCGGGCATACATAAATTATATCATAAATCTAAAAAGTATCAAGACTAATTTTCTTGATACTTTGATGTATATAAATCTTTATCATCATCTTCTAAATTACTATCTTCACACTCTTTTATAAATTCACTCATATCAGGTAAATCATCTTTAGTAGAAAGACCAAAATAATCTAAAAATTCACTAGTTGTCTCATATAAAATAGGTCTACCAGGTAATTCACTCCTACCAACCTCTTTAATAAATCCTTTAGCGACCAACTTTCTGACCATCTGAGTAGTAGAAACTCCTCTTAATTTATCAATCTCAACCCTAGTAATAGGTTCATTGTAAGCAATAATTGCCAAAGTCTCTAAAGCTGCTTGACTTAAGATATTAGTCTCTGGATTTTCAATTAGTTTTTGATAATAATTTCTATGTTCACACTTAGTAGTTAATTTAAATTTATTACCTAAAAAATCTATTCTAATTCCGCGATTATCATCTTCATAATCATGCTTTAATTCTTTTAATAATTCCTTAGCTGAATCTTCTTCTATTTCTAATACATCTTCTATTTGTTTTAAAGAAAGTCCTTCCTCTCCAACAACAAATAAAAGTCCTTCAAGAACCGCTTTATTTTTCATTTGGCACCTCGCATATAATTTCATCAAAAGTTTTATCTTGTTTTATAACCAATTCATGACTTTTAGCCATCTCTAAAATAGCCAAAAAAGTCGCAACTACATATTCCTTAGTAAAAACTGGAAAAAGTTCAAAGAAAGAAACTCTTTTCCTTTCCGTTAATAATTTAGATATATCACGTCTTCTAGAAGACACACTAATTTCATTAACCATAACCTTAGTATGTAAAGGCTTATTATCTTTCTTTCTTTCCAAAAATTTTCTAAAAGCATCCATTAAATCATCAAGAGTAATATCACTATTTATTTGAGTTGTATCAGTATCAACATACTTATTAATATTTTCTGGAGTTTTAGTATAAATCTCTTTTCTCAAATTTTCTTTTTCTTCTAATATTTTCGTAATTTCCTTATAAGTCTGATATTCAAGTAATCTATTAACTAAATCCTCTCTAGGATCTTCTTCTTCCTCTTGTTCCTTATTAAAACTTGGGAGTAACATTTTAGATTTAATTTCTATAAGCTCAGAAGCTAATACTAAATATTCACTAGCGACCTCTAAGTTCATTGCCTCTTGCTCATTTAAATAAGAAATATATTGTTGAGTAATATTTTCTATTTCAATATTAAATATATCCATCTTACTTTCTTTTATTAAATGAAGTAATAAATCTAATGGACCTTCAAACTCATTTATCTTAAATTCAATATTCATATAATCACTCCAACTGTAAGAACATTATATCATAAAGTAAAAAGTTATGCTATAATGTTTAAAGGTGAAGAAAATGAAAAATTTTACTATGCGTGATGAACATTTTACTTGTGAACATTGTAATAAAGATATTTTACCTCTAGGCTATACGGCTAGAGATCATTGTCCCTATTGTCTATATTCAAAACATGTAGACATAATGCCCGGTGATAGAAAAAATCAATGTCATGGACTCCTTGAACCAATTGGTATAGAAAAATTTAAAGATACCTATAAAATAATTTATAAATGTCAAAAATGTAGAGAAACAAATAAAAACATCATGGCAAAAGATGATGATCTTGATATGATAATAGAACTATCTAAAAACAACTAGTCACAAAACTAGTTGTTTTCATTTAAAAGTTTATAAAAATAATCATTCAAAGAATCTGTTACTAAACTAATCATATTATTAACATCACTTAAATTACTTATATAATCCACATAAATAGGAATACTATTTAACTTTTCGTTTAATGTATTCAACTCTTTTTTTATACCATCATCTTGATAGTTACTTCTAACATATTCTTTTTGTAATTTCTTAACGCTATCCACTAAACCTTTAATTTCGACATTGGTACTCATCTTTTCTTTAAGCTCAATACACTTTTTATAACTATCACTATTTTTAATATAAGAAACAATATCCTCTAACTCTTTATTCAACTACTTCACCATCTAAACTCCAAGTCTTAGCTGAAGTAATCTTAACATTAACAAAGTCCCCTTCTTTTACATCATTTTTACTAGTAAAGTTAATTAATTTATTAGTATCACTATAACCAAAATACATACCTTTTTTCTCTGATACACCATCTACTAAAACAGGAACTATCTTACCTTCTAATTTCTTATTATTTTCTAAAAAGTATTTATTAACAACTTGATTAAGTCTTTGAAGTCTAACCTCTTTTTCCTCTAAAGAAGTATTATCCTCTAATTTACATGCTGGTGTTCCTTCTCGTTTAGAAAAGATAAAAGTAAATGCATTATCATACTTACAATAATTAACTAAATCTAATGTCTCTAAAAAATCTTCTTCTTCTTCACCTGGAAAACCAACAATAATATCAGTAGAAATAGAAACACCAGGTATTTTTTTCTTTAATTTATCAAAAAGTTCCAAATAACTTTCCTTAGTATATCTTCTACCCATTAATTTTAACACTCTACTAGAACCACTTTGTACTGGTAAATGAACACTAGGCATAATATTAGAATATTTACCAATAACATCAATCATAGAATCAGTAAAATCCCAAGGATGAGATGTCATAAAACGAACTCTAGGGATATCTTTTTTAGCTATATCTTCAAGTAAATTAGCTAATGTATAATCCTCATACAAATCTTTTCCATAAGCATTTACATTTTGTCCAAGGAGAGTAATCTCTTTATACCCATCTTTTATAAGAAGATCTACTTCTTTTAATATATCCTCTTTCTTTCTACTTCTTTCCCTACCCCTAGTATAAGGAACAATACAATAAGTACAAAACTTATTGCATCCATATATAATATTTACATATGCTTTATAAGAATTAGTTCTTTTTACTGGTAATCCTTCAATTAAATCCCCTTCTCTAGAAAAAACTTCAATTTCTTGTTCATTATCACTAATAGCTTTATCAATAATATTAGGAAGTTGATATAAATTATGAGTACCAAATACAAAGTTAACCCATTTATAATTATTTAAAATATCATCTACAACACTCGCCTCTTGAGCCATACATCCACATAAGCCAACTAAAAGATTAGGTTTTTCCATCTTTAAATGTTTAAGTCTCCCTAACATACCAAATGCCTTATTATGTGCATTTTCTCTAATAGAACATGTATTAAGCAATACTAAATCACAATCATTATAATCAAAAACCTCACTAAATCCTAAACTTATAAGTAAAGCCCTAATATTTTCACTATCATGTTCATTCATTTGACAACCATAAGTCTTTAAGAAAAATGTTTTTCCACTATATTTGTTTTTTATCTTATTATCTAATTTAAAGTCCACTCTATTATATTCTTTATTATCTCTTTTTCTAGCTTCTGTATAATTTGGTAAATGCATAATACCAACTCCAATCCATGAATATAATACTCTATTCCAAGAAAAAAAGCAACTAAACAGTTGCCTCAATCAACGAAGAATTAATAAAACTATTTAATAATTTAGAATTGTTTTTCATTATAGCATTTCTAATCATATCAATATTTTCTTTTAATTTTTCAATTAAATATCTCATATTAGGTAATAAATCCTTTTTCTCTAAACTACAAACAATAATATCTAAATTATTAAGTTTTGAATACTTACCATAATATGTATTATTAATATAAGTATTAAATAACTTTTTAAAAGATAAAATATCAATATTATCAAATCTTTTATCTTCTAATATTTTTAATGTAATAACAGAACCACTTTTCATAGCTCTATCAAATACAGTTTCATTTCTATTATTCTTAATATTTGGTATATAATTTTTCTTTTTAGTTAATTTCATAAACAATTTTAAACTATGAATAGAGTTATCACTCGCAAGTAAATGTCCAAATGTATTTCCATCATCATTTTGATGATTAACATCCCAATCTCTTTTATTCATAAGGCTTAATACCAAATTATATTGTCTATATTTTATTAACTTCATCATAACATCATTACCAATATTATCACAAGTATTAATATTTACTTTATTTTTACTAATTAATTCTTCTACTATATCATAATATCCATCTTTAATAAGATTAAAAATCAGGGATGGATCTTCTTCACATGCTTTTACAGCTTGTACTTTGTCATAGAATAACATATAAACACCTCTTAATTCACGTGACAGTTATATATTTTATCAAAATTATAGTAATTTGTCAAATTTATACCGTGAATCCCTTTCTAACTTTATTATGAAAGAAATGCATTTTTTTTATTCATAATAAAAAAAATATGTTATAATATAAACCATTACAAAGGAGTCTTATGTATGATAGAAGAAAGAGATAAAAAAATAAATGAACTGCTAGATATAGAAAATAGTATTTATAATTTATATATGACTATAGCAGATTGTGAAATAAACAAGAATGAAAAGGAAAAAGAAAAATATATAGAATATTTGAAAATAACAATAGAAGTAGAAACAAAAATATATGACAATTTAAAAATTGATACAAAAAATTCAGGAGAAATATTCAGAAGAATTAATTATATAAATAATAAAAGAAAAATTTCTCAATATGATAATATAATTACACGAATTGAAACAATTATTGAAGAAGAATTATATTCAAATCCATTTTTATCTAACAGTAAATCTTATAGTGATCAAATTTTTGAAAACTCTCAATGTATTAAAAATGAATTCAATAATAATATAACAATGCATATAATAAAAAAATTAGAAGATAGAATAGAAAAAGAAAAATATAATTCAATAAAAGAAAAACTAATTACGTTAAAATATGAACTAATATATCTCAACAAAACACTAGAAGAACACTTTCTAGGATACAGAAAAAAAGATATATATGGCAGAGAAAGATGTATACTATTCAATCAAAATGAACAATTAGTAAATTCAATTTATGCAAAAGCACTCCAAGATTACCTAAATGAAAGTTTAAATTTTGTCCTATATATAACAGATAACCAACTAAAAGAATCAATTGAAAATAAAATCGATCAAATTTATCAATTAATAATAATTGATAGCGCAATTGAATTATTAACAGAAACTGAAAAAGAAGGTCTATACTATTCATTTTATAAAAATTTTCTTAAAGGTGATATTAAAAATTATCTTGAACTATACTCAAGTGAAAGTTTAAATGAAGTGAAAAAAATTATTAAAAGTTAGATGAAAAATGATTCTAAAAAAAAGACTGATATATTACACTAATATCAGTTTTTTATTTAAATACTTTTAGAAGATTCATTAGTTTTCTCATTCTTCAAATTATGAATAGCTAGCGCAATATCAATATCACGAATTCTCTTTTGAAGTATTGACAAAACATCTAATAATACTGAAACTTCACTTTTGTTTTTTTGATCATTAAAATAAGCGACTTATTGAATATATTCATTATACTGTTCAACTAAATTTTTCCTTTTACTTCCTAAATCATTAATAATATCCATATTTATCTCCTATCTCTTTCTACTACCATCTTGTTTTGTTATATCGACATCATCTAAAACAACTAATCTATTCCTTATATTAGAAAATGAAACTTCTCTTATTAACTCAATTATAACTATCATTTAATACTGTTTTTAAAACTTTTTGTTGAAACTTTTTAGACTTTTTTTCTAATATTTTCTGGAACATCTTTAGATAGTAATAAACTACCCATACAATCTCTATCTATTCCTAAATAATCACTATTATCTTGATTAGTACTTATAAAAACCATTTTTACTCCAATTCTATTATAACTCTATACTAGTTTTACCACCCATATATGATTGCAATACTTTAGGTATCTTGATTGAGCCATCTTCTTGATAATTATTTTCAATAACAGCAATTAATCCACGAGGAGTAGCAACTACTGTATTATTTAATGTATTTACATAGTATGTACCATCTTTACCCTTAGTTCTAATACCAAGACGTCTAGCTTGTGCATCTCCAAGAGTTGAACAACTTCCAACTTCAAAATATTTCTTTTGTCTTGGACTCCATGCTTCTACATCACATGATTTTACTTTTAGATCAGCTAAATCACCACTACAACATTCAAGTGTTCTAACTGGTACATCTAAACTTCTAAAGAATTCTACTGTATAGCTCCACATCTTATTATACCAATCCATTGCTTCATCACTCTTACATAAAACTATCATTTCCTGTTTTTCAAATTGATGAACGCGATAAAGTCCTCTTTCTTCAAGACCATGAGATCCTCCCTCTTTTCTAAAACAAGGAGAATAACTAGTCATAGCAATTGGTAAATCTTCTTCTTTAACAATTTGTCCTTTAAATCTACCTATCATAGAATGTTCACTAGTTCCAATTAAGTATAAGTCTTCACCTTCGATTTTATACATCATTGCTTCCATTTCTGGAAAAGACATAACACCCTTTACTACATCACTATGAATCATAAAAGGAGGTATAGCATAAGTAAAGCCTTTATCAATCATAAAGTCACGAGCATAAGAAAGCATAGCTTCATGAAGTCTAGCAATATCACCTAGTAAATAATAAAATCCTTGTCCACTAGTTCTACCAGCTGCATCCTTATCCATTCCATTAAGTCTTTCTATAATATCTGCATGATATGGTATTTCATACTCTGGAACAAAAGGTTCTCCAAACTTTTCTATTTCAACATTTTTAGAATCATCCTCACCAATTGGTACAGAAGGATCCATTATATTAGGAATAACCATCATTCTATCTTTAATTTCTTTAGATAACTTTTCTTGTTCTTCATCTAATTTACTTATCTCATCTGTCATATTTTTTATTTCTTCTTTAATTTCATTAGCTGCATCAATATTACCTTCACCCATAAGTTTTCCAATTTGAGAACTATTTTTATTTTTTAATGCCTTTAAATTATCAGCTTTAACTTGAACATCACGAACCTTTTTATCAAGTTCATAAACCTCATCAACTAATACTAATTTTTCATCCTGAAATTTCTTCTTAATATTTTCTTTAACTAAATCTCTATTTTCTCTAATTAACTTAATATCTATCATAAATACCTCTTTCTAGAATAACTTATTATATATATTTTTATATAATATCTTTTCAATCTCCTCTTTATTATAAACTCGACTAAGTAGTTTAGTCAAATCACTTTTAACGTTATTATAAGAAAAAATCTGTTTTCCCTCATCAACACCAAATATTGAAGTAGCAAAAGTCATATCATCAGTCGCAACTCCTACATGATCTATCCCAAGTAAAGAAGTAGCATGTTCAATATGTTCTAAATATTTATCCTTCAATAAATCATCAGATATATCCAAATCGGTCGAAACAAAAGGACCATATGACACTATCCCCATAACAACATCAAACTCGCTCAAAGCAAGGATTTGTTCATCATCAAGATTTCTAGGATTATTACATAAACTAAAACAATTAGAATGACTAACAATAACTTTTAACTCCTTACCTAACTTCTTTTGTTCCTGTAATAAAGAAATAGTATCCCAAAAAGTATTTTTATTCATATGAGAAAGATCAATACTAATACCTAAATCAATAGCTTTTATTAAAAACTCTTTTCCTAATTCTGTAAGTCCATCATTACTCCTATTACCAGAACCATATTTATTTTTATTATTCCAAACAAGTAATATATTACGAAGACCTAGTTTATAAAGCTCCTCTAATTCAACACAATCTTTAATATAGTCACACCCCTCAATACTATAAATAAATTTAGTATTAGGTAAATATTTTTTAAAAAGAGAAACCACTACTTTAAACATTTTTAAAACACTAATATTTTTATTAAAATAATCTCCAAGTTCCTCTTTCATTTCATCTTCACTCATAAAATAAAGATTAGCAACCACTCCTGTAACATTTAAATCATTATAATTTTTTATAAAACTTTCAAGATAAGAAAAATCTCCTCTTATATAACTACTATAAAGTATAGATAATATATCATAATGCATATCAATCATAACAAATCCTCCTTATATAAAATACTGTTATTAGTATATGTAAGAAAAAAATAAATAGACAAAAAAAGTACTATAGCTAACTATAGTACACCAACGTAATGAAATATATTAATATTTCGATAGAATAAGTAATAAATAATAAATATCATTACCTACAATTAAATAATACCATAAAAATGTAACTTAATCAACTACATTTTTACAATTTTCGACAATAAGTGACAATTAAAAAAGAGATTTCTCTCTTTATCTATTTTCAATAATAAGTTTAATTGCAGTTCTTTCTTCACCATCTATAGCAATATCTTGAAAAGCTGGTATACAAATCAAATTTTTTCCAGATGGAGCAACAAATCCACGTGCAATCGCAATAGCCTTAATCGCTTGATTCAAAGCCCCTGCACCTACTGCTTGAATCTCAACAGATCCTTTTTCTCTAAATACATTCGCAAGTGCACCTGCTACGCTATTAGGATTAGATTTACTACTTACTTTAAGTGTTTCCATATATATTAATTCCTCTCTTTCTATACCATAAATATATGAGCGAAATATTAATTTATGACAACCTATTTATAAGTTTGTTTAATTGCGTCTTTAATAACAGAAACACTATTTTGAAACATTTCTTGTTCTCCTTTATCTAATTCCAACTTCATTACTTCCTTTACTCCACTATTATTAATAATACATGGTATTCCAATAAAAATATTATTATCACTATCATAAGTAGATACTGTAATAATTGAACTTTCATCCTCAAGTATTGCTTTTGTAATATATACTAAACACATACCTATACCATAATATGTAGCGCCTTTTCTATTAATAATTTCATATGCCGCATCTTTTACTTCTTCTTGAATATTATCAAGCTCAGAATCATTTAAGAAATCATGAATATTTTGAAGTCCAACTGTTGCATTACTCCATGGAACAAATTCACTATCACCATGTTCACCAATAACATACGCATGAACATTTTTAGGACCAACACCAATTTTCTCACCTACTAAATATCTAAGTCTAGAAGTATCTAGACTTGTTCCACTACCAATAACACAACTAGAATCAAACCCAGAATATTTCCAAGTAAGATAAGTCATTACATCAAGCGGATTAGTCGCAACTAAAAATATTCCATGAAAACCACTAGAAACCACATTAGATACAATATCCTTAAAAATCTTACTATTTTTATGAATTAAATCCATTCTAGTCTCTCCAGGATTTTGATTAGCACCAGCTGCTATAACAACAATTTTAGCATCACGACAATCATCATAAGTACCAACCTTAATATCTATTTTAGAAGGAGCAAAAGCAAGACAATGATTCAAGTCCATAACTTCTCCTTCTACTCGCCTCTTATCTAAATCAATTAAAGCAAGTTCCATAACATTAGTTCTTTGATTTAAAAGAGCATAAGCATAGCTCATACCCACATTTCCACATCCAATTATAACAACTTTATTTTTCATAAAAAGCCTCCTAATATTTAGTATACCAAGTTGACGCAATAAAACTCTTATTAATTTCTACCCCATTTTGATAAGTATGTAAATAAGTCTTATAACTATTAGAACCTGTTTTTACTGACTCAGTAGTATATGTCTTACCTTCTTTAGCATTACTATTAGACCAAAAATCAACATGCGCAACTCCACCAGTAGCATAAGCAGAAATATAAATAGGATATTTATATGTATTTTTAAATTGAAAATCAACATTCCATCCACTTGCATAACTAGCAACTGTTGCATCTAATCCACCAGCAACATAAACACTTTTTTTATCATGTGGATATCTCTTTACTATTTCAAGTCCTCCAAGTAACGCAGTATTATATACTGTTGTTGCAATCTGACATACACCATTACCTACAAATTCATAATAGAAAACATACCCTTTCTTATTATAAGGGCCAGCATACTTATAAAATGAAAATACTTCTCCTGGATTTATTATAGCGCCATCAATATATGCTAAAGCAGTTTTTAAATTAGTAGCTCTAGATATATATGGATTAAATTCAGTAGAAAAAGAAGAAACTTTAGTATCTACTAATTTATAACTTTCATTATTAACAGCCTTCTCACTTGTACCAATCAAAGTTATAGTATCTTTTTTATTAATATTAGAAACTATTTCTTTATAAGATTCTTCTACATTTAAACTATAACTATCAGTACCAAGTGCATAAGAAAGTTCACGATTATCATTCATAACAAATTGCCCATTAACTAATTTAACATCAAATAAACTTTTTAAGTTATTGACAAACGCCATAACAGTATCTTCATTATATAAAAACTTATACTCAAACACTTTCTTAGTTTTATGATTCAAAGAACTTACCTTGTCAAAATAATTTAATTTATTTTGATACTCTTTAATTTCATCAATAATATCCTTTTTATTAATACTAAGTCCTAAATCACTATACTTATAAGTATATTCTTTATTATTAATAATAAATTTAATATTTTTAGAAAGGATCTTTTCACTATAAGAATCAAGCACTTTATCTAAATCATCAAGTTTATTTTTTTCTAAGTTGAATTCATCTAAATAAATATTATAAAAAACCTTATTTTTATAAACACTAACTCTTTTATAATCATAAATACCAAAACAAATAAAGGTACTAAATAGTATTACCAATATTATTAAACTAATAATCACTAATTTTCTCTTTTTATTCTCAACCTTTTCCATATCCTATCACTACTTTATTATATAATATATGATATACTTTTACAATTAAAAAAGAGAATTAATTCTCTATATATTTATTTATAAATTTTTTCTCTCATTTATATAAATTTAATTAAACCATACACTAACATCAACATTTCCAATAATTCCAGGAATAGATTCAGTAGATGAAAATTGCCAACCAGAATATGTACCATCATAAGTACAATTATGATTATATTGTGCAATCCAGTTTATTTTATCCTTATAATTAATCAAAGCACTTTCTGCCCATAATTTATTTGTATAAATCTTAAAGTCATAACCATATTCACTCATCTTATTAGCAAAAGATGTAATAATCGGAGAATAATCATTAGAAGTCCACAAAGAATTAGCCTTACTTTTCCATACTTCCAAGTCATAATAAATTGGCAAAGATAAATTCATATTATACTTTTTAATAACATTAATAATTCTTTGAGCTTCAAGAGCACCTTCCTCCATTTGACCCAAATCACTAACCATACCTAATTGATTTTCAGCATAACTATAAAGATAAATACCATATGGAATATTTAATCTTTTTAATTCAGATACGTTTCTAGATAATTGACTATCCTCATATGCTGATCCTGCCGATACTCGCAATATAACAGCATCAACATCACTATTCTTAACCATATCCCAATCAATAATTCCATTATGAGAGGAAACATCTATTACCTTCCTTACATTAGACCCTTTTAAAACTCCCAAAGAATTAAAGAAATATTTAACACCATCAATGACCTTAAAATCATCAGCCATCTTACCAAATTCATCATAATAATATGTATTACCATCTTTAATAACCCATTTACCAGCAATTAAAGGTTTTGTAGTATCACCAGGAGCAACATCACCTTTTTTTACAACTTTTATTTGAATAGACTCCATTCTATATGAAAGACCTCTACTACCAGCTTCCTCGCCATTTTTCGCCCAATCTAACCAACCGTAATTTTCTATATAAGCCCTATAATAAATATCATAATTATCAGCTAACTTATCAGTCAAATTAATTTTTATAGCTTCCATTCTTAAACTTTTACCAACAGTACCAGCTATCTCATTTTGCGATACCTCATTCATCCATCCATAGTTTTGAACATAAGCTTGTACTTTTAAATCACCAGAATAATCAGGATTAATCATACGCAACTTAATAGCTTCCATTCGCAATGCTTTATTAGTCGTCCCTACTAAATTAGACTCACTCATCCAACCATAATTTTGCACTTGTGCAGATGCTACAACATTAAATTCTGGATTAATATAACTAACTATAGAACTATCATACTTCGAATCATTAGAATTTTTTGGAACTAATTCAACTTGTAAAGATTCCATCCTTAAATCCAATCCTCTACTACCAGCTTCTTCACCATTTTTTGACCAACCTAACCAACCATAGTTTTGAATATAAGCTCGATAATAAACATCATAATAATTTGAAATATCTCCATCTAATTTTATTTTTATAGCTTCCATTCTTAAACTTTTACCAACAGTACCATTTATCTCGTTAGACTTAGTCCAATCATTCCAACCTAATCCTTCAATATATGATTGAACTAAAACATCACCACTATATCTATATGAAGTTAAATTCATTTTTATAGCTTCAATTCTTAAGGATTGTCCCATTGTTCCCATAACATTAGAATAACCAATCCAACCATAATTTTGTACTTGAACTGAGCCAGTCAAACTAGGCTGTGGAACAATATAAGAATCTACCCCTGAACCAACATCAAAATAAGAACCCTTATCAACTAATCTAATTTCAATTCCTTCAATTCTCAATCCCAAACAAGAACTACCAGTTATTTCATCATTCATTGACCATTTTAACCAACCATAATTTTGAATATAAACTCGGTAATAAACATCATAATAATTTGAAATATCTCCATCTAATTTTATTTTTATAGCTTCCATTCTTAAACTTTGCCCAGATGTACCACCTAATTCACCATTAGAAACATAATCCAACCAACCATAGTTTTGGACATAAGTTTGATATTTTATACTGCCTTCATATTTAGAATCTTTCAATTGTATTTTTATAGCTTCCATTCTTCTACTTAATCCGGTTGTACCACTAAACTCGCCATTTTCAGATAATTTTGTCCATCCCTGATCCTGAATATGTGTAGAATAACTAACAGAAATATTTTTTAAATCATCATAGGTACTTACATCTTCAGTAACAATATTTTCTTCATTATTAACAATTACATCAGAAGCATCATTCAAATTGTTAACAGTTACATTAAAGTTAAAAACATTTGAAACCCCATCATAAATAATTTTATAACTATTATTTGATATATTTAAAATTTCTATATTTTCAATACTATAATTTGACTTAAAATAAGAACTAATAAGATCATTAATATTAAAATCATTATTATCAGTAACTAGATCAATATCATAATTAAATGAATATTTTAAAGTTCCATTATAAATATCATCATTTTGGACAATCGAATAACTAGCAGTTAATAAAGATTCATCGACATTATTAATTAAAATTGAAACATCATAGGTACTAAGTTTATCAATAATAAATTGCTTTAAATAATTTTCTAGCGATACTTTATTATATAAAATATTAATCGAATCATTTTCAGCAATATTAATTAAAAAGTCATAATCAATAGAATCATCCTTTAATATATTATTCAATTCACTAGAACTTTTATTATCCACCAAGGCAAATACTGAAACAGGAAAAAAATTTAAAATAATTCCTAAAATTAAAACTATATTTATAATTTTTTTCAACATACCAACTCCTATTTTACATCATTAGATTTCTCACTGTTTTTATATAGTCTAGTAAGTAATTTAGCTATAAATGTAGGCCAAAACTTCTTAAACATTTGAAAATCCTCAATACTTCTTTTATTATCATTCAATATTTCAGATGTAGTAGAATCTTCATGAACTCTATGACCCATCAAATGATCTTTTATATAAATAAATTTACCCTTCTTTATTGATAATCTCTCCCAAGCCAACCAATCAACATCACATTTCATATCACTTTCAAAAACCTTAGCACCAGTCTTTTCTTTAACAAAAGTAACCGCTGGACAACAAATTGGATTTCCAAACGATAAAACTAACCTTTTAACAAAGCGATTACCAGAAATCTTAGAAGACCTTAAAGGTAACATTAATATACGTTTAATTTTTAAATTTCTATTTTTATGTACCTCTTTTCCATTTTTAATTTCATAATAATCAGAAAATAGTATTAATGAATCTGAATGACTTTTATAACTCTTTACTATTAAATCTGAATATTCATAATTATAAATATCATCTTGATGAGCAACTGTTACTAGTTCTGTTTTACCACAATCAACTGCAAAATCAAAATCATAACCAATACCCTTCTTATTTTTATTAACAAAAATTTTTAAATTATATTTTTTAGCTAACTTTTTAATATAATCATTAGGCGTAGATGTAGCAATAACAACATCACTATTATACTTTTGATTTAACACCGAACGAATGCAATCCTCTAAATATTTTGACTCTTTATACGCCAAAACTACAAAAGTATGAATCTTACTCATCACGACCACCTCTACAGTAAATACTAGCAAAAAATCTCATTAATTGCAACTTATCAATTAACAAAAAAACACCAACACTAACTCTATGAGAAAAACTTTCACCTCTTAATTTACAAGAAAATGAACTAATAGATTTCTTTATATTATTATTCTTTAACCATTTCTTAATTCTCTTTTGTTCATTTAAAAATTCACTCTTGTTAGCAGTCCTACCAGAAAAAAGCAAATACCAGACATAATATTTATAAAAATAATAATTTAAATACTCATTCCTAGTTTTATAAAAATTATTAATCTTATCTAAAAGATATAAAATATCAACTTTTTTATTAAATCCACGTTGAATAGTATTTGATACACTTTTATCATTATAAAACCAATTATATCCAATATATTCAATAACATCTATCTTAGGATCATAAGAAAATAAAGAAAGCATAAAGTAAACATCTTCACCAATACAATAATCTAAAAATTGTACTTTGTGTTTTAATAAAAACTCACGATTAAATATTTTAGCCCATGGTGCCATTATTATATACTTAGTCCATTCGTAATTCTCTGGCTTTTTATAAAACAAAACCTTCCCTGAGGTATTAACCCTTCTATATCCACCTATTACTAAATCACAATCTTTTGTAGAAATATCATCAACATATGTTTTAACATAATCTTCATCGATAAAATCATCATTATCAATAAACATTATATATTTACCAGTTGCCTTTTTTATACCTAGATTTCTTGTTTTAGCAACTCCCTCATTCTTTTTATCAATAATTATTATACGTTTATCATTATACTGATTTATAACCTGTAATGATTTATCCTTCGAACCATCATTTATTAATAGTAACTCTATATTTTCATATGATTGATTCAATATACTATCAATACATCTATTTATAGAGTTTTCTGCATTATAAACAGGAACTATAATTGAAACCTTATCCATCATTACTCCTCCATTTATTTAATGAAATAAAATATATAATTAAGTATAAAATTAACAATAAAATCATTGAAGCAAAATATGAAAGTGAAGCACCAAAAACACCATTAATATTTACTAAAAATCTAGATATAAAATATGAAAATATACTAACAATAATATAAACAACTACTTGTGAAACTGTTTTTCTCATTGAAGTAAGTGCATTTGAAATAATATAAGAAACCCCAAAAAATGTTGCTCCAACAATAATTATTAATAAACAGTTTAAATATTTTCCAAGATCAATACCATACAAAAATGATAATAAAGGAATTCCAAAAAAGTAAGCAAAAATACAACCAACTATTCCAATTAAAAATACACCTAATGACAATTTTATAACTATATCAATAAAACATTTTTTATCATTATTAGATAAATTTTCAGTTAACGCTACCAAAAATGGATGCATCAAAAACTGACTACATAAAATCATTATAGTTGCTGGCATAACAATAATACCAAAAATAGTTTGAAACTTATCAGATAATAACCCATCAATTGCGTACTTCGGAGCATTAATTACATATAGATTTAACAAAGTAAAAAGGAAAGTACAAAAACCAGCCCTTAAAATATTAGTAACTTTATATCTATCAAATTCCTCTAATTTAAATTTATATTCTTTAACATTTTTCAAATCATAAAATAATACAATTATAATATTTACAATAATTAAACTAAACGATGCCAAAATTATATTTTTAGAGAAATAATCAATAATAAAAAATACAATTAAGGCCATCACTCCCTTTAATAACATAGAAATACCAACTTTATATAAATCTCCATTTTTTTGAATAATACCATATAATGATTCACTAAATGCTTCTATCATTTTAAATGTAATTAAACTTAAAAGAATTAATATTTTATCTAAAACATATCCCTTTAATAATATATAAATAATAGAAATACCCATCATTAATATACATGTCAAAATCTTTGTATAAATAAAGTCACTATTACTATATTTACTATCACGTTCAGTAACCTGATATATACGACCAGAATAGTTTCCTATACAATAAAATACACATGCCAAAGAAAAACCAAAACTAAAAACCCCAGCATCATTAATACCATTAATTCTTGTGACCAAAATCAAAAAAAATAATGAATTAAAAGAATTTAATGTTGTACCAATTGTATTCCAAATAAAATTTTTTTTAATCTTATTTTCTTTCATTATTAATTTTCGCTTTCAATAATGATATTTCTTGAATTAATAAAGTTGTTTTTTTCTTTTGACCTGAAACAATTATTGTCAATGACATAGTTAAAAATATAAGCAATACTAACATTATCCCAATAATTAAATTTGACATAACTTGAAAACCTAATTTATTTGATAAAAATGAGAAAACGCCAGGGAAAAATGTTAATATTAATATAACTAGTGAAATAAAATACCATAATAAAGCATACTTTTCAGGTATTCTTCCTTTTCTTAATATATAGGTTGTAACCAATAATAGAAATATTGAAAAAATTAGTAATACTATTTTTAAATTTATTGCCATTTTTTATACCTCCTCATTTTAATAATTAATAATGCTAATGAAACATTTACCATATAATAAGCTTTTTTCCAAGCCATGATAGATGACTTGCCACCCTCTCTTTCACTCATTTCAACAGGTACTTCAGTTACTATATATTTTTTCTTTAATATTTCAGCAGTAGTTAAAGGTTCAGGATATTCAAGTGGATAAGAAACAGCAAAATCTGAAATTATATTTCTATTACAAGCCCTAAATCCAGAAGTCGTATCATATATTTTTTTACCAGTCGCAAATTTAATAAAGAAAGATATTATTTTAATGCCTACTCGTCTTGCAAATGATGATTTAAAAGTGTCTATGTTTTCAACAAATCTGGAACCTATAACTAGATCTGCTTCTCCATCAATAATTGGTTGTATTATATCCTCTACATACCTAACATCATGTTGTCCATCACCATCAAATTGAACTGCTATATCATATCCATTATCATATGCATATTTAT
This sequence comes from uncultured Bacilli bacterium, assembly GCA_934162665.1. Taxonomy (GTDB): domain Bacteria; phylum Bacillota_I; class Bacilli_A; order RF39; family UBA660; genus RUG14670. Next base: position 36,095 of record CAKPJN010000005.1, read on the forward strand.
AACCTGTCTGTACAGCACCACCAATACCTAAATTGTGAATCAAATCAATGACAGGAATATTATTCTCATGACAAATTAAACTAGTTTTATCTAAAGAACAGTCATTAATAACAATAACATCATAATTTTTTTTATTCTTTTTATTATACTGAATTATTTTTTGATATGTACTTAATATATTATCCTCCTCATTATATGCGGGTACAATAAGTAACACTTTGTTATTTTTTTTCATAAATACTCCTTTTTAATAGAAAATAATTAATAATGTAAAAATATAAGCTACAAAAATAATATTAATAAAGCTATATATTGTATTATCAGAAATTTTCAATTTGATATTTTTTGGTATAAATACTAATAATAATGGTAACAAGACAGGTATAAAATATCTTCCCTGAACACCCTCAACATATGGTAATTGATAAATAGTCCATGTTAAATACATTCCTCCAAAAATCATAGCCGAAATAAATAATATTAATATAAGCGTATATAATTTTTGCATCTTATCCTTAAATACATTTTTCAATGATAAGACAACAACACCAAACATAATATAATAACACCAGACATAAATGTAATGTAAATTAAACTTTAACCAACCAAAACAACCTATAAGTGATTGTAAATATCCGATTGTTTTTAATTTAAATGTATAATATGCGACTTTAATAATATTTTTAGGATTACTAAGTAAATAATCAAGTTGTTTTTTAGAAGATTCACCAGATAATATACCAGTAATATCATCAGGAACGTTTCCAATAGCAACTAATTTAGTAGTAAGAACATGCAATAAAACTGTAATAATATAAAATATAATAATCGAAATACTTTTTTGCTTCAAACCATTTTTAAATTTCTCTTTAGGTATTAACCAAATTAATAATGATAAAAAGAAATATGGTAATTTAATATGTAATATCAAAAATGAAAGAAGAAAATAAATACTTAATTGTTTATAACTAATTAATTCTTTCTGATCATACATTTTAATAAAATATGCAAATAATAACACAGCACAAGAATTTAATAAACTATCATAGGAGTATGAAACCATTTGTTGAATAAACATTGGCATACATACTACAATAAGTAATAATTTTTTATACTTAGGAATTACTTTTAATGCCAATAATATTAATAAAAAACTAATTATAAAATTAACTATTCTACCAATATAAAATAAAACTACCGGTGCATTAGTAAAAATATTTACAATTTTAATAATAATAGCAGAAGGTATATAAGCAATTGTCTGTGTATTACTTACATTGGCTGGAATTTGATACTTTTTCTCATCATTATTCTTAAAACACGACAATAATTTATTAACATCATCTACATTATCCTTCGCTTCAGCATCAGCATAATATAAACATTTTATATTCTTAGATACATTTATATAACCATTATAGAAATTATCTGCTGGTGCCTTAGAAAAATCATATTTAGATAATGAATAAGATTTATAAAAATGGTATGTTTCATCAGGTATCTCTACTGCAGGTGTTATAAACAAAATAGATATAATATATATCAACATAACAATTAAGAAATTTTTCTCATTTTTAATTTTATTATTATTTATTAAATAATTAACACAAAAAAAGACTAATAAATATATAATAAATAATATAATAACAATATTATACCAAGGTGATTCACCTAATAATTTAAAAGAAACTATATCACTAGAAATATTCTTATACATTGTAATACAATTTTCTTTATTAGCTTTTATAGGTGTTATTGAAATTTTATAATTACTATCTTTATCAATCTTAACCTTACCAACAACAAAATTATAATATTGATTATCATCTAAATCTTTAGTATTAAATTTCTTACTATATAATTTTTTTTCATCTTTATATAAATCAAATTTATATATAGCATTATTTTTTCTTTGATAGGTAGCAAATATAATACTAACAGTATGAAATTCTTTAACATCTTTAGTATTAATCTTCTCCTCTACTTTTTTATCTATAATTGGCTCTAAAGCATCAGTAGGTACAGAAGAATTATAAACTCTAACATCATTATTAATAACCTGTGGTATAAAAATAAATAATGTTGCTATAAATAATATTAACATAAATATATTTCTAGGAAGAAATTGAAAAATCTTTTTAAATTTCTTTGATGTAATAATTTTCTCATACTTTTCATTAAGATTCTTTAAAAAATTGAAAAGTGATAAAATTCTTTTTTTCATAACAAACTCCTTAATACTATCTACTTATTTTTATCTAACATAAAATCATATTTTAAACTGAAATTAGGATTATAAAATTTATCATGTTCTAAATAAGAGCTCCAATGTTCTTGTAAATATTTCTTTTCTTGTAAAAATTTATTATATTTTTCTGTTGTAGAATCTAATCCTCTAGACTTTGATTCATGATGATATAATTCTACTTGAGGTAAAAAGACATTATAGTAACCCTTTTCTAACAATTTTAAATTTAAGTCAATATCATTAAAGGCAACCTTTAATTCTTCATTAAATTTTCCAACATCGTTAAACTTTTTTCTACTAATCATCATACAAGCTGCAGTAACAGCACTATAATCATATGGAACTAAAAGTCTTCCATAAAATCCATAGGAATCACTAGGCGTATGTAAAAATGCATGACGAGCAGTTCCATCAATTCCTAAGATAACTCCACCATGTTGAATTGTATCATCAGGATATAAAAGTTTAACACCAACAGCACCAATATGATTTTGCATAGCATAACCAACCATACTATTAATCCATGTAGGTGTAAATACTTCGGTATCATTATTTAAAAACAATATATAATCACCTTTTGCCTCATCAACAGCAATATTATTAATTTTAGAGTAATTAAACTCAAAATTTGCTTTAATAACCCTAAAATTTTTATGCTTTTCTTTATATTTATCAAATAAATCAAAAGTATCTTTTTCAACACTATTATTATCAACTACTATAACTTCATAATTTTTATATACTGTTTTTGTATAAATGGAATTTAAACAAACCTCTAAAGTCTTTGATAAATCTCTAGTTGGAATAATAATTGAGACCAAAGGTTCCTTTTTATATTTATATTCAACAATATAGTGAGTAGATTTTATTGGTACAATAACATCAGCGTTTAATTTTCTTCTCTTAATTGCAGCCTCAACAGCTTTACGGCCATTATCAATTGCATAATCCTTGCTTTCAATTGTATCAGCAGTAGATCCAGGTACTTTTCTCCAATGATATAAAATCTTAGGAATATGATAAATTCTATCTGGAGTAGTCTTTTCAACAAATCTCAAAAACAAATCAAAATCTTGAGCTCCAACATATTCACTTTTAAATCCACCTATTTCATCCATTATACTTTTTCTTAAAATTTCAAAATGACAAATATAATTTCCACCAAGAAGTGAATCAGGGGAATAATCCGGTTTAAAATGTGGTTCACATCTATTTCCTTCCATATCAATTTTATCTTCATCACTATAAATAAGATCAAGTTTTTTATTTTTATTTAATGCATAAACCATTTCATACAAAGCATTCTCAGTAATAACATCATCATTATCCATCAAAGCCACAAATTCACCTTTTGCTATCTTTAAAGCACTATTCGTAGCCTTAGAAATATGACCATTTTCCTTACGATAAACAACTCTAATTCTCTTATCCTTTTGTTGATATTCTCTTAAAGTTTCCTTTGTTTCCTCTAAAGTTGAACAATCATCTGCCAAACATACTTCAAAATTTTCATATTTTTGATTTAAAATAGAATCAAGGCATTCAGATAAATACTCACGTTCAATATTATAAACTGGAATTAAAATTGAAATTAATGGCTTATATTTCAAATCTTCATACATAGGTTCTTCTTCATTTTCATAAATCCATTTTAAATAATCTTTTTGTCTAAATGGATGATAATATTCCATATGAAAAGCTAATTTAATTTTTTGAACAAAACGTTTAAAATATTTACTCCACAAAACAGGAGGAACAAGAAAATGATGCTCACGCCATAAGAATTTAATACCTTTTCCTATTTCCTTAAAAGGAATAAATATCTTTTTTAGAATCATTTTTAATTTAAAAGTCAATCTTCTAAATAAATTATTATTAAGTTTAGCTATAACGAAGCTATCATCATTAGTCTCTAAAACTACAACTATCTTTTTACTATTAGAACTTAATTTAGTAGTTAAAACAAATCTGCCATGATTATTAATGCTAGACAATTTGCATTTTTGAGGAGCTCCATCGACAAAAACCCTCAATTTTAATTCAGAAGACTTAAACTTGCCTTCAATAACTAATTGAGGATGAAGCACACCTGTTATATTTTTAGATGTAATTTTAATCAATTTCTTATATTCCATAAATTATAACTCCTCCGCAAAGCCTTTCTCCAATTTTCTAAACACAAGTAATCCAATAATCAAAATAATCAATGAAATACCAACCATATATATAAAACTATTTAATCCAATCATTTGATGATACATAAAAATATTTCTATATGCATCAATAATATGTGTCATAGGATTCAAATACAAAATCCATTGCAAACTTTTAGGAAATAAAGTTGCTGTATATAAAATTGGAGTACCATAAAATAGCATATTTATTAAAAATTGAACTATATATTCAGTATCTTTTATATAAATATTAATAGCACTTAAACCAAGAACTAAACCCAAAGTTAAGCAAAATTGAATAATAGCAACCACAGGTAATAATAGCAAGTGCCAACTAATACCAACACCACCAACTATACAAAATATTAAAATTATTATACAACTAATAAAAAAATTAACTAATGCACTCATTACAACAGAAATAGGTAATATTTCTCGAGGAAAATATACTTTTTTAACTATTCCGGCATTTGTTCTAATAGTAATCATTCCTTGATTAATAGCAGTAGTAAAAAAAGTCCATGGAATAACACCACAAATTAGAAAAATTAAATAATTATCTGTTTTTACACGCATAATATAAGGAAAAACTATAGCATAAACAGCAACTGTTAAAAGTGGATTTAAAAATGACCATAAAACGCCTAAAAAAGACCCCTTATATTTACCTCTGATTTCTTTCTTGATATTACTTTTCAATAGTTCTCTATATTTATATAAATTAGTAAACACACTCATCACCTACTTACATTCCTCAAGATATTTTTCAATAACATCGGTAGGATTTCCATCATCCTTTATTTTCCCACCACAAATCCAAACTGCCCTTGTACATAAATCTTTAATTGAATCTAAACTATGACTAACAATAACAATTGTCTTATCACTATTTTTTAATTCATTCAATTTAGCAAAACATTTATCTTGAAAATGTTGATCACCAACAGCTAAAATTTCATCAATTAATAAAATATCAGCATCAACATTTATAGCAACTGAAAAAGCAAGTCTCATATACATTCCAGAAGAATAGGTTCTAACAGGATTATCAATATAATCACCTAATTCGGAAAAATCTATAATAGTTTGAAGCCTCTCATCAATCTCCTTCTTTGTTAATCCAAAAATAGATGCATTAAAATAAATATTTTCCCTTCCCGTAAAATCTTGATGAAACCCTGCACCAAGTTCAAGTAAAGAGGTCAATTTACCTTTAGTTATAATCTTTCCAGAAGTTGGATAAATTATTTTAGTCATTAACTTCAAAAGTGTACTTTTACCACTACCATTAACACCTATTAAAGCAACCGTTTCTCCTTTTTTTATATTTAAATCTATATTACTAAGAACCGTTTTAATTTCTTTATTAGATCTATTCCAAAATACTAATCGCTCCTTTAAAGTATTTGGCTTATCATAATATATTTTAAAACTCTTAGTAACATTTTCAACTTTAATAACATAATCACTCTTGGACATATAATCACTCCTTGTACCTAAAAATATTATAACATAATAGATAAATTAATAAAAGAAAAAGCTAAACTCATAATATTCTTAACTTATATTAGTTAATCAATTTTACAAAAGAAAAGAAAAAATTTATAAATTCTTTCTAACTAACTTTCACTTTTCTATTAATAAATCTTTTAAGAATTTTAATCATAAAATTTAAAATACTTGATAATATAAAATTAATAACAAACGAAAAAACTAAAATTGTAAAAAAGTTTTTTAATATTTGCCCAGCTGTTGGAATAAAAACATAATTTTTGCAAACAACTTTATCAATAATTGCAGATAACAAATACATAGTAAATGAATTTATTGATATACTCTTAATAAATTTTTTTATACTTTTTTTATCACATTTTAAATCATATAGTAATAAAAAGACCAAAATAGATATAACAACAATCGGTAAAGCATTAAAATTTAATCCATTAGGTATAACTTTACCAAAAGTTGTACCTCTACAATAATAAAATATTACAAAAACCTCAAAGAACAAAATAATACCTATTAATAACAAATTAAGTTTTTTCTTAATAACTGGTTTATACTCACGAATATAAGCACCAACTAAATAATAAATTAAAACATAAGTAGTATTACCCCACCAATTAGGTAAAATATCAAGAGCTGTATCATCAATAAATAAAACTTGCAAAGTTTGAGGAATAGAACAAGTCAATATTAATGATAAAATTAAAATCTGTTTTTGCTTTTTATCTGGAATATTCTTATACAAAATATTAATAAAAGGAATAAATAAAAATAAACCAATATACATTTCAACATACCATCCATATTGAATAGTAGTATAATTAAAAATACCTAAAATCATATCTTTTAATCTCTCATCATCATGAAAATACCATCTCTTAAAACAAATCATAATAATTGAGACAACAAAATAAGTAATTAATATTGTTTTTATCTCATTATAATACTCTTTACTTAATTTCTTTTCACATTTTAAATAACCAGTTAATAATATAAATAATGGAACACAAATACGTACAAAGCACCTTAACATAGTTAATAAGAATACTTTTTCTCCATCCATTATTTGACCATAAAAACCAGAATACTCCATAAAGTGAGATCCCATAACTAAAAAAATAGCTAATGCCCTTATTAAATCCAAACCAAAAGATCTATCTTTTTTTATAACTTCATTCATAACAACTTATCCCCCATGATAATTAAATTAAGAACGCTATCGCATTCTCATATTGTTAATATAATTATAACACAATGAGACGTTTTTACAAATTAAATTATAAATATTCTTCTAATATTTTAGAAACAACATCATACCCAGCATTAGATAAATGTAAACCATCAGTAGTATATTCTCTATCCAATTCACCATCAGAATTTAATAATTTCGAAAATATATCAATATAAACAATTGAATTTTCTTTACAAAATTTTTCTATTTCTTTATTTATCTTTTTTGCTGATTTATTATTCCTTGGACCAGCTTTATAGGAATTAATATTTTTATTAACTGGATAAATTGACTGTATATATATCTTTGCACTAGGTCTATTTTTTTGGATTAACTTAACTATTTCTTTGACATTTTTAATTGTATCATCTTCAGATAAATTTCCTAATTCTTTATCATTAGTTCCAATCATTATAAAAATCTTAGATGGATTATATTTATAAACTCTACCCTCTAAATCTGCTAAAATATCTTTAGTAGTATTACCACATTCACCACTATTTACAGTATGATGACCTTCAAAATATTTTTTAGGATTAAAATAATAAGTAATTGAATCTCCTAAAAAAACAATATTTTCATCCATTTCTTTTTTGTCTACTATCTCTATGCTGGTTTTAACTTTTGAGCTATAAGATATAAAGATGAACAAAGTAAAACTTAATAACAATATAAAAATTATTCCAAAAACGATTTTTAAAATTTTACTTCTAAAAATACCATAACTTTTTTCTATAGGTTTAGACCTACTATATTTACCATTTTTCCTATTTGATTTTATAACATTATTTTTTTTATTATTTTTTAACATATACAAACACCTCTCAAAACTATTAAAAATTATAACACATATGCATATATAAATTAATATATTGATTTTCTTTAATTTAAAGATTAATTATAGTAATCTAACACAACAACCAAAATATCCTGATAAACAGTAACTTTTTTATTCAAACTATTATATATTTCATCAACTTTCTTTATTTGCTCTAAACTAGGAGCTGGGTAATTAATTTCTAAAGCATTTAAAAAACCATGGATTCGATAATTTGAACCAAACTCAGTATCATAATCCCAATTAAAGAAACTATTACCAATTGTTTCACCACGAATCTTAGCAACAGGTGAAATTGTCCCAACAAAAACAATAGGCTTACCAGGATATTCTTCAATAACCTCTTTTATTTGATAAGCAACATTAATATCTTTTTTATATCTTTTGTAATCACCTTGATATAAAAAGAAAGTAATAATAGATTGTATTATAATAAAAATAATAGGAATAAGATAAACAACTTTTTTTTGATTATTTAATGATAATACAAATATAAAAGAAATAATAACTGGCAAAGCAAACTGAATCCTATTTAAAGTTCCATTTCCAAATATAACAGTAAACAAAAATGGTACAAAAATTAAAAATAAATATGGGATAATTGAGAATTTATATTTAAATTGTCTTGTTTTTAAATATTTAAAAAGAAATATAATACCAATTAAATAACTAAAATTAAAAAAAGGAAATTTACCAAATAAAACATCAAACATATATTTTCCTATATGAAGAAAGCAATAAATAAATGGTCTTCTAAAATATAAAATTTGATTTGTCAAATAACTAGAATTAGTTATATGAAAAACATTTAATACAATCTTATTAATGATAAAAGAACCGATCATACCACAGAAAAAAATTAAAATATATTTTATAATAATTGAAAATTGTTCTTTAATAGAAATCTCTTTTTCTTTAGTATAACTAATAAAATAAATATTACTAAATGCAATATATAATAAATAAAAAGCCTGATAAGTACCAAAAATCAAAAAAAGTAATGGCATAATAAAAATTAAAAGATAATACTTTTTTTGATAAATTACCCGATTAATCATGATAAAAGCAATAACTAATAATAAATAACTAATACTAACTTCCAACATCTGCATTGTGAAAATAAACTGGTCAGTAAGAACTGGTGCAGTAAGAATAAATCCCACTATAATAAATATATTTAATAAAAAATGATCTTTAGAAAATTTTTTTGCAATATCTCTAGCAAAAAGAAAAGCTGCAGCAAACAAAATAATTAAAGAAAGAAAACTAGTAAGCATAATATTTAAATTATAATTATTAAAAATATATTTATAAAATCCTAAACCAAACCTACCAAGTTGATACCAATCTTTAATCATTCCATGAGCATCATTTAAAAATATTTCATTATCAATAGAAATACTATAATGAGTAAGTTTAATTGAATAACTAAATATTATTAAACTAATCAATAAAATGACAATCAAATAATTACTTTTCTTTTTCATAATATATCAGTCCTTTTTATTTAATATTATCATAAATAAAAAGTGCAGTAAATATCAAAAAAACTTTTAAACAATTTCCAAAAAACTGTAAATTAAATTACAATAAAATTAACTTCATCAATAAATAAAATATATAATTAAATTAATAATTGGAGGCCTTATATGAAACAATTACATATTTCAAACATTCACAATGGAATGGAGCTTGAACAAACACTATACGATGAAAATAACAAAATACTATTACGAAGTGGCGCTACTTTAACTACATCCATAATTGAAAAATTAAAAAACATGGGGTTCACCATGCTTTGTATCAAAGATGAAAATAATAATGATATTGAAATTGAAACATGTCTTTCAAGAGAACAAAAAAAAGAGATAATTAACTCCCTTAAAAGTTTAGATTTTTATAATTACAAAAATATTGATTATAAAGATGTAACAAAAAGTGCAGAAACAATTATCGAAGGAGTATCAAAAAGTAAAAATATAGCAATTGATTTATTAGATATAAGAAATGATAAAAATTATAATTACGCAAACTCTTTAGTAATAGCAGAACTTACTGCAGCAATAGCCAAAGAATACAGAAAAGATGATCAATTAGTATTCAAAGACGAATCTTTACTAGCAATAACTCAAGCTGCATTATTACATAGTATCGGGAAAAGTTGTAAAAATAATAAAGTAAGAGAAAAATTAGGAATAAAAGAATATAAAAAAAGAAAATACACCAATATATGCCTATCAACTATTACATGACGCTATTATTCCAAATGCTTCAATAATATCTGTTGGTATATTATTCCATAAAACTAATGAAAACGGTACTAATTGTCCAAAAGGTTATGAAAATATAATAAAAAGAAAAGGTGTTAATTTATTTTCACAAATAATACATGTAGCCGACTCATACATGAACTTAATATCACAGGAAAACAGTTATAATCTTCCAATAGGACCTGCAGAAGCCATGGAGATACATCAGGTGAAATTTTTAATAAAGACGTAGTAGATACATTTGTAAGAAAAGTGGCCATATATCCATTAGGCATAAGTGTTAAACTATCAAACGGTGAACAAGCAATAGTAATAGGTAATAATATTGGCAATGAATGATTCAACTATAGACCTATAGTTGGAACAGAAGATGGAAAAAATATGATCTACTAGATGAAAACTATAAATATTTAACAATAATACCAAATATGGATACCACGGGGTTTGTCTACAATCTGAGTATGTAAAATAATTTTACATACTATTTTTAACAATTAAATAAGCCTAGTTCATTACAATAAACTAGACTTTTATATTATATAGTTCCACTAACAATATCTTTAAAAACTTTTAACATTAACTCAAGATAATTCATAGAAGAAACATTTTCAGAAGAAATTAAATTACCCGTAGATACAATCTTATTATTTTCTAAAACATTTACTTTTCCAACCACTTGTCCCTTCTTTATCGGAAGTTTAATTGAATTAATTTTAACACTGTATTTATATTTAGAATTACTAGAAGTTTTATCTTCTATAACACCCAAATCATCTTTTAAAACAACACTTATCTTATCTTTCGTAGCTTTATCTAACTCAATATCTTTTATTTTAGTACCACTTTTCTTCAAAACATTCATCTTAATAGTATTAAAACCATAATCAAGTAACCCCATTGCTTCACTATTTCTAGTCTTACTATTATCTTCACCTAAAACAATACCAATAAGTCTCATATTATTTTTCTTCGCTGTTGCGGCTAAACAATATTTAGCATTATCAGTATGACCAGTCTTTAAGCCATCTGCACCATCATAATATCTTACCAATTTATTTGTATTAACTAACCAAAATTTATTTTCTGTATCTTCTCTTAAATAATCCTCATAAACAGAAGAAAACTTAAGAATTTCCGGATGATTTACTACCAACTCTTTAGCAATCATTGCCATATCATATGCACTAGAATAATGTCCATCTGCATCTAAGCCTGTACAATTTTTAAATTGTGTATGCTTAAGACCCAATTCTTTAACTTTCTTATTCATCATTTCAACAAACTTTTCTTCACTACCAGCAATTACTTCAGCCATCTGTACAGTTGCATCATTACCACTAGCCATAGAAATACCCTTCATTAAATCACGAATAGAAATTTTCTCACCCTGACTTATATATATTTGGGAACCACCCATGTCAGCAGCATTTTTACTAACCGTAACAATATCATCCCATTTAATAGTACCATTTTCAATATTTTCGAGTATAATAATTTGAGCAACCATTTTTGTCATAGAAGCAACCGCAACTTCTTTATCTTTTTCTTTTTCAAATAATATTTTACCAGTAGTAGCTTCAATTAATATACCACTATCTGCATGTTCAATTAATGATGATGTAGTCCCATTACCATCAATATTTTCCTCCGCAAATACACATAAAGGAAAACAAAAAGAGAAAATTAATAAAAAATACAAAAATTTTTTCATGACAACCTCCTATAATTTTTTATGTTTTGTAAAAGTTTTTTATTCATAAATAGTGTTTTTAATGCTATGATATTATTAGGTGATGATATATGACCAAAATTGTAAAAAAAAGATTAAGGATAAAAAAGAAACCACTAATTATATTTTTACTATGTATTACATTAATAGTAATAAGTATTACAAACGGATTTAATAAAAAAGAAAAAACAACTACTTTAAAGAAAGTTTTAACTAATAAGGAAATAAAACTAGACAAACTAAAAAATATTGATAAAAAGCTAGACTACTTTAATTACGATTATATAGATAGATATATAGACTATAAAAATAAAAACAAAAATCTTTCCCTAGAAGATGTTATAACACATGTAAATATAGGAATAGATAACGATTATTATACTAATACTAAAAGAAGTCCATATCTAAATAAAAGTTATATATTAATTAACAAATATTACTATGCTGGTAAAAATTATATTCCAAATAACTTAGAAGCAATAGATGAAAAGTATGCAAGAAGTGGTATGAAATTAGTAAATTATGCAAAAACAGCATTCGAAAAAATGGCAAAAGATGCTAGTAAAGAAGGATTATCTATAATAGCTATGTCAAGTTACAGAAGCTACATATATCAAGAAACCCTATATAACAAATATGTAGAAGAAGATGGTAAAAAAGCAGCTGATAGTTATTCTGCAAGACCAGGATTTTCAGAACATCAAACAGGTCTAGCAGTAGATGTATATAATGGAACAGAAGATTATACAAACTTTGAAAATACAAAAGAATTTACTTGGATGCAAGAAAATGCACACAAATATGGATTCATTTTAAGGTTTCCTAAAGATAAAACGGATCTAACTGGTTATGTATATGAATCATGGCATTATCGATATGTTGGAGTAAAAATTGCCAACTACATAAAAAAACATAACCTATGTTATGAAGAATATTACGTAAAAAAAATTGAGAGCACACAGTAGCTCTCATTTTTAATCGAATCTCTTTTTAAAATATAAATATAAATTATAAAATATTGTAAATAATCCCCAAATTACTAATATAAAATTACTAATTTGTATAATAGATAATATTATATTATTTTCATATAATAAAGCCTTATCAGCTAAATTAATAGAATTACTAATTGCTAAAGATAAAAACAACATATATAAAAATAACATTAAACAAAACATACTATAATTAATAATCTTTTTAAAATTAGACATTTTTTTTGACATAAGTGTATATAAAAGTAATACTATAACAAATAACATTATAAAAAAATAAGCAATAGTAGAAGGAAAATAAATATAATTCATAATATATTTGAATAAAGCAGTAAAACATTGATAAGTATATTCATGATATCCCATTAAAATAATAAATAATAAAAATGGTAAAATAACCGAAATAACAATAGTATATATTTTATTATTCTTTTTTATATTGAAAAAAAGTATTAAAAATAAAAGAAGACAAATTATAAATATTTCAATACCCATAAAAGAAGATATTGCGTACTTAAAAACAGTACCTATCTTACCAAATATAGACAAATCCATACTACTAGCCTCCTTCTATACTAATTCAAAAATATAAATTGTTTGATGATAATCATCATCTTTTGTACAAGTTATTAATGTAAGAGTGGTTTTATTATAATTTCTAACAATTGTAACACTACCATTCTTTGGGACATTATAAATATTTACTAATTGATATTTATATTTATCACCTTGATACGTAATATAAGCTTTATCACCAATACTTAGTTTATATAAATAAGCAAAAAATGATATATAAGCATCACCAGAATGAGCCATCAAAATCAAATTACCATTATTAACATCAGGCATACTGGACCCTCTAACTAAAGTAACATTATATTGAATATCATTATATTTTGAATCAGTATTGTAAAATCCCCTTTTTAAACTTATCCTTGGTATCTCAAGAACACCTAAATATTTACTATAATCAATTTTATTTTGATTATTATTGTTATTATTATCATTATTATTATCATTGTTAACATTATTATCAACTATATTAACATTATCAGCAACAGGAACCTTAACAATCTCCTCTTTTTCATTATTGCTAACATCATTATCCATCATAGCTATTTTCATTTGTGAATACAAATCATCTTTTAATCCTTTAAAATAATCAGAACATAAAATCGTAACCCCAAAAAATATAAAGAAAGAGCCAATTAATAATAAATGACTCTTTTTTATCTTTTTATTACTGTTCGCGTTTTGGTGAAACATTTGCATAAATGATTCCAATACCTGCTAAAAGAATCAAAAGACCTATGAAATAAATAGTTTGAGAAATATTCATCTTAGTATTAGGAACATCAGGAGTATAATTAAATGTTACATCAACACCCGTTTCCTTATCAGTATTAGCAAGTCTTACAGAAGTAATAGTTTGAGCCGGATTGCCATCACTTAAAGTACCATTATAATAATTACCTGCATAATTTGAAAAATGACCTACTATTGATACCTTAATAGTTTTATTTTCCTCTGTAATTTCAGAAACAGGAACTTTTAAATAAAACTTAGTATTTGGAGTAAGAGACTCTGATGACCAAAACCCTTTCTTATATTCAAAACCTGCATTATTAATAGTATTACCATTTTCATCAACTACAAGAGTTCCTTTAGGATAGTTTGTCAAATCAATTCTATAACCGTTAAAATTATCAGAAGGACTACCAGAAACAGTAATTAATGAAGATCTATAATACTTCTCCTCACTGTCTAATGTGATTTTATCATTTTCAATACTAGCACTTAATTGAATATTTGGAGCAGTTCTATGATTTTTTGCATCTGCTACACGAGGCGCTATATATGTAGTATATATATCAGCATTTGCTTGATATGTACCATTATCATCATAAACAGAAGTAGCATTCCCATTTTTAATCATATCTACATCAAATGTATCATTACCAGAAACACCAGTTTCCTTTAAATATGTCCATATTGCAACTTGTGTAATCCAAGTTTGTAAAGGTTTAGCTAACTCATTACCATTTGAATCTACAAATGACTTGTTAGGATAACTATTAGCCATTAAATATAACAATCCATAATCAGTAATGGCTTCTCCCTTTTTATAAGTAATTCCACTACCAAAATCAACATCATGTTCAAGACAGAAAACTTGAATTCCATCTGAAGTATAAAATGGTTGCAACCTAAATTTATTTTCAACACTAGCATTAGAAGTAATAAAATTACCCGTAGTTTCAGCAGTAGTAAAAGTATCAGGTAACTGATTAGCTACATCAGGCAATGCATATGAGCTACCACCACCTACTCCAGCAAATGATGTAAATACTACTGAAAACATAGTTACAATAGCAAGCGTAAATGAACACTTAACAGAAAAAGATGAATCAACTAATCTCCTAAAAAAAGACTTATTCTTATTGTTATTCTCCATATAAATTTTTTCCATATTAAACACCCTACCTTATAAAGGTATTATAACATAATTTTCAACTTTTAAAAGTACTTTTTTATAAAAAAGAAAAAAACACTTTTAATGTAATAATTAATTACCGTGTTTTTTTATAACATTAATATAAACAATAGAAATACCAAACAAAATCAATAAAAGACCTACAACATACAAATATTTTGAAATACCCATATGAGTATCAGGAACATTAGCGGTATAATTAAACTCTATATAAGAATCTTTATTTAAATTCGTATCTAAAAGTTTAGTAGTTACCAATCTTCCAAAATCACCAGATGTATATATATTACCCTCATAATTACTGAAAGAACCACTAATAGAAACACTAACATTCTTATTATTTTCATTAAGAGAATTTATAGGTACTTTTAAATAAAATTTTGATACAGATATATTATCTGAAATAAATTCATTACTATTACTACTAATATTTTTAATTTCATTTCCAACATCATCAATTACTAAAAGACCATCTGGGCAATTATTAATCTTAATTGAATATCCATTAAATTTATCAATAGAGCTTCCTTCTACTGTGATTAAAGAAGATTTTAAATACTTCTCATCACTATCTAATAAAACTTTGTCATTTTCTAAACTAACTTCTAAATTTTTATTACTAATATTTCTATGTTCTAAAGCAACTTTTACAAGTGGTTCTATATACTCTGTATATAAAGTCTTCTGAACTCCATTTTCATCTTTACCAAGGTATGGACTTATAGTAGTCTGTACACCACCCATAGAAATCAAATCAGTTTCTAATTTAATATTAGCTAAATCAGTATCCGTTAAATTGTTATCAACACCAATTTCTTTTTGATAAATCCAAATAGCCATCTGTGTTATCCAAGTTTGAAATCTAGAATCTAAAGGTCTACCATCAGGAACTGTAAATTCAACATAAGGATAAGCATGAGACATTAAATAAACCAAACCATAATCAGTAACACCATCACCCTTATTATAAGTATAATTTTGATATATATCTTTCTTATAATCCAGACTAAATACTGACTCGCCATTATTAGCTAAATAATTATAAACAACTGGAGTAGAATGAAATCCCCATAATTTATATTTACCATAAGAAACCACAAAACTACTATCAAAATCATTAGTGTCTTGATCAGGTAACGCATATGTCTGATTACCATTATTTATACTAACAAAAGACGCAAACAAAACAGAATACATAGTTACAACAGCAAGCACAAAAGAACATTTTACAGAAAAGGACAAATTCCCCATTTTTTTGAAATTTGATTTTCTCTTACTCAAATTAAACACCTACCTTTGAAACAATATAACATATTACATATAGTTTTAAAAGACCTTTTATCTTATTTCAAAAAAGCCTAACACTTTTGCCTCATCAATTACATTATTAGTATAAACCCTACATAATATATCGCCAATATTTATATATTCTCCAATTTTCTTATTAATATGAATACCAACACTATAATCGATCTCATCACTCTTATTTTTTCTTCCAGCTCCAATTGAAACTGATAATTTTCCAAATGATAAAGCATCCATTCCAACTAAAGTACCAGAAACATTTGATTTAATATCAACATATTTATCAGAAACTTCAAGCCCACTAATATCTCCACCCTGATACTTAACAAGCTCTAAAAATTTATTATATGCACTACCACTATCAATAGAATTATTTACTAATTCTATAGCAGCTTCTTTAGAAATATTTTTACCCATACTAATCATTTCACTAGCTAAATCAATACATAACTCTACTAAATTACTATCTTTTTCCTTACCTGTCAAAACATCAATTGCCTCAATTACTTCTAAACTATTACCTATATTATTACCAAGTGGTACACTCATATCACTAATAATAGTTCTAACTTCTTTATTATAATATTTACCAATTTCTATCATTAAATTACTTAAAGTAACTGCATCATCTTTATTTTCTAACAATGCTCCTGATCCATATTTAACATCAATGAGTATTTTATCAGCTCCACCAGCTATCTTTTTACTCATAATACTAGTCGCAATCAAAGGAATAGAAGAAACCGTACCAGTTACATCACGAAGTGCATATACCATCTTATCAAGTGGTGTTAAATTATTTGTTTGCCCAGTAATTACAACTCCAATATCACTAGCTTGCTTAATAACTTGTTCCATAGATAAATCTGTTCTAAAACCAGGAATAGATTCTAACTTATCAATAGTACCACCAGTATGTCCAAGTCCTCTACCACTCATTTTAACAACAACAATATCACAAGACGCAACAATAGGTGCAATAATCAAAGTAGTTTTATCTCCTACTCCTCCTGTTGAATGCTTATCAACTTTAATACCAGGAATATTATCATAAGACAAAATATCACCACTATTAATAAATATCTTAGTCAAATCAAATATTTCCTGATTACTCATTCCATTAATACAAATTGCCATAAGTAAAGAAGACATTTGATAATCTTTAACCTCTCCATTTAAATAACCATTAAAAAAATACTCAAGTTCTGAATAAGTAAGATTTTGACCCAATCTTTTTTTATTAATAATATCAACTATCATATAACATCCTCCAAATCATCATTTTTATAATAACCATTTTTATAAATTTCCGTACCACGATTAATATATAAACTATCATCATTTATATCTTTAGTAACTATAGAGCCAGCTCCAATCAAAGAATTACTTCCAATACTAACTGGTGACACTATAGTTGAATTAGAACCAATACTAGAAAAATCCGAAACAACGGAATTACTCTTTCTATTCTTTTTACTATGGTAGTTAGCAACTACAACTCCTGCTCCAAAATTAACATTACTAGATACAGTAGTATTCCCAATATAAGTTAAATGTTTTAAATTATTAAAATCACCTATCTTAGAATTTTTAATTTCAACATAACTACCAATTTTATTAGAATTTCCTATTTCATTATTTTCCCCAAGATGAGAAAATGGACCAATTTTATTACTATCACCAATTCTATTACCACATTCTATAACAGATGAAATAATATAATTATCATTACCAATAACACTATTATTAATAATAGTATTTGAGTCAATAACAGTATTATCCCCAATAATTGTTTTACCTCTAATTACTACATTAGGATAAATCGTAACATTTTCACCAACAATTACCTCTTTATCAATATAAGTAGTAGCTTTATCAATAATATTCATATAACAACCCTACCTTCAAGATGTATTATATCATTAAGAAAAAAAAATCACTAGTTTTAACTAGTAATTTTTAAAAACTTTACAATACAAGGAACCGTATAGATAATCTTAATCTTTTTCTAAAGAATCTTCTTTACTTTTAGAAGATAAAAAAGTCACTTTTTCTGCAATAATCTCATTTACTGTTTCGCGTCTTTCTTCCTTCTCAATTACTCTAGACTGCACTCGACCTTTAATACCAACTATATCGCCTTTTCTACAATATTCATGAGTATTTTCTGCAACTCCATCAAAAGCAATACACTTAATAAAATCAGTATCATAAGTACCATCTACATTCTTAAAGCTTCTAGGAATAGCTAACGTAATATTAGAAATTTTTCTTCCCTTTTCACTTTTATTAATCTGTAAATCCTGAACAAGTCTTCCTACTAATACAACCTGATTTAACATAGAACACCTCCTTTCTGGAAGTATAATATGAAATGTTTATCTAAATTGCAAACGACCAATTTACAATTTTAAAGACTCATATTAGTGGAAAAATTGTATATTTCAAGCAAAATATGTAATTTTAACAAAAAAAACTTGTCGAAAATACAAGTTTCATACATTTATAAATTTCTTTTAATTAATTGATTTAATTCAACTGCATATTCCATAGGTAATTCTTCTCTAAACTTTTCCAAGAAACCAAGTACTATTAATTCCATAGCCCTTTCACGAGAAATACCCCTACTCATTAAATAAAACAAATTATCTTCACTAATTTTTGAAACAGTAGCTTCATGTTCAATACTACTATTAACGTTATAGCAACTATTAACAGGTATAGTATCACTTTTTGATTTTTCATCTAGTATTAAAGTATCACACTTTACATTACCACTACTATTTTCTGCTTTCGTATCAATAAAAACTTTACCACGATAAGTAGCATTCCCACCATTTTGAGCAATACTTTTTGAAATGATATTACTAGTTGTATTCTTACCTAAATGAATCATTCTAGCACCACTATCTTGTTCTTGATTAGAAGACGCTACACTAATAGTAATACAAGTACCACGAGAATTATCTCCCTTTAACACACAACAAGGATATTTCATCGTAACTTTACTACCAATATTACCATCAATCCACTCCATTGTACCACCATCATCTACTAACGCACGCTTAGTAACTAGATTATATACATTAGGTGCCCAATTTTGAATAGTAGAATAACGACACTTACTATTTTTTCCAACATAAATTTCAACAACAGCAGCATGTAAAGAAGAATCACTATAGGTAGGAGCAGTACAACCTTCAATATAATGTAAACTACTATTATCATCAACTACAATCAAAGTTCTTTCAAACTGTCCCATGTTACGACTATTAATTCTAAAATAACTTTGTAAAGGTCTATCTAAGGTAGTATTTTTAGGAATATATATAAAACTCCCTCCACTAAAAACGGCTCCATTTAATGCAGAAAATTTATTTTCCTTATTACTAACAATTTTTCCAAAATACTTCTTAACAATATCCGGATACTTTTTCATCGCAACTTCAATTGAAGTAAAAATAATCTTTTTATCCTCAAGTTCCTTTAACATATTATGATAGATTACTTCACTTTCATACTGAACACCCATACCACCAAGATGCTTTTCAGACTCAAGCACTCCAAGTTGATCCAACTCATCTTTAACAGGTTTTAAAACACTATTCCAATCATTCTCTATCTTTTCATCATTGTCATTTGATTTATAATATATTACCTTATCAAAATCTAAATCTAATTTAGGTCCAAATTTAGGCATCTCAATATTTAAAAAATTATTAAAACTATCAATTCTAAATTTTCTAACCCAATCTTCTTCATTCTTTTTCAAAGATATCTTTTCTACTTTATCTAAATCAATCCCAACTATTTCCATCAAATCACCTGCCTCAACCTTTGTATAAAACATTAATTATTATCAACAGCATCTAACATCTTTTCAATTGCTTTACTTGGAAGAAGTGCACACGTTTTTCTATTAGGTTGTTTATATATCTCATCATAAACATTCAATTCACCTAACAATTCCTTATCATATTCTTCTTCATTAATCATATTTTTATAATTAACAAGTATTTTCTTACCTTCTTCTACACTTTTACCAATCAAACTTCTAATCATTATAGAAGTAGCACTAGTACTAATTGCGCAAGCTTCTCCATCAAATACGATATCTTTAATTACTCCATCTTCAATTTTCATCATAATATCTATATTATCTATACAACTATCATTATTGGTATTTTCTCTTAAATAACTATTATCAGAAACAAGTCCCTTATTCATAGGATTTTGATAATTATCCAATATGATTTCACGTCTTAAATTACTATCCATTATAAAACCACCTTAAATATATCTTTACTTTGTTTTAATACCCTAACTAATCTATCAACATCATCTTTGCTATTATACAAATACATACTAACACGAACTGTATTCTTAATATTAATCTCATCCTTTAACATTTTAGCACAATGATTACCAGCTCTAACATAAATATGATAATGATTTAAATAAATTGATGCATCTTGAGCAAATACTCCTTCTATATTAAAAGCTAAAATTCCAGTATTAGAATTTTTATTATATAAAACAATATTTGATATTTTAGAAAGTTCTTCAACCATATATTTTTTTAATTCTTTTTCATGATTATGAATATTGTCCATTCCAATCGAAGTTAAATAATTAATTGCTTCTCCTAGACCAATAACCTCAGCAATAGGAGGTGTCCCTGCTTCAAATTTAATAGGTGCACTCTTTAATTCATAACTCATATCATACTCAAAATATTGATTCATTCCCCCACCATAAAATATAGGATCCATATCATCTAATAAATCTTTTTTTCCAACTAATACTCCAACACCAGTAGGTCCACACATTTTATGACCAGAAAATGCTAAAAAGTCCATATTAGAATCTATAAAATCAACCTTCATATGCGGTACACTTTGAGCGCCATCTACACAAAATAAAATATTTCTTTCCTTACAAATTCTTCCTATTTCTTTTGTATCTCTAACATCACCTATAACATTAGTAACCTGAGCAATAGAAATAACTTTAGTCTTTTCTGTAATACTATTTAAAACATTATCAACTGTAAGTTCATACTCCTCATTTAAAGGCATGAATTTAACCACAATGCCAATTTCTTCCGCAAGTCTGTACCAAGGTAAAACATTCGATGCATGTTCAGATCTTGTAATTAAAACCTCATCACCTTTTTTCAAATGTTTCTTCATATAACCAAATACAACCAAATTCAAAGAACTAGTCGCCCCATTTGTAAAAACAACTTGCTCACTACTATCACAATGAATAAAATCTCTAACTATATCACGTACACCATCATAAAGTTTATTAGTAATAGAAGCAGCTTCATAGTCCCCCCTATGAATATTAGAAGTATACTTAGTATAATAATCCACCATCTTTGAAACAACACAATTAGGCTTCAACGTAGTTGCTCCATTATCAAAAAAGACAATATCAGAATCTAACATTAAAAAATCTTCTCGATTCATATTATCACCTCCTAAATACGATTAATACAATCTATAAACTCAGTAATTTTATTAGTATCAATAGAATCACTACTAATTAAAAATCCATTTATCAAAAGATCATAACATCTTTTTTTACTAATACCACGACTCATCAAATAAAACATAATATCATCCTTAAATTTACCAATATATGCAGCATGATTACTATCTACATTATAATTATCTATTAACAAATTAGGTCTAATGGTACTTTTACCATTACTAATATTAATAATTTGATTATCTTGATTACAAATACAACCATCACTTTCTTTTAATACAACTCCATCTACTCTAAAATCAAGATGTGAATCTCCTACATTAACCCCATGATTAAATACTTCACTATGAGTATTACTCTTTAAATGATTAACTGTAATATTAAAGTAATTATCATCATAATTTATATCACTATAATAATAATATAAAGTTATATCTTCTTTTTCCAAATTAATTAAAACATTACTACTGCTATTAATACTAAAATGATAAATAATAGTATCTTCATTTATATTATATTTATAATCTTTTTTTTCGTTATTATCTATTATATATAATATTTTATTCATCTTCATCATTCTCACTCACTATAGAATAACCAGTTTCAAAAATTTTTTTAGAAAGTGATATATCTCCTGTTTTCTTTATTTTACCATCCATCATAACATGTATATAAGTAGGTTTTATATATTCAATTATCTTAGGATAATGTGTAATAATTAAAACAGATGCATCTTTATTATCAGCTAGATAGTTATTAATATTTTGACAAACAACTTTTAAACTATCAACATCAAGTCCAGAGTCTAACTCATCCAATATAATAAATTTAGGCTTTAAAAGTTTTAATTGTAATATCTCATTCTTTTTCTTCTCTCCACCACTAAAACCACTATTTAAAGATCTATGTAACATACTACTATCAAGCCCTACATCACTCATAGACTGTTCCATATCTTTAATAAATGTATATAAATTAACATGAGAATTAGTAACTTCCCCTAAAGCTGTCCTTAAAAATTCACTATTAGAAACTCCATCAATTACTGTTGGATCTTGCATACAAAGAAAAATACCCTTTTTAGCTCTAACGTCAACATCCATATCCTTAATAGATTCTCCATTAAATATTATATCACCGTCACAAACTTCATATCCATAATGCCCCATAATAACTTTAGACAACGTACTTTTACCTGTACCATTAGGACCCATAATAACATGTATCTCTCCATCATTAATAGTTAATGAAAATTTATTTAGTATCTGTTTTGATGAATCTTTAACTTTAACATCAAGATCTTTTATTTCTAACATTTAACCATCTCCAATATATATTATATAACAAAATTTCTAAAAAAAATGTTGTATTAACAAAGCAATCATATTCTATCATAATTTTAAAAAAAAAGAAACCCAAAAGGTTTCAAAATTAAGCTACAAATCCTTTAGTATAAACATTATCAATCTCATCAGTATTACTTAATACTTCCATAGCTTCTTCTAAAGTATTACCTAACTGATTTCTACCAGCAATTTGTGGTTCTAAAATATCAAGTCTTTTTTGTTGGGCTTTAATAGTTTCACCTTGAGAATCTACCTTTTCAGATAACAGAGTTATTTTACTTGCATACTTTTTAACAATATCTTCATATCTAAGAATCTTTCTTTCTAAATCTTCATTTTTATTATTCATATCTTCGCATTGACTAGTTAATTGTTGATTTAAAGTCTCTAAAGATTCTATTTTACTATCTTGTTCACTAATTAAATCTTTTTGATTTCTATTTTGTTTTATTAATTTTTTCATAACATTATTTGCATTCTCTATAACAGTATCTGGTTCATACTTGTTATCAAATAAATTATTAAAATTATCACTATCAATATGATCTTTTTTAAACTCAGAAAAGTCAAGTTCCTTTTTATCATTTTCTAAAGGTATATTATCTTGAATTTTATTCTCAGAAGTAAAAGGTTTAAGAGTCTCATTCAAAGCATTAATACCTTTCTCTACATCCAATGAATTAGATAAATTAGCATTCATATTACTAACTTCTTCATTTAAAGGCATACCTCCAGTAGGTAATTCTATTTGTTCATTTTCTACTTTATCTTGT
This sequence comes from uncultured Bacilli bacterium, assembly GCA_934162665.1. Lineage (GTDB taxonomy): Bacteria > Bacillota_I > Bacilli_A > RF39 > UBA660 > RUG14670. The sequence goes on from CAKPJN010000005.1 coordinate 60,497, forward strand.
ACTTCTTCCGCATTATTATTTGGAATTTCTTCAGCAGGATTATTAACCTGATCACTAACTTCAGCACTTACAACTTGATTATTATCAAAAGCAGTATTAGTAGCAGAAATATTTGCTACATCATTAGCTATTTCTCTATCAATATCTTCTTTTGTAACACCTGTATCAGTAACATCTAACTTAGTATCATCATTAGTAACACTAACTTCTGTAGTTACATTATTATCTTGAACTGGCAAATTATTATTTTGTACTGGTGCATTAATAGAATATTCTAAGATAGCATCATCTTTAATATTTTTACTATAATAAATAATATCTTCATCCATTGCTATATAACTATAATATCCATCAATAATAGGATTACCATTAATACCAAAAATACTAGCTTCACCAAATTGATTATTATATAAGAATTTACCATCCCTACCAATTTTAGCATTCATTCTATCTTTTATATTAGCGGCAGTAGTAACTAACTTGTTAGCGGCAAGGGGATCAGTTCTATCTTTCATTGCAAGAACTACATTCTCACTAATTGGATTAGTTCTCTCTACTAATAATAATTGATCATTAATAATTTTAATACTTCTATTCTCAAAAGAAACTAAAACATCACCATTAGGATTAATAAGTCCCAAAGATGTATTTTGAGCATGACCAATTGCCTCTTTTAAATTAGTAGTAGCTATAATATTTCCATTAGATAAAGTACCATTTTCTATAAAATAATAAACAGTACCATCATCACAAGTCCCATAACTACAAACAACATCAGGATAACCTTGATCCTTTACCAAACCCTTTTGTATCTTCATCATATAAACACCACCTATTATTGAATAAATAATATCATAATTAATTATTTAAAACAAGAAGTAATTAAAATAATTTGATTTTTTCTACTCATTAATATAAAATTAATTTGGTGATAACATGGTAAAAGAAAAAAGATTAACAATTGAAATGTTTATATTCTCATTTATAATCTTTGTCCTATTTGGAGTAATTATTATGAATGAGAAATTAGCGCCATTAAATACAAAGAAAATAGATCAAAGATTAAATGAATATATAAAAACTAATTATAAAGATATAAAAGATGAAATAAATATTGGAAAAACAACCTATAAAAATACAAAATATAGTTTAAAAATAACAAATAAAACTAATGATAATCTATATTTCTATCTATATTATTCAAATAAAAAAATAACAAGTACTTATAAAGATGACTACTTACAAGGAAAAAAATTCTTACAAACAATTGAAAATAAAATAGAGAAAAAGATAAATATATTAACTAATAAAAACTACAAAGTAAAAATAAAAAATACTCTAGATAATTTTAACATTTATACAAAAGAAAAATTATTACAAGAAAAAAATTTAACAACTTTAAAAGTATATACTCTTATATTAGATATCACTATACCTAATTTTACTGAACCAACTATTTGTAATAATTTAATAAATCTAGTAACTAATTTAGAACAAAATAATATAACTCCTAAACTTTATACTATAACAATAACACTAAAAAATGACCCTACTAAGTCAATTCAAATAAACAATCTAACAAATGATTTAATTAAAAGTAATGATTTAAATTTAATAATTAGTGATATAATAAATAAGAAGGAAAGTAATATTTTAAAAAGCAATAATATTACTTATAAATACTTTAATTAAAGGAGAATATTATGAAAGACTGTATATTTTGTAAAATAATCGAAGGAACTCTACCTTCAAAAACCATTTATGAAGATGACTTAATAAAAGTAATTATGAATATAAATCCCTCTACAAATGGGCACTTATTAGTTCTACCAAAAAAACATTATGTAAATATTTTAGATATTGATGATGAAATTATCAGTCATAGTTTTAAAATAATAAGAGATAAATTATATCCTCTATTAAAAGAAAAACTAAATTGTGAGGGATTAACTATTGCTGAAAACAACTTCTTAGGTCAAGAAATTAAACATTTCCATATTCACTTAACTCCAAGATATCAAAATGATTTAGCTGATTATGATTATAATAAGGACCTTTTAATTGATATAGATGAAGTTTATGCTAAACTAAACAAGAAATAACTGTATATAAGAAATCTATAACAAACAAAATAAGTACTAAAATTGTAATAAATTTTGGTGCTTTTTTTATAATTTTATCAAGTATTGGTCTTATAAAATGAATAATTATTAATGAACACACTCCCCAAACTAAGCTCATTTCTAAAGCAATATAATTACCAATATTAAACTTTAAATCACTATAATCCCAATATATCTCATGAAAAAACATCTCTATTAAATTGCCACCAATAAATTCTAAAAGAGTAAGTAAAAAACTAACAATACCAAATATTAATATATTTTTCCACAATGAAGAAATACCATCTTTTTTTAAAATATAATCTCCTACTAAAACAATTACAACTACACCAAATCCATATACAGGAACCCATGGACCAAACATTATTCCATTATTCATAGAATGAAAAACAAAAGTTTTTAACGAAGTTTCTATTAAAAAACCAAATATTGAAGAAACTAAAAATAAATTAATATAATACATAATTATCACCTAGTATTATTATACCCAAAGAAAAAAAGAGTTAAACTCTTTTATACTTAGCAACAAGCTGATCCACCTAAGATAATAGCAAGTAGAATGTATAAAACGATAATTATTATAAAGCCATTACTTCTCCTTGGTGTTGAATTTTGTGAACATGACATAACTTACACCTCCTTAAATATAAGCACCTAAAATTATTACTAAAAGAATGAATAATACTAAAACGATGGCTGAAGATGATACATAATTTCCCATAGACTTTCCTCCTTTTTTATATGCTTTCATCTTATTTTATGGTTAAAACAGATTTTGTGTGATTATATATGCCGTATTTATTGCATGAATTTTGTTTTTTTGTTATTATATATAGGTATAGGAGGAAAATATAATGAAGAAAAAAAATATTCTATTAACAGTGACTGCTATATCAATTGCATCTTTATTAGCAACAGGTTGTGGAAAAGAAGCTAAATTAAAAAATGGTGAAGAAAAAGCAGTATCGTTAAAAAACACTACTATTAGTGCAAATCAATATTATGATGAAATTAAAACTGAAAACATCGCTAAATTAGTAGATATGATTGATCATAAATTATTTGATAAAAAATATAAAACAGATAAAGAAGAAACAGAAGCAATAGAAAACAAAATAAAGCAAATGAAATCTTATTACAATACAGATGAAAAATTTCAAAATGCAATCAGTCAATTCTTCGGAGTTAATAGTGAAGATGAATTAAAAGAAGTATTATCTCTAGAATATAAAAGAAATTTAGCTGTTGAAGACTATGTAAAATCAACTCTAACAGATAAAGAAATAGAAAATTATTATAACGATAATATAATTGGTGATATAAAAGCAAGTCACATTTTAATTAAATCAGAAGCAAGCACAGACGCAACTGATGAAGAAAAAGAAAAAGCAGAAAAAAAAGCTTTAAATAAAGCAAAAGATATTATAAAAAAATTAGATAAAGGAGAAGACTTCGCAAGTCTTGCCAAAAAATATTCAAAAGATACTGGTTCTGCTGAAAGCGGTGGAGATTTAGGATACTTTAGTGCAGATGAAATGGATGAAGATTTTGTAAATGCTACAAAAAAATTAAAAAGCAAAGAATATACAAAAACACCAGTAAAAACACAATATGGTTATCATATAATTTTAAAAGTTGATCAAAAAGAAAAACCATCATTAAAAGACTCTAAAGAAAAAATCAAAGAAACTCTAGCAACAAATAAACTAAGTGCTGATTCATCACTACACTATCAAGCACTAATTGAAATAAGAGAAAAGAAAAACATAAAATTTAATGATGATAAGTTAAAAAAAGCATATGATGATTTAATGGATAAATTAATTAAAAATGCATCAGCTTCAAATAAAACAAACTAAAAAGTCTCAAAATCTGAGACTTTTTTAATTAACCTTTTTAAATAAATATAACCCATTATCACTAACTAAAAGTTTATAATCATCATTATCTTTTAAATAATAATAAATAGAAAATTTAGAATCGACTAAGAAATAATCAAACTTATATTTATCAATTAACTTTCGATAGTTTTTACCCAAATTAGAAATAGATATATAATCAGAATAATTATACTTAGAATATAAATCACATCTGCCATCTACAAATACACTAATATCTTTATATATAAGATAACCACCATAATCATAATTATTATATAATCGTTTTGGAGACTTCCTCTTTATAACAGAAATTATATTATCTGAAACAAGCTTTTGATTAGTATTACTTAAAATAACCTTATAATCTAAAAAGAATGCTAAACATAACAAAAGAGAAAAAATTATTAAAACTAAAGAACTACCTTTATCATACTTCCTATCAGAAATATAATTAAATATAAAATATGTAGCTATAATATAAATATATATCCAAAAACGAATACTTTTAAGTCCTAAAAATAACGCTACTAAAAATAGTATAAAATCTATTAATTGTATTTTTTTCTTAGAAAATAACATTATAAAAAATATTAAAAGACATATTATAAAATATGGATAATGTGACCAAGTATTTAAACTACTACTCTGCCACTCAGCTATATTACTTAACATTAAATTATCAGCCATATTTTGATATGGATATAAAAGCATCTTTATACCATGAGGATTAATCATAATAGCTAATATACACAAAATAAATACTGTACCATACTTTAAGATTTGTTTTTTAGAAAGTCTAGTTGCTTCTATTTTTGAAAATTTAAATTTAAATAATCCACAAATCATAAATATTAAACAGAACAAATAACTAAGATTACTACTTCCACCATGAATATTAGCCCACAAAATTGTTACAATTGGTAAAAAATATATTTTCCTTGAATTAGGATTTTTCCACAAATCATATAAAGAATAAATTGTAAAAGCTAAAAATAAATAACTAAGCATTTGTGGTCTAGGACTAATTATTCCTCCAAAAAAGAAAAATATAACTATCCAAATCATAGTAAAAGGAATATTCTTTAAATAATTTTCCTTATTATTTAAAAACAACATTAATAATAATGAAAAAGTAGTAATAAAACAATATACCAAAACATGCTTATTTGTAATTAAACTAAGTTTATAAATTAATACCTCAAATAACCATTCATGAGACATCCAATATTTAGAATAACAACTCCAAGAAAAAATATCAGTATTTAAAATAGTATTATTATCAATCATATATTTACCAGCTTTAATATGCCAGAAATAATCATTATCACTAATACAAAACTTAAGCATAACTAAAGAAAAGAAAAATATTAAAATAATAAAAGATAAAAACACTTTATGTTTAACAAAATAATCTTTAATTTTCATAATATAATCCCTTCTGATATAATTTTTCTTTAATTTTATACTCTAATTCTTTATCAGAATACTTTTTACTTAATTTTCTATATAATTTATCATATTCCTTTTTATAAATATCAACGTTATTAGAAAAATCATATTTATTAAGTTCATTTGTAATTAAAGAATGATCATAACCTAAATTAATTAAATCAGTTAAAATCTTTTTCTTTAACACTACTCCACCTCGAGTTTTGTTACTCTTAATTAACTTATTAATAGCTTTGTTAATTCTTTCTATTTGTAAATCATTTGTAAAAATAGATATGTTTTTATCAATAATATTACTATCAATTCCTTTAGTTAATAATTCTTTTCTTAACTTAAAAGGTCCTTTGTTAGTAGTTATTATCTGATTATTAATATAACTTATAGAAAAAAGATTATCATTTAAATATCCCTGTTTCAACAACTTACTAACAGCTAACTCAACATTATCAATCAAATAACCATTTTTTAACAAACTATCAGTCAATTCTTTAACACTTTTAAATCTGCTTTTCAATGATTTCATTCCTACATAATAAACATCACATAAGTTATTATAATTATTTATTTCTTTTTCCTGCTCAATAGATATTTCACCTTTTAATAACAACTCATATTTTAAAATAGATTCTTCATATAATAAAATTTCTCTATCATCATCTAAAAAAAGTTTATATTTACCGTTTGACAGTCTCTTATACTTTAATATTTTCATAAGTATCACCTATATAAATTATAGCACGAAAAAAGAAGTTTACACCTCTTTTTTTATGGTTATTAATCCTTCACAAACTTCCTCTAGTGCACGTCCAATGTTTTTTTCACATTCATATTTGCCCTCAGGCATTTGAAGATAACCATCCTTAGAAATTTCTTTACTACGTCTTGCAGCAATATGAACTAATTGATATTTGGAATCAACTATATTCAATAATTTATCAATAGACGGATAAATCACTATATCACACTCCCTATTATTATAATAAACTTAATATTATAAACAATCAAGGAATATGACAAAATTAGACACTATTATTTACAATATTTTTTTCGACAATTTACATCAAGATTTACTATCTAAATTGACAGCAAGATCCACATTGAACATTACTTACAGTATTTTCCTCAGAACATGTATATTGTGGTCTATAAGTATGTTTATAAACATGATGATTAATTATTCTAGTATGTATTGGGCAAACATGTCCTTGTCCATTTTTGATAGACTATTCTTCAATACATGCATTTAACAATGTAATTATACTTATAAAATCATTATCACTTAATTTTTCTACAAATTTTAGATTTCTAATTTCATAGTCTATACTTCTTATGTGTTCGCATAAAACAGAACTATGTATCTTTTTCGTATCTTCTAAATTATAATGAGTAGGAAATTCTTTTTCATTAGACATAATAGGACATACTATAACCATTTTAGTATTTTCATTAAAAACATTATTACTAATTACAACAACTGGTCTAAATCCTGATTGTTCATGCCCTTTTGTTGGATCAAAATCTAAAAAAACAACATCACCTTGTTTAGGAATATATTTTTTTACCATATTTCTTTACCTACACATTCATTCCAATAAAAATCTTTAGCCAAATTTTTCCCTTTATATTCCTTAAACCTATCAGCTAATGAGATCTTTTTCTTCTTTGGAATACTAATAACTATTTTGTCATCTTGTTGCTCTATATTTAATATATCATTAGTTTTTATATTTAAAGATTTTAAAATACTACTTGGTATTCTTATGCCATCTGAATTACCCCATTTTTGAATTCTCGCCTCCATGCAATCATCTCCAATCTATTCATAGTATATCAATGTATATACATTTGTCGATTACCTTTCACTAATTATTATAATTAATTATATTCTTTTCATTAAAACTAACCTTAATATTTATAGTTTTATCTTCAAATATTTCTATTCTATCAATTAAATTGACTATTAAATTTCCACCTGAACTTTTCATAGATAAAATTTATTTATATATTCATCAATTGACTTATTTTTAGTATTTTCATTAACTTTATCATTTGCTACATTATTAAATTCACTATATTTTTTATTTTATACCAAATTTTTAATTACTTTCTATTAAATTATTTTCTTCAATATATTGATAAGGAAGTGCATTATCCTTACTAATAACTGAGTCTCCTAATTTCTTTTCGATATCATCACGAGCTACTTTTGCGACTTCGCCACCCATTTTAGCAATCTTTTTATTTTGTTCTAATCCTAAAGGTCTATGCTTTTTTGCTAACTCTCTTGTTGATATTTCACCTAAATCAGCAAGTGCTACTTCAATATCACTCATATTATCTCTTAGCGATTCTTTTCTAAGACCTTTATACTCTTTATATTTTTTAGCAGTCATCCCTGACCATTCTTTATATATTTCATTAGTTAAAATAGCATACTCAACTTCTTTCGTTACTCCATTACTATTCCATACATCAGTTAATTTTTTTCTATCTTGAATGCCTTTAATTCTTTTAATAATCCAATCTTCATCATAACCCTTAGCTCTATATGTATCCATTGCCCTTTGAACTGAAAGCGATGGATCAAAAGTTTCATCAATTCTTTCCTTACCAAGTTTAGCCAACCAAAGTTTCACAGGTTCAGCATTTTTACTAGGTATTGATTCAATTATTCTAAACATTCCCTCAATGTCAACTACATCAGTTAAACGATATTTACCATCTTGTGCTTTTAATTTCAACTGTCTAGTAATACTAGACACTTCAAAACCTTCTTCCTTTTGTAATTTGTTTTTCAACCAATTCCAATATTTTCTAGGGCTTTCACTATCTGATAAAGTTCCAGCAATATCAACAACGCTGATATAATATTTTTCCTCATTCTTATTCCAAATAGTTCTAATTGTTTTTCCACCAAATAACTTATTAATTAAATACATTTTTTCTTGATTCATCATCATACCTCCTAAATTCATTATACCAAACATTTGTTCCTCATTCAATGTTGAAAGTAAGTTTCAAATCTATTCTTTTATCATCATATATAATAGCCCTATCTATTAAATTAACTATTAATTCTCTACTAAATTCTTTCATAGATAAAAACTGATTTATATATTCATCAATTAACTTATTTTTGGTAGTTTCATTAACTTTATCATTTGCTACATTAATTAACTCACTATATCGTTTTTCTTTTATACTTAATTCATTTTCTAATTTAATCTTAACTCTATTAAATTGTTCTTCAGTTATTACCTTATTTAACTTATCAATATAAATACTATCTAAATTATCATTTATTTGTTTTATCTCATTTTCCAGCAAAGTAATATTATTCTTTATATTAAGATTATTATCTTCACTAATATTTTCAATTGCTTGTTCTTTTATCCTTTTCTTATCAATATATTTTAAGCATAACTCTTTTAATGAATTTAAAATCACTTTTTCTAATTCATCATAATTATTAGAATGAGTTGTACATAGTTTTTGTTTCATATAAGTTCTGTAATAATTACAGATAGTATAACATCTATTATCTTTTTTTCTTCTTGCTTGTATTGAAATTCTATGACCACAATCTCCACAATATAAAAGTCCATCTAATAAATGTGTTTCTTTTTTTTCGTTTCTACCAACATTTTTAGGTATTCTTTTTTGTACTTCAAAAAATGTATCTTTATCAATAATTGGTTCATGAGTATTTTCTACAATTATATACTTTTTAGGATTGTTTCTAATAACCTTTTTAACTTTATAATTAACTTTACTTCTTCTATTTTGTACCATATCGCCTATATACATTTGATTAGTTAAAATATCTCTAATTGTTTTAGAATGCCACTCCCCATATTTTAAATTATAATTATTTTTCCACTCAAAGCTATAATACTGTGATGGTGTTTTAACTCCTTCTAAAGTTAATTGCTTCGCTATTTTAAAGTAAGATAACCCGCTTAAACACATATCAAATATTCTTCTAACAACAACTGCTTGTTCTTCAAAAATAACTAAATGATTTTTATCATCAGGATCTTGAATATATCCAAATGGAGTTCTTCCACCTACCCATTTTCCTTCTTTTTGTTTTGCTTTTAAACTAGACCTTATTTTCTTAGAAATATCTTTAGCATACATATCATTCATAATTGCTTTAAAAGGCGCAATATCATTATTAGTTCCATCTATAAATGTATCTATATTATCAGTAACAGCAATATACCTAATATTATGTTCTGGAAAGTACTTTTCTATATATCTTCCAGTTTCAATATAATCACGACCTAAACGAGACATATCCTTAGTAATTACCATATTAATTTTACCAATTTCAATATCATGTATTAATCGATTAAAACCTGGTCTATCAAAACTTGTTCCGCTAAAACCATCATCTATATAAATATCTACTAATTTCAAATGATTCTCTTGTATATACTGAAGTAATAAACTTTTCTGATTTATAATACTTTGACTTTCACCAATCTTATCATCATCTTCACGAGATAATCTAATATAAATACCAACTAAATACTCTCTTATATCAAACTTCAAGCATTATCACCTTTATCCTTTAATGCCAAAGAACAAGATGTATAATTAAATTCCTGTAAATAAACCTTTAAACTTCTCTTTAAAACTTTTATTAAAATATCATTAATATCATTACAATCATTATAAATAAAATTAATTTTATAATTTTTCATAATTTTATCACCTAATAAAACATATCCAAATATCAAAAAAAAAGAACAAAAGTTATGCCTTGTTCATAATAATTTATTAATATCTCTACTAGTAATAAAAATAACTTTATCTCCATATTTTATAAGTTCTTTTTTTACTTCATCTTTATTAACTATATCTTGATGCGCCCAACAAATCATCTGAATTAATCCCTTAATAGTAGGCTTATAATTAAATTTCTCTAATCGTAATTTCTGCTTTACCCATCTTTTTACAACCCTATAATATATTTTATATTTATTTAAATCAATATAATAAATAATATCTGCATACTTTTTACCATCCTCAAAGATTTTTCTACCAACATCTTCTATTAACCAAGAATCATTATTTATAATATCTAAAAACAGCTTATTTATTTCATCTACATTTCTCTTAACATTATTTAAATCATCATGAACAATTTTATCCAATTCATAATAACATAAATTGTATTTTTGAGATAATCTTTTACCCAATGTAGATTTACCACTACCAACTGGACCAATTATATAAATCTTTTTTACTTTTTCTAAAGAAGACATATCTCAATACCAACTACTCCATATTTTTTCTGATCTTCTTTAGAGTAATATAATTCCATATCACAAGGGTCAGCTACTTCATCTTTATCATATCCCATAGACACTTTATCAAAATGTTTATACAATTCATCAAAACTATCATATCTATGTAAAGAAACAACTTTAGTATTTACCTTTTCATTAGTAACTCTATTAGTAAACTGAATAACATCACCAACTTTTATAAGTCTTCTTTTATCATCATTAAGTCTAAGTTCAATAGTTTTAGTTCCGCCTTTAATATTTTCAAACGGTTCTTTATGTAATCTCATTTCATGCATCACTTTCATCACCTCTTTCATAATTCCACAACCCTAACTTTCCCTTAATATAAATAGGTTTATCATACTTAACTACATTTTCTAATTTCCAAGCATAAGTTTCAACATGATTACTTCTTCCATATACTATAGGATCAATAGATCGTAACTCATCATTAAGTTCTTTATTTACTAATATACAATCAGTTAATAGAGCCTCACCTATAATTGCGCCTTTACTACATTCTAGATTATAATCCTTAAATCTTTCTAACATATCCTTTTCTAAACTCATTCCGGCATGAATCAAAATTTTTCCACGATAATTAGTTTTCCAACTTCTAAATTCATACTTTTTATAACCATCAATTATAAGTGTTGCCCAAGGTTCTTTAATGGTTAATGCTTTCATAATAACACCTCACTTGCTTAATAATCATTTTAATTATTATATCATATAGATATCTTGAGAACAAAAGAATTAAAATAAGTTTTAATTCGTCTCAGTCGTTGCCTCCTAAGTTTCCTACTTCACAGATAAGGTAACCCTTATTCTCCATAGGCTTAAATTCCGATAGTCGCTACCGTACTCTTTTTTATTCCTTACTAACTTTGATAATGTATTTTAATTATTCATACACGGTATCTATAATTACATTGATATCTTATTTGTTTATATTCATACAATATTGGTATTATCTTGCTATTATACTTAAATCACCTCCATCTTTACAAGAACAATTTTATTATATTTCTAAAACAATTGTTCGTCAATAGCATATGCTGCTTTTTATAAAAATAGGGAGAACTTTCCTTATAAACAAAAAAGACATTCTTCATCAAAATGCCTTTTATTTCATACTTATTTTCTCTTATTTTTATTTATCTAACTTGGTCTATCAAAAACTGACACTCTTGTGGTACTTCATGTACGATAGTTCTATGAACACATTTTTCTTGAACAGGTTCACTCATTGTACCACCCATCATACCTTGGCCTTGTTCCATACTAGCACTATTCATCATATTGATATCAACATTCATGTCATTATCAACAATATTATTGTTTCCTGTAACATTGGAATCAAATTGAATATTATTATTCATTCCTGGTTCAAACATCATATAAAAAACCTCCTATCTAATCTATATTATTCAAAAGATAGGAGATTGTTATATACTATTGCCTAATTATTTTTCTTATATTTCATTGGAAGATGTAAAAATTCATCTAGTCTATCAATATCATCACCTGAAATAAAATCATCTACAAAACTATCCAAATTATAATCATCATCATCAACAACAACACTAGAAAAAGTAATTTGTTTATAATTTCTAAAATAATTTTTAAAATTCAATATCTTTTCTTTCTGTTTTTCTGTAACATATGAAGGTAAATAGAAAATCCCAAGATGTCTTATATTTCCCTCTGACAAATCAAAATCATTAGTAACATCCTCAAATATTGCCATATTATATTGCTCTAACATTAAAAATAATAAACGCTTTTTATCAAAATTATATGGATCATCAACAATACTTTTTATAGCTAGATCATTAGAATAATACTTCTTTAAATAACTTTTTAAATAAACATAATTATCTAAACTTTCATTAACATCATTATTAGCTAAGACATAAACTTTACCATCTTGCTCGTTCATACCATTGAAAATAATAAATCTATTATTTTTAGAATTACTAATCTCATGTGAAATTAAAACATCATTCATACCATTCACCTCTAAAAAGGTAACTTCATATTACCGTTACTCATTTGCTTCATCATTTTCTTCATTTGATCAAATTGTTGAAGAAGTCTATTAACCTCCTGTACAGAAGTACCACTACCACTAGCTATTCTTGTTTTTCTACTAGCTTTAATAATATCTGGATTTCTTCTTTCCTTAGGAGTCATAGATAATATAATTGCTTCTATATGAGCCATTTGTTTAGGATCTATTTTTACGTTAGTTAATCCCATTTTTTTAGCACCTGGAATTAATTTAATTAAATTCTCAAGAGGTCCTAATTTTTTCATCTGCTTCATAGTAGATAAAAAATCTTCTAAATCAAATTTCCCTGTTTGCATCTTTTTAGCAGTCTTCTCTGCTTCTTTTTCATCAATCGCATCTTGAGCTTTTTCAACAAGTGAAACAATATCACCCATTCCTAAAATTCTACCAGCCATTCTCTCCGGATCAAAATAATCAATCCCATCTAATTTTTCTGAAACACCAATAAATTTAATAGGTACATTAGTTAAATGTCTAACTGAAAGTGCTACACCACCTCTAGTATCACCATCAAGTTTAGTAAGAACAACTCCTGTAAGTGGAAGTTTATCATTAAAACCAGTAATTACATTAATTGCATCTTGACCCATCATAGAATCAATAACAAGTAATATTTCATCTGGAGAAACTGCTTCTCTAATATTTTCAAGCTCATCCATTAAAACAGTATCAATATGAAGTCTTCCAGCAGTATCTATTAAAACATAATCATAATTATTTTCCTTAGCGTATTTTAAAGCATTATTACTAATCTCAACAGGATCATTATTACCTTCTGAATAAACCTCAATATTTAATTGCTTACCTATCTGTTTTAACTGATCAATTGCCGCTGGTCTATAAACATCACAGGCAACTAATAAAGGTTTCTTAGAATGTTTTTTTCTAAGCAGATTAGCAAGTTTTCCAATTGTCGTAGTTTTACCACTACCCTGTAATCCTACTAACATTAAGATTGCAGGATGTCCATTTAAATTTAGTGGAGCACTCTCCCCACCAAGTAATTCAACTAACTCATCCTTAACAATCTTTACAAACAAGTCACCTGGATTAATACTAGATTGAACTTCTTCTCCGAGTGCCTTATCCTTAACTGTATTAGTAAATTCCTTTACTACCTTATAATTAACATCAGCTTCTAATAATGCGAGTCTAATTTCTCTCATCATATCAGAAATATTATCTTCAGTTATTTTTCCATAACCTTTAATTTTATGTAAAGCGTTTTGTAAACGGTCTCCTAAACTTTCAAACATTAATATCACCTGTTAATATTATAACTAAAAAGAAAAAATATGTAAATGTAATTTTATAAAACAAAAATAGAGAAAATCTATTCTCTATTATTATCTAAAACAGTAAATAATGGCTGTCCACTATCAGTAGTTGGAATAGAATTATTCTCCATAGGTGGAACAATTCTAATAGTACCTTCTTCCAAAGCATTAACTTTATCCTCGATAGTAGGTACTAAAGAAGTTCTACTATTAGTAACTTCTAACTGATCAGGAATATCAACTGCATTCTTTGGAATATTTAACTCTCTATTATCAAGCTGACTAGACATATCTAAATTAAATGAAACTGGATTTAGGGAATCATTATAATTATTAATATCAGGACTACTAGCATTATAATTATTAGTATTATCAACAGCTAAATTATCATTAGTAGTAGTTAAAGTAACTAACTTAGCCAATGTATCATCTATTTTACTATTAGGTATATTAATATTAGCCTGACCATCATTAACATTATTACCTACATTAACAAATTGATTACTTGAAACCTGATTTTGATCAAATTTTGGTATATCTACACTAGTAAATTGTGGAACTACAACTTGTTGTTCATTAGTATTAATATTATTTTCTACTGAAGATATATTACCAACACTACTATTATTAGAAACATTATTAACACTACTGTTATTATCAGTATTAACTTTTTTATTTCCACTCCAAATAGTAACAACATCACAGTTACCACTCCATGGTGCTGGATTTGGCATCTCTAATTTAACAATTAAAGGAATCCTAAACGCAGAACCAAAACCTAGGCAAGTACCAGACTGTAAAGTCTTTTGTTTTTCAACAATCTCATCACTAATATTAGGAACCATTTTTCTAATATAATCAACATCTACAGGGTGATTCATCTTAAATATTAAAAAGTTTGAGCATTGTGATATAACTGTATCTGAAAGTTCAACTGGTCTTTGAGATATAAGTCCAAGAATAACTCCATATTTACGACCCTCTTTCGCAATTCGTTCAAATATATTATATCCAATTAAAAATCTATCTGTATCATTTTGAATATATCTATGAGCTTCTTCAACTATTATATGAAATGGTATACTAGCTCTATCTTGAAGTCCTTTTGCAAACTCAAAAACAAGTCTCGAAAATATTTTAGTAATAACTTTCGCAAAATCATCATCAACATCATCTAAATTAATATTAACAATTTGGTATTTTCGACCATTATCAATAAGCATAGATGATAAATAAGCTTGTAATGAAATATAATCTGAAACATCAAAATACTTAGCACATGGACCAACAATCAATGAATGAAGTCTAACTTTTATAGTAACAGCGTCTCCATATGTATTTTCATTACGTAACCAACCTTCACTAATTAAAGTAAAATTAAGTGCTTTTTCAAGTGTATCTAAAGTATAGAAAACACCACCTTTAGGTTCGTAATCATCAAATTCCTCATTAATAAAAGAAGATACATATTCAGTCAATAATACACTTTCAGAAAATTGACCATTATTATCAATTAAAAAACACTCTCTAAATTTTCTTGTATATCCAATCCCTTGTACTGGTGCTTCTAAATTAAACTCAGGAGTTGAACAACTAGCTAAAATAGAAAAAATTTCATTTCTTTTATTAGGAGATGTCTCATTAGTATAAAGAATAGTCATAATGGCTTTAGCAATTAAATGATTCTTATATTTATTGGCATCAACATCACTTTGTGAAAAAATTAAAGCTAATTTTAACATTCTCTCAATAATTGGAAGTTGCGAATGATTAGTAGCTTGTAATAATAAAGCTAAATCACTAGCGTTTAATAACCAAATAGGTACTCTCAATTTTTCACCAATGCCATCACCTTCATTAGTACTATAAAAACGATAATGATAATTAGGGTTAATAGAATTTAAATTCTTAAAGGCATTATAATATTCACCAGATGAATCAAAAAGCAAAATATTAGATTTATATGGAAAAAGTCTTTCATCTTCAAACATATTCTGAAATATTCTAGAAATTCCACAACTCTTACCAGATCCACTATTACCAAAAATAGAGAAATGATTACTAAAGAAATTATTTACATCTAAATAAACAGGATAGTCATTATAGAAAGGACTTAAACCAAGTTTCATGTATCCATCTTTATCTTCACCAACAATCATTGGAATCTCACTTTGATCAATAACTCTAATACTAGCATCTAAAGAAGGTTTTCTAATAACTCCACCAATTAGCTTACCATCAACAATTTCACCTAAAAATCTTGCCTTAACTATATCGCCATCTAAATCATCAACTTCACCTAAAACTTTTTTATCTCTATCCTCAAATATTAAATGTAAATTCATTAAATTAATCGCAATATCTTGATCATCTTTTAACTTTATATCAGCAGATTTATCGCTTATATATACAATTCTATCAAACACACTAGAACCCTTCTTTCTATTCCCCTTATTCTAACTATTATTATATATTTAAATAATAACTTTTACAAGTAAATTTTATAGTATAAATACTATATAAAAATCAAAATATATAAATTATAATTCCATATTTTAATTAAATAATCTTTTCTAATTCTTCTTTTAATTTACTATCACTAATACTATCAATAATTACTTCTAATCTTTTCTTCTTATTATATAACTGTAATCTATCTTCATAATATTTTAACTTATTTGTAACAATACGAATTTGCCTAAATATCGCGTTACGACTAATACCATAATTATCAGCCATTTCACCTAGACTTAAATCCCTAAAATAATAGTCTTCAAAATACATCCTTTGTTTATCAGTAAATAAATCACCATACAAATCATATAAGTCATTAAAATAAATAGTATCTTTCATTAAAACATAACCCCTAAAAAATTAAGTATAGAAATAATTAATATAATAACTCCCACTACTAAATACAAAATTGTAAAATTAGCTCTTTTATAAACCATATGATTATTATAAGCCATTATAATTAAAGCAAGTCCTAAAGAAAGTAAAAACCATTTATTAAAATCACCATTAATAAAATATAGAATACCAAATACAATAACTAATATAGTAAAGATAAATTGTAAAACTACAGGAAAAATATTATATTGATTAATTGTATTAACTTTTGAATTATTTTTTAATTGTTGTTTTGCTTCATTATTTTTTTTCATTTTCTCACCTACATCATATCCTTAAATAGACCATAAATATATTTTTCAATATCAAATATTTGTAAATCTTCTTTTTTCTCACCTAGTCCAATAAACTTAACTGGCAATCCTACTTCTTGTTTAATCGCTAAAACTATACCACCTTTAGCTGTACCATCTAATTTAGTTAAGACTATACCAGTAATATCTGTAATTTCTTTAAACGCCTTAGCTTGACTAATACCATTTTGTCCAGTCGTTGCGTCAACTACAAGTAATACTTCATGAGGAGCATCTTCTATTATTCCACTAATTACTTTATTAATCTTTTGAAGTTCATTCATAAGATTAACCTTATTTTGAAGCCTTCCAGCTGTATCAATAAATACTACATCGTAATTCTCATTCTTTGCCTTAACAAGCCCATCATAAACAACGCTAGACGGATCAGCTCCTTCAACAGTTCCATAAAAAGAAACACCAATTTTTTCACTCCATTCTCTAAGTTGCTCCACTGCTCCCGCTCTAAAAGTATCTGCCCCTATCAATAAAACTTTCTTACCAGCTTCTTTTTCTTTCCAAGCCATTTTCCCAATTGTAGTAGTTTTACCCACTCCATTAACTCCAACGAATAATAATACAGTAGGAAATTTATCACTGTAATTAATTTTATTAACAAGTACTTCTTCATCAACATAAATAATAAACAATTCATCAACGATAATTTCTTTTAAATCTTCTGGATTATCAATATTCTCATGTTTTACTCTATCTCGTAATTTGTCTATAAATTCAACAACTGTATTAACCCCAATATCAGCCATTATAAGTATTTCTTCTAATTCTTCAAAATAAGAATCATTAATTTTTTTATATTTATTAGTTAAATTAGAAAGTTTAGAAACAAACCCCTCACGAGATTTTGTTAAACCTTTTTCATATATTTGAACATCATTTTTTACTGATTCACTTTCATTAATAACTTCACTATTAAGTTTAGAACTATCATCATTTCTAAGCATATTTTTTATTTTATTAAATATTCCCATAATATCACCACTTAAATTATACCAAAATTTTCATAAAATATATACCCACTTTTAATATAAAATAGCCTAGTAGACAAAATAAATATTTTATAGTATAATTAACTAGTTAGTTCTTTATATATTAACTTAAAGAAAGGAGAAATTATGAAACCAATAGATACAAAAATTATTGTACTAGGTGGTTTAGGAGAAGTCGGAAAAAATATGTATTGTGTAATGCATAAAGACTCTATTGTTATAATTGATGCCGGTGTAAGTTTTCCTGAAAGTGAATTGATGGGTATAGATTACGTTTTACCTGATTTCACTTTCTTAAAAGAAAATGAAGATAAAATTAAAGCTTTGCTTATAACTCATGGTCATGAAGATCATATAGGTGGTATTCCATTTTTATTACAAAGTATTAAAATTCCTGCTATATATGCTCCAAACCACGCAAAAGAATTAATCGCTGTTAAACTAGAAGATAAAAATATCAGATATGATAATTTATTTGTTTACACAGAAGATACAAGATTAAAATTTCAAGATATTGAAATAGAATTTTTTAGAACTACTCACTCTATTCCAGATTCACATGGAATATGTATTACTACACCAGATGGAACAATTGTAACAACTGGTGACTATAAATTCGATTTAACACCAATCGGACCAATGGCTAACCTATATAAGATGGCAACAATTGGAGAAAGAGGTGTAGATTTACTAATTGGAGACTCAACTAACGCATTAAATGATGGTTTTTCAAATAGTGAATCAGTAGTAGATGAAACTTTAGGAGAAATGTTTGATAAATGTAAAACAAATCGTATTATTATCGCAACATTTGCTTCCAACATTTATAGAGTAAAACATATCTTTGAAACCTGCTACAAACATAATAGAAAAATATGTATATTTGGTAGAAGTATGGAAAATAACATTAACATTTCCATCAATGCTGGTTATATAGATCATAAAGAATTATTAATTTCACCTGAAGAAGCAAATAATCTTAAACCAAGTGAAGTTACAATTCTTTGTACAGGTTCCCAAGGTGAACCACTTGCGGCATTATCTAGAATATCAAATGGAACTCATAAACAAATAAAATTGAGACCTGATGATGTTGTAATATTTTCATCTAGCGCTATACCAGGTAATGCATTAAGTATATCGAAAATAGTTAATAAGTTATATTTAAAAGGAGTAAAAGTATATACTAATAACTCCCTAGCTGATTTACATACATCAGGCCATGCAAATGAAGAAGAAATAAAATTAATGATTAGATTAATTAAACCAAAATACATAATGCCATTCCATGGTGACTATCGTATGCTTAAAAGACAAGCAGATATAGGAATAAATTGTGGAATTCCAAAAGAAAATACATTCATCTTAAAAAATGGTGATTCCTTAAGTTTAAAAGATCATACAATAACTAAAGGAGAAAGTATGCCAGGATCTGATATATACGTAGATGGTAACCGTATTGGAGAGATTGGAAGTGCAGTTTTAAAAGATAGAAAGATAATGGCAAATGATGGTATTCTTGTAATTATAATAAATCTAGATATGAAAAAACGTGAATTATTAATCAAACCAAATATCACAACTAGAGGATTCATTCTTGTTAATGAAAACGAAGACCTAATTCATAAAATAGAAAATAAATGTGATTATATTATAAAAAATCAATTAGCTAATCCAAAAACAACATTCGCTATACTAAAGACTAACCTAATTGAAGAATTATATCCATATATAAATGGACTAACTGGAAGAAAACCAATCATATTACCAATAATATTAGATATAAAAAGAACAAATTCAGACTAAAAATGAATTTGTTTTTTTATATTCTTTCAAAAACATAATTATCTAGTCCCATAACAAAATCACCATATTCTATATTGTAATATAAGATAACTTTAAAATAAAAATTACGTTTATCTCTATCAAAAATATTAATTAATTTTAAATAATGATTCCAACTAATTTCATTCATATTTTTATAAAAAACTGGAAAACACAAATAAAACAACTTCATATTTTTAATATTTTCGCAAGAAAAAGTATAACTAAGTCCAAACTTATAACAATATATATTAGAAATTTTTTTCACAACATTATCATATTTATTTTGATATTTAACAACACTTTTTCCAATATTCCAAAAATAAAAAGGTCGAATATTATTCATAAACATAACCTCACCTCTAACTATATATTAGAAATAAATTTACAAACTCCTATAAAAAATTAAAAAAAGAAGAAACTATTTTATCTAGCTTCCTCTTGTGCTCTCGTCTCACGAACAACTGTAATTTTTATTGTTCCTGGATATTTCATATTTTCTTCAATTTTTTCTTTCATTTCTCGAGCTATTTTATGTGCACCCAAATCATCAATTTCATCAGGTTTAACAATTACTCTAAGTTCCCTACCAGCTTGCATCGCAAAAGTTTTTTCAACTCCATCAATAGAATTACCAACGTCCTCTAATTGTGAAAGACGATTAATATAATTTTCTAAAGAATCATTTCTAGCACCAGGTCTAGATGCAGATAGCGAATCAGCAATAGCTACTAAAATAGAAATAACACTAGTAGCTTCAGTATCACCATGATGTGACGCTATAGAGTTAATAACAACATCATCTTCATGATATTTCTTTGCTAAATTAACACCAATTTCAACATGGCTTCCCTCTATTTCATGATCTATAGCTTTGCCAATATCATGAAGCAATCCTGCACGTTTTGCTAAATTAACATTTTCACCAAGTTCAGCAGCTAAAAGTCCAGCAAGTTCACTAACCTCAATAGAATGTTGTAAAGCATTTTGACCATAACTAGTTCTAAAATGAAGTTTACCAATTATCTCAATCAATTCAGGATCAAATTTAGTAAGTCCTAACTCAAAAGTTGCATCTTGTCCATACTCAATAATCTTTTGACGCATATCCTTACAAACTTTATCATATAATTCTTCAATTCTAGTAGGATGAATTCTTCCATCCTTCATTAAACTTTCCAAAGTAACTCTAGCAATCTCACGTCTTAACGGATCAAAGCTAGATAAAACTACAGCTTCAGGTGTATCATCAATAATTAAATCAACTCCTGTAATAGCTTCAATTGTACGAATATTTCTACCCTCTCTACCAATTATGCGACCTTTCATCTCATCGTTTGGTAAATCAACTACTGTTACAGTTTGATCACTTGAAATATCTGCTGAATATCTTTGCATAGAAGTAACTATAAGTTCACGAGCAGTTTTATCAGCCGTAAGCTTTGCCTCATCTTCTCTTTCTTTAATATATTCAGAAATTTCTTTGTTCATATTTTCTTTAACTTGACTCATAACTAAACTACGAGCCTTATCTTTACTAAAACCAGATATCTTTTCTAATAAATCAAGTTGTTCTTTTTTTATTTCATCCACTTTACTTTTTTCATTTTGGATTTCAAGTTGTTTAGAAGAAAGTTTTTCTTCACGTTCATCTAAAGAAGCCTCTCTCTTTTGAAATAATTCATCTCTTTTATCAATACTTGCTTCACGTTGTAGTAATCTATTTTCTGACTCCTTTATTTCTTCTTTCTTTTCTTTTATTTCTTTATCTAATTCCATTTTTAATTTATGTGCTTCTTCTTTTTGTTCAAGAGCCGCATCTCTTTTTATTTTCTCAACATCCTTACGTGCCTGAGAAATAATTGATTCTGCCCTTTTAGACGCAGCATTTACTTTTAATGAATTTATAATAAAGGCTATAATAAATCCTATAAGAAATCCAATAGCAACAAGCAAAATAGGGAATAATAAATTACCCATATTTCCTCCATCTTTCTAGATTATAAAACCATATAATCTACTTATATTGTAGATTTATTTTTATGCCTTGTCAAGAAAAAGACTAAACAAAGAGTTGTATTATCTATTTAAAATAATCCTTAATAACATCATAGTCACAATATTTTACTTTCTTATCTAATATAGCCATATAATTATCACGTCCTTTACCTATAATAAGTACTAAATCACCCTCACTTGCTATATCAAGAGCATAAGAAATAGCCCTAGCCCTATCAATAATAATTTCATAATTATCTAAATCAGTATCCGAAAGCATATCATCAATAATATTATTAGGATCTTCAAACCTTGGATCATCCATAGTAAAAACAACCAAATCGACATTCTCTAATAAAAATTTACCAATTAGTTTTCTCTTTTCTTTTTCTCTACCTCCTGCTGCACCTGTAACTAAAATTACTCTCTTATATCCACTAAAACTGTTAACTAAATTTTTAATACCATAAAACGTATGTGCATAATCTAATACCAAATCATACTTTTGTCCAAAATTTAAAAACTCACGTCTCCCATTAATAGGAATAAGTTTAGAAATTCTATCAATTAAATCGTTAGAATCAATCCCTTTAACAAGACAAATAAGAAATGCTAAAACTACATTGTAGACATTATATTCACCAGACAATGGACTAACTATATTATATACTTCGTTCTGAAAAGTAATGTCAAATGACACTTTTTCTTTACAATAATTTACATTAGAAATTACACAGTCATTGTCACTAGAAAATCCATATGTATACATATTATGATATTTAATATCTTTACAGTTTTCACAGTCTCCATTAATAATTAAATACCCATCATAATTTAATAAGTCAACAAGATGTCGCTTGCAATCTATATAATTAGAAATAGTTTTATGAACATTCAAATGATCTTCAGTAATATTAGTAAACCCAACTACATCATATTTTAAATTGTCAACTCTTTTATGAAGAAGTGCTTCGCTAGACACCTCCATAACAATCGATTTACAATCACTATTTTTAATATTAGAAAAGCACTTATAAAGTTCTTCAACACAAGGTGTTGTATTAGAAATACTATTAACTCTACCATCAACTTCTAAACCATTAGTCCCAATATATGCAGTTTTCATGCTAGGATTTAATAATTGCTTTATAATTGAAGTAGTCGTTGTCTTACCATCAGTACCAGTTACACCAATAAAAGAAAAGAAAGAAATAGAAACACTATAAAATTTCTCACAAATCGATATTAAAGCAGAATCAATGTCATCAACTACAATAACAGGAACAGATAATTTAATATCTCTATCAGTAACAACCGCAACCGCTCCATTTTCTATAGCATCATCAATAAATTCAAAATGATCAACATTAAAGCCTCTAGTTGCTACAAACAAATAATTTGGCTTCACCCTTCTCGAATCAGTAGTAACACCATCAATTAAAGTACTATAGTTACAATCAATCAATTTTTTTAATTTTTTCATAAAACCTCCATACCATTTAAGTAAAAATATAATGACCAATTTAATATAATATATGAAAAAAGAAAGAATTAGTTTTCTTTCTTAGCTAAATCAATATCATAATATTGTCTGACCTTTAATTCCAATTCATTTTTCAAATCAGGATTATCTTTTAAAAGTAGCTTAACATTCTCTTTTCCTTGACCAAGCTTTTCTCCATTATAAGAATACCAAGCACCTGTCTTTTCAACAATACCCGCTTCACTAGCTAAATCGATAATTTCTCCTTCTCGAGATACTCCCTCACCATACATAATATCAACAACAGCTGTTTTAAATGGTGGCGCAACTTTGTTTTTAACAATCTTTACAGTAGTTTTATTACCAACTACACCATCCCCCATTTTTAATTGCTCATTTCTTCTAATATCAAGTCTAATTGTAGAATAGAATTTAAGAGCACGACCACCTGGAGTAGTTTCTGGATTACCAAACATAACGCCAACTTTTTCCCTTAACTGATTAATAAAAATTGCGATTGTTTTTGTTTTATTAATAGTCCCAGATAATTTTCTCAAAGCTTGTGACATCAATCTAGCCTGAAGTCCAACATGAGAATCTCCCATTTCACCATCAATTTCAGCCTGCGGAACAAGTGCAGCAACTGAATCAATTACTATAATACTAACAGCTTCACTTCTAACTAGTGCCTCACATATTTCTAGAGCTTGCTCACCTGTATCTGGTTGAGAAAGTAATAACTCATTAATATTTACTCCTAAACGTTCAGCATAAACAGGATCCAAAGCATGTTCAGCATCAATAAATGCAGCACGACCACCTGTTTTTTGTACTTCTGCTATAGCTTGAAGTGCAAAAGTAGTTTTACCACTTGATTCAGGTCCATAAATTTCAATAATTCTACCTCTAGGATATCCGCCTACCCCAAGTGCTATATCTAATGATAAGCATCCACTTGAGCAAACATCCACTTTCATATGAGTACTATCACCAAGCTTCATAATAGCACCTTTTCCAAATTGTTTTTCTATATCACTTAAAACTTGCTCTAACGCCTTATCTTTATCCTTTACAACGTCCTTTGTTATTTTTGCCATAATTTCCTCCTATAAATAACTTACATATTAATTGTATAATATTTCTTTTCAAAATGCAATAGTTTTTACGAACAATTGTTTTACAATTTTTACCTTAAAAATTTACTAAAAAATAAAAATTCCCCTAAGCAAAAAGGAATTTTCAATTAAATTACTAATTAGAAATAGTATTTTGACTTTTAAAAATTAATTCTTTATTTAACTTAAAATACTGAATAGCTGATACTATAGACATTATACAAGCCAAATAAAGTAAGAAATCAGCAACTCTTAAATTAATAAATTCAAATGGTAAGTTATAAAAAAATGTAAGTACAACTCCAACCATTAAAGACGCAGTTTTGATTTTACCAGACTTAATAGCAGCAACCACTCTACCCTTACTAGCTGCTTCCATTTTGATAGCATTAACAACTATATCTCTAAGTACAATAATAACTGGAATAATTTCATTAATAAAACCATGAGCAGCTAAAATAATAAGTACTGAATTAACTAAAACTTTATCTGCAATAGCATCAAGCATCTTACCAGTATCAGTAACTTGATTATTTTTACGAGCTAAATAACCATCTAAAAAATCAGTTAAACTAGCTATAATAAAAATAATACCTGCAATAATATATTGTAATTCAATACTAACCCCACCAACTATATATCTAGGAAAATTTATTCCCACCATATAAAAAGGAAAAGAAAGTAAAGCAATAACTACTACACTCAAAATTAGTCTTAAAACAGTAAGCTTAGTAGGTAAATTCATAAACATCACTCTTTTCTATATGATTAATTAATTCACTATTTCTAACTGGTGCCTTATTTATAAAACTAACAATAAAATAAATCACCACAAAAACAATTATAAAAGATATTACTAAAACAATTAAAGACCAGACATTAACTTTTTCTTTAGGAATATTAGTATAAGGAGATGTAACTTTTTTTTCTTTATTAGCATCAATCTTTTTTTGAGCTTCCAATATATCATCTAAAGAAATCTTTGAAGTATGTTCAAATAAAAAGTCATTAAACTCATCTATAACCTTTTCAGAATCAAGCCCCAAATATTTTGCATACGACCTAACATATTGCTTTAAACTATATACATCCTTAAAAGCTTTTGTATTACCACTCTCTATATTTTCAATTTGAGATGTAGAAAGTTCCAAATCTTCTGCAGCTTCTTCAATACTTACACCATTATCAATTCTAGTAGTTTTTAAGTATTTACCTAAATCCTTCAATTAAAACACCTCGCATAATAAACAAATAATATAAATAAGCCATGTTCTGTTCCTATTACTAGGCGACAAACATTTATCTACCGATTTCTCAGTCTCTAACTCAGTTTTATTCCTTTGTTAGAACTCCCCTACCAAAATTTGGGTTTCTTGCTCGTGGGGTTTACCGCGTTTCACTTTTTAGTTTCCTAAAACATCGTCACTGTGGCACTTTACAGATTAAATCATATTAAAAAACTTAGATTTAAACTCCGCCGTTAGAATTATCTACCCTAAGTTATTTTTTTCCTAGGCACGAACACTACAATCATCACAGACTGTGCAAGCATGGACTTTCCTCAAGTATCATAAGATACCAGCGTTTGTCTATATATTAATTGCCTTTATTGCTCAAATTATACACCATTTTTTCAAGTTGTGAAAGTCTTCTTAAAATATCAACATTAGTTACTTCCATACCATCAGAAGTAGTGCTTTTAGCAACTTCCATATTTAATTTAGAATTTCTAAGTTCTTGCTTTAGATTCATAATTTCACCTAATAAATCTGCCTTCTCTTTTTCTAAATCATTAATAATATTAAGGAATTGTTCATAGTCACCAATAATCATATCTAAAAATTGATCAACTTCCTTCATACGATAACCACGAGTATCTATTTTAAATTCTTTTTCTAAAATATCCTGTGGCATAAGAGTAATTTTATTTTGATACATAAATATCACCAATCCCTTTACACTAATATTATTACATTAAAGATTATTTTTGTCAATTGTAACAGCACTATTTAAGAAAGATACTCTCATACAAATACTAACATTTTTAGTCTGATTTAACATTTTATCAAACACCCTAATAACTTCAAAATTATTCATTTTAATCACCAAATTAAATTATACGTTATTTTTATTTTTTTTCTAGCGATTCGACAATATTAGATTTTATTTTTTATAAATAAAGAAAATTAATAGAAAAATTCATCAATATATAGTATAATAAAAACAGGTGATGAGATGAACTATCCAAACGGTATAAAAAAAGGAAAACAAAAATACCATAACATAAATTACAGTAATAGAGGAATGAATCTCGAAAATGATATTAATCAAACAAACGAATATTACAAAGAAATAAATAAAGCATTTATTTACAAGAAACCAACACCTATCAAAATCACAAAAGTAGATTACCCATCACGTGATAAGGCTATTATTAAAGAAGCTTTTTTTACAGTTCCATCAACAACAGATTACAATGGAATATATAATGGTAAGTACATTGATTTTGAAGCAAAAGAAACAAAAAACATAACCTCATTCCCGTTAAACAATATTCACCCACACCAAATTAGCCATATAAGAAATATATATGAACAACAAGGTATTGTCTTTTTAATTGTTAGATTCATAAGTCTAAATGAAACCTACTTATTATTAGGAAAAGACTTATTAGAATACATAGATAATAACATTAGAAAATCGATACCAATCAATTATTTTAAAGAAAAAGCGTATATTATTAAAGATAATTATAATCCAAGATTAGATTATTTAAAAATAATCGACGAAATATATGGAGGTATTTAATATGCAAAAAAAAGATATAAAAAGAAGAAAACCTAATAAAAGAAATACACAAACAAAAAACTATAGCACAAAAAAAATAAGTAATACAAAAAAGATAAAAAAACGAGTACCTGAAAGTAAACCCGTCAGCAATAATATAAAGGCAGGATGTCTTATTGTCATCATTATATTATTAGTTGTTTGCTACTTAACACTAGACTTGTTTTTTACCATTTTCACAGGATTAGGAATTGGTATTATTATTGGTATTTCACATTTATTAAAGAAAACTAAACATAACCGAAACAAAAGGAGAATACTAAATATAATATTAATTATAATATTGTCTCTTGGTATATTATCTTTAATTGCTATTTCAGCATTTTTAGCCTACATAAAAGTTTCTGCTCCAGAATTTAATGCAAAACAATTAAATAAACAAGAAGTCACAATCATATATGATAAAGACGGAAATGTAATTACAAAACTAGGTAGTGAAATGCGTGAAAAAGTAACATATGATGAATTACCTGAAGTTTTAATAGATGCAATAATCGCAACAGAAGATTCTAGATTCTTTCAACATAATGGTTTTGATGCACCAAGATTTATAAAGGCATCAGCTGGACAATTATTAGGAAACTCAGACGCTGGTGGAGCATCAACTCTATCAATGCAAGTAATTAAAAACAGTATTACATCAACTGAAGCTAGCGGTATTAAAGGAATAATTCGTAAATTTACAGATATATATTTAGCTGTATTTAAACTAGAAAAGAAATATACCAAAGAAGAAATAGTTGAATTTTATGTAAATAACCACTTCTTAGGCGGAAATATTTATGGAGTTCAAGAAGCTGCAAGACATTACTTTGGAAAAGATGTTGGAGACTTAAATCTAAGTGAAGCAGCTATTCTAGCAGGTATGTTTAAATCTCCTAACTATTATAGGCCAAATGTTAATCCTAAAAATGCAACATCAAGAAGAAAAACTGTTTTATACTTAATGAAAAAACATGGCTATATAACAGAAGAAGAAGAAAAATTAGCTAACTCAATACCTGTAGAATCTTTAGTCGTAGAAAATAATAACACATCTGATAAATATCAAGGATTTACTAACACTGTCGTAAAAGAAATTGAAAAGAAATACAAAGTAAACCCATATGTAACACCTTTACTAATATATACAACTATGGATAGAACTAAACAAGATGCAGTTAATAATGTTTTAAACGGAGAAACTTATACTTGGATTAATGATAAAGTACAAACAGGAGTATCTGTATTAGACTCTCAAACTGGTAAAATATTAGCCATCGGTGACGGAAGAAATCAAAGTGGCGCTAAAACATGGAACTATGCAACAGATATAGATAGACAACCTGGTTCTACCGCTAAACCATTATTTGATTACGGGCCTGGTATTGAATATAACAATTGGTCAACATATACCCTATTCGATGATGCACCATACTCATACTCAAATGGTAAATCAATTAAAAACTGGGATGGTGGCTACTACGGAACAATTACTTTAAGAAGGGCACTAGCAACCTCTCGTAATATACCTGCTTTAAAAGCATTCCAACAAGTAGATAATAAAAAAGTAATAGAATTCGTAACAAACTTAGGAATTTCCCCAGAAATAGAAAATGGAAAAATACATGAAGCTCATTCAATTGGTGCCTTCACAGGTGTTTCTCCATTAGAAATGAGTGCAGCATATGCAGCTTTCTCAAATGGTGGTTATTATAACGAACCATACTCAGTAAGTAAAATAGTATTCAGAGATACCGGGGAAGTAAAAGAACATAAATCAAATAAAAAACAAGTAATGTCAGATGCAACTGCATACATGATATCAAGCGTATTACAAGATGTTGCCTTAACTGGTGGAACACCTAAAAACGTTGCTTGTAAAACTGGTACAACAAACTACGATGATGCAACAATGGCAGCAAAACACTTACCTGGTGATGCAATTCGTGATTCATGGGTAATCGGTTACTCAACTAAAACAGTAATTGGTATGTGGTATGGATATGACTATATTGATAGTGAATACTGCTTAAGAAATATACCAGCAACTATCCAAAAAGATAAATTATTTAAAGCTCTAGTTGATTCTGGAGCAATGGAATCAAATCGTGAAGCATTTAAACAACCAAATAGTGTCGTAAAACTAGGAATAGTTGAAGGTTCTAATCCACCTATAGTAGCAACAGCAGGATATACTGGAAAAGTAATATATGAATACTTTAAAAAAGATAATCAACCAGAAGTACAAGAAGAAAAGAAATTAGCAACACCATCAAAATTAAAAGCAACATATGATGGAAATAAAACCGTAACTATCTCTTGGAATGCAGTTAGTCCAGGGGATAACACAAATGCCGCTTATGGAACATTCGGTTATAATGTTTATTTCGGTTCTACCCTAATTGGATTTACTGATAAAACTTCATTTACATATACAACAACATCTCCATATGGAACCTATAAAGTAATAGCAACCTATAAATCATATAGTGGTATGCAAAGTGATGCAGCATCGTATACATTAGCTAACGAAGAAGAAAAATTAACTGCATCATACACTGGAGCAACAACAGTTAAAGCAGGAGACACAATAACAACATCAAATATTAAAATAATGAGTAATGGAAAAGACATAACATCAAGTGTATCAAACATCAAAGCGTATGTTAAAGGAACAACTATTCCTATAACAGTATTCCCTGAATCAGTATCAGGATCAAACGTTACAATAGTATTTAAAGGTACATATAATGGAAAAGAGTATACACTTCTAGAACAATCATTTAAAGCAAGTTCTTCTTCTCCTAGTCCAAGTCCTTCTCCATCTCATACACCAACTCCATAATAATTAGTAATTAAACTATTGATAAAATTTATCAATAGTTTTTTATATAAACAAAAAAAGAACCTATCAAAGATTCTTATTTTTCTCTCTACATATATCTTTTAACTGACATTCACTACATAAAGGTTTAATAGCCTTACAATAATATCTTCCAAATAAAACAAGTTGCAAATGTCTCTTACCCCATACATCCTTTTTAAAAGCCTTCATTAACTTCTTTTCAACATCATCTATAGTATCAGCTTCTCTTGCTAGTTTTAACCTCTTAGATACCCTGTTAACATGTGTATCAACAGCAATAGCTGGTATATCACAAAACTCACTAAAAAATACATTTACAGTCTTTCTACCAACACCAGGAAATGTTTCCAATATCTTTCTATCAATAGGAACCTTTCCCTGATAATTATCACACAAAATTGTAGAAATATTTTTAACATATAAAGCCTTTTTTCTAAAACCAATAGGTCTAAGAATACTCTCTAAATCAGCTAAATCAGCATTTTTTAAATCATTCAAAGTTGGATACTTTTTAAATAAAATAGCTGTAACACTATTTACCATTTTATCAGTAGTTTGAGCACTTAACATAATCGCAATTAAAAGCTCATAATCATTATTATAATTAAGTTCACAATGAGGATTAGGAAATAAATGATCTAAATATTCCTCAATAATAAGACTATTCTTCATCATCAAACCAATCCCAATCTACAATATCTAAATCAATTGACTCATCCTTTTCCTTACCTTTTCTCTTTTTACGATTCTTCTCTACATCTTCTACTGTCTTAATACCAGCTTTTCCCCATTCATATAGTATCTTATCAATGTATCTTAAATTAGATACTCCATTAAATGTAGCTTCTTTAATAGCCTCTTTAATAAGTTCCTCACTCATATTACCATCTAACCAAGCCTTAATAATTTCGTATTCAATAGGACTAAGTGTTCTACCAAATTCCTTCTCAATAATCTCAAAAATATTAGAATCATCAGCGCTAGAATTATTATTAACTTCATCAATCATCATAAGAGAAAGCTTATCATAAAACTCAGTCATAACAATTACTTCTTCCATTAATCCCTTATCATTTTTAATAACTTCAACTCTAATAAAATGTTTATCAGTAAGAGTAGAAATATAATTCATTACATTTTTCAACTCTATATTTAAATCAGTTGAAAACTTAGCTGGATTAAATAAAAACTTATCACCTAAATGATATAAGTACATCAAAAATATAAATTCATCCCAATTTAATTTAAAATCCTGAAAATGTTTTACAAAATAGATAGGAATAACAATATTTCCTTGTTTAAAAATCTCAATTAATTTAGAACTTTTCATATTATCACCTCACTCATATCAATTAATTATCTATAATACCATAAAAATCATTTATCTTCTATTTATATTTAGAAATAATATAATCAATAATTTTCTGCTTATCATTAGGTATTCTTCTATATAAAACCTCTTGTTCAATATCAGAATAAATATCATTTAAATAACTACCAGGTTTTCTATCAAGACATCTCATAATATCATAACTAGTAATATCCAACTCTTTTCTACTATGGATAACTAAATTATTATAAGACATCGTAACATCTTTCTTATCTATTCCTTTAATATCAGCCACAACACTATTAACATATAAACCATAAGTATAAAGAATATATGGATCTAAATTATTATGAGTCATAGCTTTATTAATATTACTAATCAATTCTTTCTCATTATTAGTAAATGGATATTTCGAAGTAACATCTAAAACGCTCCAAATCCCTATTAAATTAGAAGTATCAGTAACTTTATCCAAATTAAATAATTCTAATTCTTTATCTAAATCAAATCTTAATAATAACTCTATGCCACGTTCTGCATTACCACTAGTAAATATCTTATCTAGTTCTTCTTTCTTTCTATTATAAGACAAATTTTTCAATAAATGTTTAGTATCTTTAATCGCTAAAACAATCTCCTCATCCAAATCAAAATCTAAAATAGTCGCAAATCTAATACCTCTAAGAATTCTAAGAGCATCTTCCATAAATTTATCTTTAGCATTTCCAACTACTTTAACAACTCTATTATTTAAGTCATTTTGTCCACCTAAATAATCAATTACCTCTCCTCTACTATTCATACAAATAGTATTAATTGTAAAGTCTCGTCTTAATAAATCAGAATATAAATCATCTATATACTCAATTTCACTAGGTCTACGATTATTAATATAACTAATTTCCCTTCTAAATGTAGTAATTTCAAATCTAATATTTTTAGACATTACTGTAACAGAACCATAATCATCATGAGGAAGATAAGATTCTGGAAATATTTCTATTAATTCTTTAGGGGTAGCATTAGTTGCGATATCAATATCATTAGATTCAATATTAAGAATATAATCTCTAACAAATCCTCCAACAATATATGCTTGATATCCATGTTCTTCTATTTTACTTAGTAGTTTTAAAGCCACATCTAGCATCATATCAACTCCAATATAATTATATCAAACAAAAAAGAAAAAAGCCATACGGCTTTCTTTAATTACTTATTTACTGCGTCTTTTAAAGCAGATCCAGCTTTAAATACAACTGCTTTTCTAGCAGCGATTTTAACTGTTTCACCAGTTCTAGGATTACGTCCTTCACGTGCAGCTCTTTCAGAAACTCCGAAAGTTCCGAAACCAACTAGTGGTACTTTATCTCCTTTAACTAATGCTTCTGTAATTACTTCTGTAAAAGCTTCAACTGCCTTAGAAGAATCTGATTTAGTTAATCCTGTTTTAGCAGCAATAGCTTCAACTAATTCAACTTTTTTCATAGTATAAATACCTCCCTATTTTTTAAGCAAACTTATGCTTACATATAAAAGGTATCATGTTTTTTAAATAAATGCAAGAAATATCAAGCAATTTTACTACTTTTTACGCAAGTTTTTATCAATAGAAGAAAGCAGTTGTATAACATGACCTATAGCGTAAAAAAACAAGCATAAAAGTAAACTAGCAAACCATACAAATAACATCAATGAAAAGTTAAATTCCACATTATCGCATGTACCAGAATAAATAGATGAAGTCGCACCACAAGCAGGAAATAAATTTCCAAATACTACCCCAAAACAAATACAAATACCAAAAGTAACAAGCGCAAAAATCTGATATCCATTAAGCTTTTGTTTATCTACCTTCTTAGTAATTGTTTTAAGCTTTGGAAAATCCTTCTTTTCAACATCTACCTCAGAAAAAAAGTCCATTATTTTACCTCCTTTATATTTTTACTTTCTAAGAAACTTTTATACAAATAAATATATCTAGATATTAAAATATAATATAAGCAATCCAACATAGCTAAAATCGCACTATCAAAAGTTGATGCCTCAATCAAATTAACCATAAGAAGAATAACACTTATAATAATTATTGAATAAAAATAACCATCATTTGAGATATCATTAAAAGGAGATAATTCTAACTTTGCGCCTTTCCAAATTCTAGTATCGAGTAAAAGAGTATGAAACATATAAACTAACAAAATAATATGTAGAGAAAATGATAAAAGAGATATCAAAGAAAATGATTGAAATATTGTAAGTAAAGACGCAATAGTAGTAATTGTATACAACAATATCAAAAATAAATTTAAAAAATTAAAATTTCTCTTACCAAATTTAGTTTTTAAAGATATAAAATAAACTAACATTATCAAGTAAACACTATTATGATTTAACAAACTCCTAAAAATATCATTAGTACTCAAATTATGATTAATCGCAAATGACTGACTCAAAATAATAATCAAAGATATTAGTCCAATAATGATATTTATAATAATTGAGGCATTATTATACCAACTATTATCTAATTTTTTATTTTCTGTTTCCATATATCCACCTACCTATACTATAATTATAACATGTATATTTTAACTTATAATAAAATTCTTTAAAAAATTAAAACAATATGATATAATACGTGTAAATTGGAGGAGATATTATGGCACTACCTACTGTAGCTTTAGTTGGAAGACCTAACGTTGGTAAAAGCACCTTATTTAATAAAATAGTTGGTAAAAAAGTATCAATTATTGAAGATACCCCAGGTGTTACAAGAGATAGGATCTATCAAGAAGCAACATATAATAATAAAAAATTCTACCTAGTAGATACTGGTGGTATAGATACAACTAAAATGACATTTAATGATGAAATAAAACTACAAGCAGAAATCGCTATCAAAGAAGCGGATATAGTAGTGTTCATAGTAGATGGAAAAGAAGGATTAACTTCTAACGATCTAATTGTAAGAGACATCTTAAGAAAAAGTAACAAAAAAATAATTGTCGCAATAAACAAAATGGATGTTAAAGACGCAAAAGATAATATATATGACTTTTATGAATTAGGTTTTGATACTTATATTCCAATAAGTGCCATTCATAATATAGGTTATATTGATTTAATGGATACTATAACTATGGATTTTAAAGAACATGAAGATCTTGTTGATGATAGATTAAAATTCTGTATAATAGGAAGACCAAATGTTGGTAAAAGTAGTTTAATGAATGCCCTTTTAAATGAAGATCGTGTTGTTGTATCAAATATAGCTGGTACTACTAGAGATTCAATTGACTCAGTATTAAAATATCATAACGAAGAATATGTACTAATTGACACTGCTGGTATGAGAAAAAAAGGAAAAGTATTTGAATCAATCGAAAAATATAGTCTATATCGTTCATTAAAATCAATTGATCGTAGTGATATTTGTCTAGTAGTTATTAATGCTGAAGAAGGAATCAAAGAACATGATAAACATATTGCAGGTTATGCAATAGAAAGAGGAAAAGGATTAATATTTGTAGTAAATAAATGGGATACTGTTAAAGATACAACTATTAATGACTTTGAAAAATTAATGAGAGCTGAATTCCAATTCGCAACATATGCCCCTATCGTATTCTTATCAGCCCTTACTAAAAAAAGAATTCATACATTAATGCCAGAAGTAATTAAAGTTGGAGAAAATATAAAAAAAGAACTAAAAACAAGCGTATTAAATAATGTAATATTAGATGCATATCAATTGAATCTACCACCATCATACAAAGGAAAAAGATTAAAGATATATTTTACATCACAAACTGGTATTAACCCTCCAAAATTTACATTTAGAGTAAATAACAAAGGATTAGTACACTTTTCATACGAAAGATATTTAGAAAACAAAATAAGAGAAAACTTTGACTTTACAGGTACACCAATAGTATTACAATTTAAAAATAGGAGTGATGATGAATAATGTTATTTGAAAGAAAAAATCCAACTAGCGAAATGGAAATACTAGATAAATCACTAGAGCTCTTACAAGAAAGATATCAAAAAAAACAAATAACTATTGAAGAATTCAGTAAAAAATGTATAAAACTAGGTAAAAGAAAAGAAAAATTACAAAAGAAACTTAAAAACAATTAAGTTTTTTTTATTTCTAAAAGAACAAAAAGAAATTTACCTCATATAATAATATAGGAGGTTGCTTATGTTTGGAGATAATTTTTTTAAAAAAGTAGAGAAAAAAACAAATGTTGATAAAGATACAATCTTATCCCTTGCTAAAAAATTACAAAATTCTGATATGAAAGATGAAACAACTCTACGCGAAGTTGTAAAAGAAATAAGCACAATGACAGGTAAAGAAGTTTCCAAAGAAAAAGAAGATAAAATAATAAATGCAATAGTAAATGATCAAGTACCTAAAGACGTAGATAAAATGTTTTAATAACTCCCCCTCCCCCAATAAAAATTGACAAAAAGTAAAAAATATGATAAAATACACAGGCAATGGAGGGGAAAATATGTTTAAAAATAGAAACTTAGAACATCCTGATGGAACTATTCATAAAATACATATTAAAAAATTCGGTTATAATAAAAAATTAAATAAATACTTTATATACTATTATGATAAAAATAATAAAGATAATGAATATACGATATTAGATAAGGTTAAAAACACATATATACTAAATCTAGATGATGAAACAGAATATGAAGAATTAATTAAAAGACATAAAAAACTAAAAGTTAATGATTTACCATCAACAATAAAATGTAACCTAAAAAAAGAAACTAACAATAAAGAAAACCATAAATACTTAAAAAGTATAAAAAAATACATTAACAAGAAATATACTAATATTAAAAACAGTAAAACTAACAAACAAAAATCTGAAGAAAAAAATAATAAAGATATTAAAACAAAAAATAAAGAACAAAAGAAAAATAAAAAATGGTTAAACATCGATGCTATAAAATCTTATTTTACTTTAAAAAAATACAACACTATTATGAACAACATGAAAAAAGCAAAAAATACTAAATCAGATTCTAAAGGAAACACAACAAAAGAATTAAAAATATATCAAACTAATGAAAATGATTTTTATATAGCTTCAACAATTTGTGAAAAATTAAAAATCGGCAATGCTAATAAAACTCAAAATTTTGATGGTATTCCATGTTATAAAGTATCTAAAGAAGAAATTAATAACCTTGAGAAAAAAAGAAATCTAAAATGTAAATATATTAAAAAAACTTTACTTACATATTTTAGAGTCTTTGAAACTTCCGAAGGATTATATATGTCAGAAAAACTATGTAATGATTATAGTCTAGGAGATAAATCAAATTCAAAAGAAATTGAAAATATAACTTGCCTAAAAGTAACTAAAGAAGCTATAGAAAAAACAGAAAAAGAACATCCTAATTTTAAAGCAAATTATAAACCTATAAATAGCAAAGAAAAAACTACTGAAAAAGAAAAAGAAAAAATCAAAATTAAAATCTATCGTGATAAAAACAATACATATTATATATCAGAAAAAGTTTATAACGCTCTAAAGTTAGAACAAAAATCCACTAATAAAAAGATTGATAATGAATACTATCTTTCTATAAGTAAAGAAGAATTAGATATTATTTCTAACAAACTAAAAGAATTAAACTTTAACTTTGAATTTAAAGAACAAGAACTAGTTGAAGAAAATAACTTAGAAATAAAACCTAATAAAGAACAAAAAGATAAATTAATACCTGGTACAAATATATATTTACCAAGGGATAGAAAAATACTAGAAACAGATGAAGAATACGAAGCTTTCTTAGAAAGATATTACAACAAATATGTAATAAAAAAAGAAAGAAATAAAGATCAAAAAGATAAATTAATACCTGGTACAAATATATATTTACCAAGGGATAGAAAAATACTAGAAACTGATGAAGAATATGAAACATTCCTAGAAGAATACTATAATAAATACCTAGGAAATATAGATAACTATAATGAAAAAAAGTTAACAAAGTAAAAGTCTAATCGAAAAAGATTAGATTTTCCTAAATTGAAATTTGAACCGCACCACAAAGGTGTGGTTTTTTGATACAATAAAAGAGCCCACCCAGCCAGGA
>CAKPJN010000006.1 GCA_934162665.1 uncultured Bacilli bacterium
TTTGACTATAAATGTGTTTATGATGTAGAATTAAATTATTACAAATAATGGTGCGGTTGAAATTACAAAAAAGAAAATAAAGGCATTAACAATGTCTTTTTTTTGATAATTAGTATGACTTGAAAAAATTTCCAAACAAAAAAATTGACAA
The DNA here is from genome assembly GCA_934162665.1 of uncultured Bacilli bacterium. Lineage (GTDB taxonomy): Bacteria > Bacillota_I > Bacilli_A > RF39 > UBA660 > RUG14670. The sequence goes on from CAKPJN010000006.1 coordinate 152, forward strand.
AATGTCGAAAAAATGCTATAATATGTTTACTTTGAAGATACAGGGGTCTTCAGAATAATAATTATTGGGGGTTGAATATATGAAAAACACTTATATATTTGAATATTTAGATGAAAATGATTTTAGAAAAAAAGAAAGATCAGTAAGAAAGTATAACATGCTTGCTTATAAAAAATTAACTTTTAGTTATTATCCAGAACTTCGTAAAGGAAATTTCTTAGGTGAAGAAATTAAAAAAGATAATAAAACAAAAACAGTTAGTTATGAATTAAAATTACCAACTGATGAATTATTCGCAAAAGTTCATGGAACAATCATGTTACATTATACAGTTTATTTAGAAAAAAACATTATACTTTTAACAAATATAACACCAGAAGGTATATTAGATGAAGGCCATAGAGCAGAGTTATCAACATATAAAGGTGTAATGATTTCTAAGACTAATCCAGAAAAAGATATGTTTAAAATCAATTTATTAAATATGCTTGGAAAATAATAGAGTGTTAGCTCTTTTTCTTTTGTTTTTTAACATAAATTATATTTTTTATAAAAATTGTCTTTTTATTCTTGCAACTTTTTTTATAATATGCTATTATTAAATAGCAATGGACCCTTAGCTCAGTTGGTTAGAGCATCCGGCTCATAACCGGGCGGTCACAGGTTCGAGTCCTGTAGGGTCCACCACTATGCGAGTATGGCGGAATTGGCAGACGCGCTAGACTTAGGATCTAGTGTCTTAGACGTGCAGGTTCAACTCCTGTTACTCGCACCATTGTAGAATTAACTCGAACTTTGTTGAAAGTTCGTTTTTTTAATTTATAAGAAAAATTTCTGTTTTTTTCATATACCCCTCATTTACAAAAATACCCTTAAGGGTATATAATATGTCTGGAGGTAGAAAAATGGAAAATAATAAACCTATACGAAGTGATGAAGAAAAAAAGACAATACTTAATAGAATAAATCGTATTAAGGGACAAATCTCAGGTATAGAAAAAATGATAAATAATAATTGCGATTGCAATGATGTATTAATTCAGACAGTTGCAGTTGAAAAATCAGCAAAGAGTTTGGCTAACTTTATATTAGAAAAACATTTATATAAATGTGTGGCAGATGATTTGGAAAAAGGAAATCTTGAGGTAATTGACGAACTGATAAGTTTGTTTAAGAGATTTAATAATTAAAGGAGATAGTCTATATGAAATCAGAAAAAAATATTTTAATTGCATTTATTTTAAATATTGTTTTTTCAATATTTGAATTATTAGGAGGCTTTTTTACAAATAGTATATCAATAATGTCGGATGCTATACATGATTTTGGAGATGCATTAAGTATTGGAATATCTTTAGTATTAGAGAAAATAAGTAAGAAAAAACCAAACGAAAGATATACTTATGGCTATGCTAGATATTCTATTTTAGGAGCTTTAATAACGACAATAATTTTAACTGCTGGTTCTATTTTCGTTATAATAGGTGGAATTAACAGAATAATAAATCCAGAAGAAATAAGCTACAATGGTATGATTATTTTTGCAGTATTTGGAGTAGTTATAAACTTCATAGCGGCATATTTTACTAAAGATGGCGATTCTATAAATCAAAAAGCAGTAAATTTACACATGCTTGAAGATGTACTTGGTTGGGTAGTTGTTTTGATAGGCGCTATTTTAATGAAATTTACTGATATAAGAATAATTGATTCAATTATGTCTATAGGAGTAGCTATCTTCATACTTATTAATGCTTCTATAAATTTAAAAGAAATATTAGACCTATTTTTAGAGAAAACGCCCAAAAATATATCAATAGAAGAAATTAAGCATCATATTTGCAAAATAAAAGGAGTAATAGATGTTCATCATATCCATATTTGGAGTATTGATGGAAATACAAATTATTCAACAATGCATATATTAACAGATAATAAAGATATAAAAGCTTTAAAAGAACAAATAAGAGAAGAAATGACTGAACACGGAATTATTCATACTACAATAGAAATAGAGACTAAAGAAGATAAATGTAATGAAAAAGAATGTGAAGTTAAACCTAATAATCCTAGTCATAGACATCATCATTAATTCTATTGGCAAATCTAGTTTTTCAAATTGACAATTCAGAAGAAGAATAGATTTACAACTCAATTTATATTGAGTTGTCAGATTGTAGACAACCCCCTATATTTTTTCTAGAGAGAGTGTAAAAATTTCTGTGTAAATAGTATCTTTCCATGATAGAAGTAAGAATATACTTACTTCTTTTTTGTTATCTAAATAATAACATATAATAATTAATTGTCAAAGAGCTAAATTCTACCTTCAAACATAATAGATAATTCACTTAAAATCATATCCCAATTTCCATATCGAGTTGTCCACTTTTTAGTAATATTTTGAGTAGCTAAATATAAACATTTCATTAATGATTCATCTGAAGGAAATACAGATTTTGTTTTTGTATATTTTCTAAAAGAGCGATTTAATGAACAAAAGAATTAAAACAAGTTTTAATTCGTCTCAGTCGTTGCCTCCTAAGTTTCCTACTTCACAAATAAGGTAACCCTTATTTTCCATATGCTTAAATTCCGATAGTCTCTATCGTACTCTTTTTTATTATTACTAACTTTGATAATGTATTTTAATTATTCATACAATATTGGTATTATCCTGTTATTATACTTAAATCACCTCCATTTTTACAAGAACAATTTTATTATATTTCTAAAATAATTGTTCGTAAATAGCCTATATTGCTTTTTATAAAAATAGGGAGAACTTTCCTTATAAATAAAAAATCAATTATTGATTTTTTTGTTTATAGAAAATTAAGCAAGCAAAAACCATATAATCTATATCCTTATATTTTTCTTTTACACAACCCTTTTGGGAACCAATTATTATAGGTAGAATATCATAATAATATAGAAGAATAATATAAGGATGTGATCGGATGATATATACAGTAAGACAGGGGGATACATTATGGTCAATAGCTAATAGATTTGGAGTATCATTAAATGAATTATTAGCTTTGAATAATTTAACTCCAAATAGTCCTGTTTTCCCGGGTATGTTAATAGTAATACCATCAAGACCACAAGTAACCCCAGTACCGCCAATTGGAAATATACCGCCACAAAATAGAGTATATATAGTAAGGCGAGGGGATACATTATGGTCAATAGCTAACAGATTTGGTGTAAGTGTACAAAATTTAATATTTACAAATGGTTTAAGATTACCAATTATATTCCCAGGTCAAAGATTAATAATACCTATGGGGATAACTGCATTTTAATATAACTCTTAAAAAATGATTTTTATTATATAATAAATGAAATATATGATATAATAAAATCTAAAGAGGAGTGATACTTTTGATAATTCCAAAAAAAGATATCGTAGAAATAAATGAACAAAAAATAATTGATCAAATTCGTTCTTTAGGAATAGATATGATTGATGAGGCAAAAAGTGGACATCCTGGTATTGTATTAGATGCAGCTCCAATGTTATATACACTATATGCACACTTTTTAAAAATTGATCCTAAAAATCCAAATTACTTCAATAGAGATCGTTTTATTATGTCAGCGGGACATGGTTCTGCATTATTATATGCAACATTATATATGGCAGGATTTAATATAGAATTAGAGGATTTAAAGAAATTTAGGCAGTTAGATTCGATAACTCCAGGCCATCCAGAACTTAAAACGCCAGGAGTAGATATGACAACAGGACTATTAGGTCAAGGGTTCGCAACAGCTGTTGGAGTAGCCATGGCAGAAGCTAGATTGAGAACAAAATATAATAAAAACAAAACAGAGATTATTGATTTCAATACTTACGTTTTATGTAGTGATGGAGATTTAATGGAAGGTGTAACATATGAAGCAGCAAGCCTTGCAGGAACACTAAAATTAAATAAGTTAATAGTTCTGTATGACTCTAATAATATATCAATTGACGGGAATACATCATTAACCTTTAACGATAACATTTCTTTAAGATTTCAATCTTTAGGTTGGAATGTTTGTACTGTAAATGATGGTGAAAATATTGAAGAAATAAAGAAAGCAATAGAAGAAGCTAAAAAAGAAACTGAAAAGCCTACTTTAATTGAAGTAAAAACAACAATAGGAAAATATTCTAAATATGAAGGGCTAAAGAAAACACATAGCGGCCCATTAGAAAAAGAAGATATTAGTGAAATAAAACAAAAAATGAAAATTAGAGATATTCCATTTACAATATCCAAAGAAACTATTGAAGATTTTCAATCATTAATAGAAGCAAGATGTGATAATATAAGTGGAAATTGGGAAAAACAAAAAGAAAGTCTTGAGATAGAAGAACAAGAAGAACTAAATTATCTTATCAGTGAAAACAAAAAATTAGATTTTAAAGATATTGTTTATGAAACGCCAACTGACTTAAAGGAATCTCCTAGAGATACTTCATCAAAGATTTTAAATTCGTTAGTAAAAACAAATGCATGTATATTGGGTGGAAGTGCTGATCTTTTTGAATCTACTAAGACATATATTCAAGACGGAAATGATTATTCTAAAGAAAACTACTTAGGTCAAAATATATTTTTTGGTGTGAGAGAGCATGCAATGTCATCCATATTAAATGGACTTAGTTTATGTGGTTATAAAACATATGGATCTACATTCTTAAGTTTTAGTGACTATATGAGACCAGGTATTAGAATGTCAGCTTTAATGAACTTACCTGTAACTTATATATATACACATGACTCTATCAGTATAGGAGAAGATGGACCAACTCATCAGCCTGTTGAACAATTAGTTGGATTAAGATCAGTTCCGAATTTAGAAGTATTTAGACCAGCTGACGCTAACGAAGTAATTGGAACCTACAAAGCCATTATAGAAAAAGAACAAGGTCCTTCTGTTATATCATTATCTAAAACTATATTGCCTATATTAGAAAGTACTAAAGTAAATGATGTTTCCAAGGGAGGATATGTTGTCTTTGATTCTGAAAGAAAACTATCAGGAATTCTAATCGCAACTGGTGAAGAAGTTCATCTTGCGATAGAAGTTGCTCAAAGACTTAAGACAAAAGGTATGGATGTAAGAGTAGTTTCAATGCCTTGTATAAAAAGATTTAAAGAACAAGATCAAGAATATATAGATGAAGTATTACCTGTTGAAGTAAGAAAAATAGTTATTGAAGCAGCGTCATCTATTTCTTGGACAAGTCTTGTGTTCAACGAAAAATACTTAATTACATTAGATCAATTTGGTGAAAGTGGTAAAAAAGATGATGTATATAAAAAATATGGATTTGACGTTGATTCATTAGAAGAAAAAGTAGAAAATCTATTAAAATAATTATTTTCGACAAAAATAAACTTTTATAAGTATTACTATAAAATAGGTGATAAAAATGAAAGTTTATTTTATTTTTGATATAAAAAAGGAATATATAAATTTATATAAAGATAATGAAAGAGTATTATATAACATTCTAAAACAAATATATTATTTAGAAAAAGAAGACGCAACATATGGATATAATTTATTTAATCAATTAATAAATAAAATAGAAAAAGATGTCTTAGATAGGTATATATTTTTAAAACTACATCAATCAATACCATACTCAAAAAGAGAAGGTATTCATTATATGAATAATTTATATAAAGATGAAGTTAGTAGATTAATTGTTAAAAATTCATATATAAAAATAGAAGCTGAGCAAGATATTTCATCTTTTTTTGATATTCTTGGTACATATTATGATGAATTTTTTGTATGTAACTTTAAAAATCAGGATTATTTCTTTATCTCAGACATAAAAACACTTGTCTAAGAATAAATTTTTTAGTAAAATATAAATATAAGGAGATGAAGTTATGTTACATGATATATTGATGGTATTACTAGGACTTGTAATTGGAGCAGTAATCGGTTTCTTTTTATCAAAGCATTTTATGCAAAAGTATTTAAAAAAGAATCCACCTATTAATGAAGATATGATTAAAACACTAATGATGCAGATGGGTAGAAAACCTAATCAAAAGCAAATAAATCAAATGATGAAAGCTATGGAGAAATATCAATAATATTTCTTTTTTATTGATGCAGAAAAATATACAGTTTCAAAAATGATTGAACTAGGATATCAGGAAGATGAAATAAATGAAATAATGTCACAAATTTTTTAATGGCAATCACAACAGAAGTTAATACACTTAATTCTAAAGTATCTTCAATTAAATTTTTAGATATTAATGATCAAGAAGTTTATATAAAAATAAATCAAAAATTAGCAGAATTTTTATATAAAGCAAATAAAAATGAAGATATTATAAATGTAGATAATAACTTATTATACCTTTTTAAAGGTGATGGCAGTCATACATTAAAGCCATTTTTAAAGAAAATAAATTACTAGAAGTATGTTCACAAAAATCATTAGAGTATGCATTAACAACAAGTATAGAAAAGACTCCATTAAATATAACAGAGTTAGAAAATAAAATAAAAAAATTACAGTTGAAAAACAAACTGAAATAATGCCGAATTACCCATTCGCTAAAGAATTTTCACAAACTGAGATAAATTCTTTTAATAAAATAGATGAACTATGTAAATTTATCATTATCCAAAATAAAAATATTGACTATATAAAAGAAGAAAAAGATAATCTAAAAAATACATTAAATAATCTAAAACAATCTATAAAGAAAAATTGTTCTGAAGCAAGATATTACAAAATAATGCAAGAAGGTACTGGATATCAACTATCACAAAAAGAACAAGAGTTAGTAGATATAGAAATATTAAATAGCGATGACAATCAAGAAGATATATTAGAACAAAAAGATAATAGTAAAATAACCCTATAATTGTGATATAATTTAACTAGGTGATTTCATGAAAGACTTCAAACAAAAATTATCATTAGTGCCTACAAAACCAGGTAGTTATCAAATGAAAAATAAAGATGGCGTAATAATTTATGTAGGGAAAGCCAAAAACTTAAAAAACAGATTAAAAAGTTATTTTACAGGTACACATACAGGTAAAACTAAAATGTTAGTAGAAGATATAGATGACTTTGAATACATTGTAACTTCATCAGAATTAGAATCACTTATACTAGAAATAACTTTAATAAAAAAATATAATCCTAAATATAATATTTTATTAAAAGATGATAAAACTTATCCTTATATTGAATTAACTAATGAATTATATCCAACACTAAAAGTAGTAAGAAATACAAAAAGAAGTAAAAATAAAAATCATTTATATGGTCCATATCCGAATGTAACGGCCGCTAGAAAAACAGTTAATATGATTAACCGAGTATATCCTCTAAGAAAATGCAGTAATTTAAAAAAAGAGTTATGCCTATATTATCATATTAATGAATGTCTAGGATATTGTAAAAAAGAGATATCAAAAGATCAAATAGACAAGATGACAAAAGAAATAATATCATTTTTAAAAGGTGATTCTAAAGTCATAGAAGAAAAAATTAAAAGTGAAATGCAAAAAGCTAGTGAAAACTTAAATTATGAAAAAGCTTTAGAATTAAAAAATATGTTAGATGATATTGAAATAACGCTAAAACGTCAAAAAATAGATTTAAATAAAGGTTATAACTTTGACTTAATAAACTATTATCATGATAAAAATTATATTTCAATAGAAATCTTCTTTATTAGAGATGGATTACTATTTGGAAGACATAACGAAATCATTCAAAGTATGTTAAATCCTACTGATGAGGTTATTGAATATATAATTAAATTCTATGATAAGAGCGGTATGATTCCTAAAGAATTATATATACCGGATACAATAGATGAAAAATTATTAACCCAATATTTTAATATTAAAATTGTGATACCTCAAAAAGGAAAATTTAAAAATTTAATAGATTTAGCTAAAGAAAATGCTAAAGAACATTTAAATGAACAAGAAGAAACTTTAAAGAAAGATGATAAATTAAGACAAGATGCTCTAAATGAATTAAAAGATTTATTAGATATAGATAAAGTGTCAAGAATGGAATCATTTGATAATTCACACTTGTTTGGAACTTTCTATGTCGGAGGAATGGTAGTCTTTGAAGACTTTCTTCCATTAAAAGATGAATATCGTAAATATAAAATATCGACTGACGTCAAGGATGATTTAGGGGCTATGAAGGAAGTCTTATATAGAAGATATTACAAAGTATTGATGGAAAACTTACAAAAACCAGATTTAATTGTAATGGACGGTGGCAAAACACAAATAAAAGTAGCTAAGGACATTATTGACTCTTTAGGACTAAATATTAAGATAATAGGCTTAGTGAAAGATAACAATCATAAAACTAGTTATATTATGGATGATAATTATGAAATATTAAACGTATCAAAAAATAGTAACTTATTCTTATTTTTAACTCGTATTCAAGAAGAAGTACATAGATATGCAATTACATATCATAGAAACATAAAATCAAAAGGAGCACTTGCGAGTGTTTTGGATTTAGTACCAGGTATTGGTGAGGTTAGAAAAAAAGAATTACTTAAAAAGTTTGGTAGTCTAAAGAAAATGAAAGAAGCAACAAAAGAAGAATTAGAAGAAGTAGTAACTAAAGATGTCGCAAATAACTTATATAATTATTTAAAAGATATAGATTAAAGGAGATTTATTATGGATAAAAAAGGTTTTACAATGATAGAATTACTTGCGGTTATTGTTATAATGGGAATACTTTCAACAGTTGCGATTATATCAGTATCTAGATATTTAAATAAGGCAAACAATTCATCTTATGAAACAATGATAAAGACATTGTATGACGGATCACAAAATTATCTTATGGATCACTTAGATTTAATTGATGAACTTCCTACAACAATTACAAGTAATGAATTATTATCAGGTGATTATATAGACAAACTTATTGATCCTAAAAATAAAAAAGGAGAATGTAGTGGTAATGTAGTAGTATCAAATAATTCTTCAAGTATTGAAAGTAAACTAAAAAATCTAACTTATAAAGTAACTATAAAATGTGGCAACACAACAAAAAGTGAGACATATCCAAAATAAAGGAATGATGAAGTATGAGCAAAATTAAAGTAATGGATGAAAACTTAGCAAATAAAATCGCAGCTGGAGAAGTAGTAGAAAAAACAATGAACGTTGTGAAAGAATTAGTAGAAAATTCAATCGACGCTAACAGTGATGAAATATCAATTAAACTTGTAGATTCAGGCGTAAAAGAAATATGTGTTTCTGATAATGGAGTGGGCATGGACAGAAATGATGCCACTCTTGCTTTTTCAAGACATGCTACTTCAAAATTAAAAAGTATCGACGATCTATTTAGTATAGAATCACTTGGTTTCAGGGGTGAAGCACTTCCATCAATCGCAGCAGTATCTAATATAGAATTAAAAACATCAGATGGAAATACTGGTACATATATAGCAATGAATGGTGGTAAAGATCAAAAAATAGATAACAGTGACCTTCAACAAGGAACAACAATTACAGTAAAAGATTTATTTTATAACACACCAGTACGTTTAAAATATCTTAAAAATTTATATGTAGAATTAGCGAATATTGTAGAATATGTAGATAAAATGGCATTAGCTCACCCTGATATAAAATTCAGTTTAAAAAATAACGATAAAGAACTTTTAAACACAGATGGTAATGGTGACTTATTAAAAGTAATATACTCAATCTATGGAATTGAAGTAAGTAAAAAGATGGAAGAAATATCCGGAGAAAACGATGATTATTATATATCAGGTTATATTTCATATCCAGAATGCTCCAAATCAAATCGTAATGCTATCACCACAATAGTTAACGGTAGAATTATTAAAAATAACGAATTAAATAGAGCTATAATTGATTGCTATCACACTTATATACCAAAAGATCGTTTTCCAATAGTAATCATAAACATTGATGTAGATCCAGTTCTAATAGATATAAATATTCATCCTACAAAAATGGATATAAAGTTTTCTAAATTCAAAGAATTAAAAGAGTTAATTGAAAAACAAATTATAAGTAAATTAAAAGAATTAACTTTAATACCAAATGTTAGTGTACGTACAGATGAAAATATAAATGAAGTAAAAAGTCAAATTTCTTCAACTGATTATAAAACATCAGAAGATAATTATGAACCAAAACAAATTATAAATGAAGATGTCAATAAAAATAACTATGAAGAAGTAAGTTTTGATTTTTCAGTAGCTGAAGAAAGTAACGACTATAATGATTCAATTAATATAGATACCAAAAATGAGAGAATTAGAAAAATAAAGAAAATGTATCCCAAAGGAATAGTCTATGAGACATATATTATTGCTGAAAATGAAGAAGGAATGTTTATTATTGATCAGCATGCAGCGGCAGAAAGAATAAATTATGAGAAAGTCTTAAAAATGTTAAAAGAAAAAACTCAAGTTATAGATTTATTAATTCCAATCAAAATTGAACTCCCAGCTAATGAGTTTATAATAGCAAAAGAAAACTTTGATCTATTAAATAGTTTAGGATTTAAAGCAGAAGAATTTGGCATTAATACAATTATCGTTAGAAGTCATCCTTTTTGGATAAGTGAAGATATTGCGGATGAATGTGTTCACAAAGTAGTAGAATTAGTTTCAGTTAAGGAATCATTTGATTTTGATAAATTTGTTTGGAGAATGGCCGCTACTATGGCATGTAGGATGAGTATAAAAGCCCATGACTTTATTAATTTTGACGATCAAGAATATTTATTAGATGAATTATCTTATTGTGATAATCCATTTACTTGTCCTCATGGAAGGCCAACAATTATAACCTATACCAAATATGATTTAGAAAAATTATTTAAGAGAGTGATGGATTAATGAAAGATATTATTGTAATAGTAGGTCCAACCGGTGTTGGAAAAACTAAATTAAGTATAGAACTTGCAAAAAAATTAGATGCAGAAATAATAAATGGTGATTCTGTTGCGATATATAAATATTTAAATATAGGAAGTGCTAAACCAACAGTAGAAGAACGAGAAAATATTTTCCATCATCTAATTGATATAAAAGATCCTACCGAAGAATATTCAGTTTTTGATTATCAGCAAGATGTAAGAAAAATAATTGAACAATTAGATAAAAAAAACAAAAGAATAATCATAGTCGGAGGAACAGGTCTATATATAAAAGCAGCCCTATATAATTATGAGTTTAAATTTGGAACAACAAATAATGAATATAGTGAAATGACTAATGAAGAAATATATAATAAATTACTAACTTATAACAACAATATAGATGTTCATGTAAACAATCGAAAAAGATTAGTTAGATTATTAAATAAATACGAAAATAACGAAATAATTTCTAATAAAAAAGACGAATTACTATATCCAATCAAAGTAATAGGTTTAACAACTAATCGTGAATATTTATATCAAAGAATTAATAATAGAGTAGATCAAATGATAAAGAATGGTTTATTAGATGAAATAAATAGTCTAAAAAATTATTACCAAAAATCCAAAATTTTAAATACAGGAATAGGATATAAAGAATTTTATGATTATCTATTTAAAGATAAAGATCTAAATGAAGTAATAGAAGATATAAAACAAGACTCTAGAAGATACGCAAAACGTCAGTATACTTTTTTTAAACATCAGTTCAATACTACATGGTTTGATGTTGACTTTAATAATTTTGATAACACAATAAATGAAGTATATGAATATATAAATAAATTATAATTTAATGAAAGGATAGATAAGATGAATATATTATATGAAATAGGAATTAATAATAATGATATTAAAAATATATGTGACATAAATAAAGAAATTTTGGAATTAATAGATGAGGAAGTAGAAATAAAAGTAGAAATCCAAAAACAATTAGGATGCGATAATCAAATAATAAAAAATATTATTACAACAAATTCAAACTACTTACTACGTTTTGATAATGACATATTAAAATTAGTAAATAAATTAAAAAGTCTAGGAATAGCAAAATTAGATATAACATTTGATAGTAATCCTTTTTTACTAAATTATGATGCTTTTGAAATAGATCAATTTATAAATAAAAAGCAAATTATGCTTGGTTAACAAAAAATGGTTATACAAAAGAAGAAGTAATAAAGATGACAAAATCATTCCCTGCGCTATATGGTTTATCAATAGATAACATGAAACAAAAGATAAATTTTTATAAAAATTTTGATTTAGAATTTATTGTTTTAAATGATACTAAAAAATTAATGCAAAGTGTAAAATTAAGCTATGCTAGATTAATGTTTTATAAAGATAGAAATATAGAAATATCAGAGTTAAATTATATAAAGCTATTTGTTTATCAAAAAAGGTTTGAAAAACAATATGAAATATCAAAAGAAGAAATTTTAAAAATATATAATTATGATGAATACTTAAAAAATATGCAAACTTCAAAATAATAAATTTTATATAAAAAAACAGAAGCTTTCTTAAGCTTCTTTTAATTCACTATAAATTTCTTGATCAAACTCATGCTGCTCTATTTGAGATGATTTTAAAGTAGATGTATTTATTAAGAAAAATGTATCATCTAAAATATCAGAAGAATCAGAAGTAACAGGATCGTCCCAAGTTAAATCAAGATGATACCAATTACCATTGATAAATACTGCATTCCATACATGAGAATCACTGGATACTTTATAACTTTTAATTTTCATTTTCTCTAAAAATAACTCCATTGCGTCTGTATAACCACCACAAATACCATATCCTTGAATTAAAGTTCCATATGCAATATCAGATTTGTAATTAATAATATTATTATCGCTTCTTAAGGAGTCATATTTACTATTATTAATAATATAATCATGAACACTTTTAATATTTTCTATTTGATTAGAATCACTTAAAATTAATGAATTGTATATATCATTAATCTTTTTATCTATTTTCTCAATATCCTCTTTAGTATATGCTTTTTTAATTTTAATAGTAACTTTACCTAAAGAATCATATTCAGTTTCAATATTCTTAAAACTATTATAAGGATGAACAAAATTATTAATATGTGAAAGAAGCTCTTGATTGTTCGCAATATCTTTTACCTCAGTTAAACAATCTTTATATTTATTAGGACAATAAAAACTAAATTTTTCTAATCCAGCATTTATAGATGTATAATAAATATTTAATATATCTTGCCTTGAACTAGGTGAAAAATAATTAGTATTTTGTACAAAGTCAAAATCATAATCTCTATAGTATTCATTCTTTTTATCAATAGTAACTAATTTATCATTAAAGTTTATTTTTTCATAAATAAACTTTTTAATATCCATCCTGAAATTAATTGTAATTCCTAAAATAATAAGTAAAAATCCAAATAAAAGTAATCTTTTCATATATCCTCCATCTACTATAATAATTTTAGACTATTTTTAATAAGCAGTAAAGGATAACTATAAAAAACTTATTATAATTTATCTTTTTATATATAATAAAAACAATCTTGTAGATTGCTTTTATTATATAGTATTATTCATCTTTGTTAATCTTGATTTTAAACGAGCTGCTTTATTTTTATGGATTAATCCACTAGACATTGCTTTATCAATTCTTTGAGTAGCAATGTTTAAATTATTGCTTGCTTGTTCTTTATTTCCAGCTTTTGCTTCTTTTTCAAACTTTTTAATAGCAGTTTTCATACTTGAAATAACTAAAGTATTAACATCTGCTTTCTTGCTATTAGAACGAACACGTTTTTTAGCACTTTTAATATTTGGCATCTTTTTCACCTCACTTTTTGTAAACATATTAATTTTACCAAACATTTACATAAAATGCAAATAAATTTTAGAATTTTGTAAATATTAATAATGGGTGATGCAATATGCACGAAATAGACTTAAAAAATTATAAAATAAGAACAGATTTGTTGGTAGATAGTTTTGATACTAATAGTAGTCATGATGGGGTCATTCATAATATAGAAAAAATTGATGATTTAATATTAGAAGAAACCGAAATAACTAAAGAAGGAAGTACATTATTAAATAAAAAAGTAGGTTTATATAAAACAATTTCTTTTAAAGACATAACTGATAAGACAAATTACAAAAAAGTAGAAGATTTATTTATTAAAACTTTAAAAAAGATGTTAGAAGAAAATAATATAAAAGAAAAAGATACAGTTTTAATAATAGGTCTAGGTAATGATAAATCAACTCCTGATGCCCTAGGCCCTAAAGTAGTTGATAATATCTTAGTAACTAGATACTTATTTGCTTTAGGTGAAGTAGAAGAAGAATATAGAAATGTTTCCAGTTTTAAACCGAATGTAACTGGGACAACAGGCATAGAAACAAAAGACTTAGTATCATCAATAGTAAATACAGTTTTACCTGACTTTATAATTATAATTGATGCCTTGGCATCATCTTCTATTGACCGACTAAATAAAACAATTCAAATAACAAACACTGGGATTGAACCAGGTAGTGGAGTAGGAAATACAAGAGATGAAATATCAAAAGAAACAATCAATGTTCCGGTTATAGTAATTGGTGTTCCGACAATAGTTGATGCCGCAACAATCGTAAATGATACTTTTAAATATATGCAAAAACAAATAAGTTATAAATTAGATAATATAGATAATAATAAATTAAAATTAGTCCCACATACTAATCAAAATTATGAAAATCATGAAAATAACTTAACTGAAAAAGAAAAACAAGAAATGTTAGGGATGATAGGTACATTAACAGAAGAAGATTTCAAATCATTAATATATGAGGTGTTATCACCAATTAATTATAATTTAATGGTAACTCCTAAGGAAATAGACTTTGTAATTGATAAATTATCACTATTAATTGGAAATGGAATAAATAAAGTATTACATAAATCTTTTAAAACGACAAATTCTGAAGTTAAATAGTATTATTATAATCTTGGTGATAATATGAAAAAACGTTTTGTCGCAAAAAATAAATCTAAAAAGAAATTTAAGTTCAAATTTCTTATTTTTGTTTTTCTCTTTATCACAAGTTTAATTCAAACATTTAAGTATTTAGAAAATCAAAAATTAAAAATAAATGACAAGGTTTTTGTAGAATATCTTTTAAATAACTATAGTGATAACTATAAGATAAAAACAACTGATAAAAATATATTAAAAAAAATATTTAGTTTACTTACTAATATAGATTATATTGATCCATCATCTTTAATTGATAGTAATTATAAAGGATTAGTAAAAAAAAATAAGGTTGAAAATCAAGTAAAAAAAGTAAATAAAATTGACGAAACCCCAATTATTTATATATATAACTCTCATCAAACAGAAGAATATGCTAATACAACACTTGCCGAATACAGTATAAATCCAACGGTAATGATGGCGGATTATATTATTCAAGATGTTTTTAATAAAAATAATTTATATACAACTGTTGAGGAGAGAAGTATTAAAGAAATATTAAATACAAATAAATGGAATTATGCATCAAGTTATAGAGCTAGTAGGATTTTAATGGAAAATGCCAAATTAAATAACCCAAAACTAACATATTTTATTGATGTTCATAGAGATAGTTTATCAAAAGAAAAAACAACCATCGAAATCAATGGAAAAAGTTATGCAAAAACTATCTTTCTAATTGGATTAGAAAATGATAGTTATCAAGAAAATCTCGCCTTTACAGAAAAAATTAACAATAAAATGAATGAACTATATCCTAATCTTTCAAAAGGAATATATAAAAAAGGTGGTCCTGGAGTAAATGGAGTTTATAATCAAGATTTCACAAAATACACCATATTAATAGAAATAGGTGGAACTGAAAATACTGTCGATGAGGTATTAAATACAGCTTTGGCTTTTTCTGAATGTTTTATGGAGGTGATAAGTAATAATGAAGGGTAAAAACATTGCTAGAATTGTTATATTTACTTTAATAATAATATTTATTGCATTATATTTAACACAAGTCACTGGTTACTATGAGTATACTGAAAACAAAAAATCAACACTTACAACAGAAGCTATAGAAAAATTTGAAAAAGATGTAAAAGATGGTAAAAAAATCGATGCAAACAACTATATAGAAAAATCTAAAAATTATAATAACAGAGCATCAAAATTAGGAATGAAGGTCTCAAATTTAATAGAAGATGGGTTTGACAAAATCATGAATTCAATTTTTAAAGAGGTTGATAAAGCCATAAACAGTAAGTGATAAATATAAGATAAATATAAGAAACATTGACAAAACATAGAAAAAATGATATAATCTAATCAATTTTTTGGGGGTTAAAATTATGAATGAAAAATTAAATAGATTATTAAAATTTCATCTTGATGATAGTATAATTATATTAGATGAGTATGAATTACTAGGACTTTTAAAAGACGAAAAATACACAAGAAAAGTTTTGAAACAAAAACAAGAAGTATTAAACAATCATTATAAAGGATTATTTAAATATGAAGCAAGAAGCCTTGATGAGAATGAGGAAATAAGCTTGTTGAAAAAGGGTATACCATATATTTTAAAAGCAAACAAAGAAAAAGAAAGAATCGGTATTTATATAGATAAAGTAGGTATTTTAGTTGGTTTATCTTCAAACACTTTCATGATACCAACTGATAGACTATTCAAAGAAAATAACAATGAAAATAAATTATCATTAGAAGAAGAAGCTCATCAAAATTTTAGAGAAGAATTACGTAAAATAAGATCTAATTTAAAAACTGTCACAACACCAGAAGAATTAAAAGAATTTAACTTAATAGATGATAGAGCTTATGACTTAATAAAAACTCTTAGTCCATCATTTAGAAAAGAAGCAATAAGCAAATATATTGATCACTTGTGTAAAACAATTTCAAAAGTTTTAATTGATTCAAAAGCAATGATGAAAAGTTCTGATTTAGATATAACTGATGAGATAGGAAAATATATAGATACAGAAAAATTTGCATTATGGTACGCAAATTTTAATATATACTTTCTTTTAAGTAACAGTGATGGAAAAATAAATTATTCTGAATACAAAAATTCAATTGATTTTGTTATAAGCTATTATAAAGATTTGATGAACAAAATTAATAACAATCCAAACTATATTAAAAAAATTATTTCAGCTGCAAGAATAACTGAAGATAATAAAAAAGGAATATATACAACAGATGAATTTATTAAAGATTATACAACATTCTATGAAAATTATTTATTTTCTAATAACAATCTAGATAGTGACATAGTAAAAGAATTAACAAAAGTTCCTCCAAAAGAATTTTCTCTTGATTGGGAAATATTACCTGAGGGTCATACAGAAAATAGAAAACAAAGAAAAAGCCATGATCCAAAAAGTATTGAAACAATCGGTGGACTTAAAGCAGAAAAATATGACGTTTTAGAAGCAAAAGAAAAATTGTTAAACGAAAAGAAAGCCTTTTTTGAATCAACTTGCCCCGTTCTAAAAATTAAAGGAACTAATAAAATGAGTGGTTATTACGGATTTGCTTATCCAAACGGAAAAGTAGTCTTTGAAAAATTTTACAAAGGAAAATATTGTGATATTCCTACTGTAAATGAAGCCATCTATGTTATGAGAATTGATAATTTTAGAGAATTATCAAAGTATAGCAAACCAGAGATAATCGAATATATAAATGACAATGAAAATTCAAATGTTAAAAGAATATATCACGCAAAAAATTGGAAAGAAAAAGTTATAAAGTCTATCAATAGTAAAGAGACAAATAAAGAAGAAATTGAAAAATTAAAACAAGCAAGAGAATTTCTTTTAAAGAGTATAAATAATACAGAAGATAGTCAAAAAGTTAATATTAAAAAATAATCTTAAGGAAGTGTCACTATGCAAAAAAATACATCTCATAGTAATTTACTTATATTTTCAGAAAATGAATTATCTAGTCTTTTCAATACACAAGAGGCAAAAAATAGATTTCTTAAAGAAAAAAATAAATTAATAAGAAATGTATACAATGAATTATTTTATAATTTAGAAGAAAATGATTATAAAGATGAAAATATAGGCATAACTTATAAAAATAAAAATTTTTATATTACTCCATTAAATATAATTAAAGAGTTAGCTTTCTCAATTGGACTTAATGAGGAATACAATAAAAATCTAAAAGATATATATGATTACAATGCGTTATACCAAGAGTTTAGCAAAATGATTAATAAAAGAATTGCTTTAACCATTAAAATTTCATCTTTCGATGACTTAAAAGAATTAGATGAAGATATTTATAACGTTATAGAACAAGACAATTTATCAGATAAAAAGAAACAAAGAGTATTAAAAGAAATAAAAAGTATAATGATCAAAGAGTTAAAGAAAACTCTAAAACAAGCTGAAACTATATTTCTAAAAAATGATTTATATATATCTAGCAACCTATTAATTAATTTTGATCAAGAAAAGAAAGAATTATTAATTAATGCTAAAAAATTAGAAAAGTTAGAAAAAACTTCAGTTGGAGAAATTAATTTTGATAATATAACAGATATAACTAACTATTATTTAAAAATATCTAAAACAAGTAATAATAAAAATATTGTGTTAGAAAAAAAAGATAAAAATATATCATATTCACCAAGTGATTTTAAAACTGACTATCAAAACTTCTTAAAAAAATTGTTACAATACGGAAGTAAAAATGAAGAACTTTACCGTATAATAAATAGTTGTTTATTAAAAAAAGATGACTATCATATTAATCAACCAACAATAGATAAAAAAATCTATCAAAAAGAAGCAAAAGATACTTCAAAAAGAAAAAAGATGTCACTTGAAGATAAATTAAAATTATTAAATGACAAAGAGAAATTTTTTAACAACTCAAACTATTTATATAAAATAGAAGGAATAAACAAATTAAAAGACTATAATGGATATATTTATCCAAATGGTAAAATAGTATTTGAAAAGTACTATACGACCAAAACTAGTTCTTTGCCTACAATTGAAGAAGCAATATATGTAATGGATATTAAAAACTTTTTGTATATGACAAATTATAGTAGAAAAGAAATAATTGCGTATATTGACAATTATAACTGTAAAAATGTTAGAAGAATCTATCATTATGAGAACTGGCAAAGAGAAGTATTAAAAGAAATAAATCAAAAAACTAAATACAATAAAGATAATATTGAAAAGGAAATATTAAAGGCACTTACTAAATATAAATCTAAAAAAGAGAATATATTGAATCATATAAATATATTTAAAAATTTTAAAGTTTGTGTCAAAGAACAAATACCTAGGCTTAAATCAATACAACAATAAATAATAAGACTTGGAGAAATCCAGGTTTTTTGATATAATAAATTAGAAAATTGGTGATAAAATGAAACAAGAAAATATTAGAAATTTTTGCATAATTGCGCACATAGATCATGGGAAGAGTACTCTTGCCGATAGAATATTAGAACGTACTAACGCTATTGAAAAAAGAGAATTAAAGACACAAATGTTAGATTCTATGGATATAGAAAGAGAGCGTGGTATTACAATTAAATTAAATGCAGTAGGCCTAGATTATACTTATAATAATGAGACATATCGTTTTCATTTGATAGATACTCCAGGTCATGTTGATTTTTCTTACGAAGTATCAAGAAGTCTAGCAGCTTGTGAAGGTGCATTATTAATAGTAGATGCAACGCAAGGAGTAGAAGCACAAACACTTGCTAATTTATATTTAGCTATTGATAATGATTTAACCGTAATACCAGTTTTGAACAAAATAGACCTACCTAGTGCTAATATTGAAAAAGTCGAAGAAGAATTAGAAAATATTGGTTTCAATAAAAAAGATATTGTAAAAGTCAGTGCCAAAACAGGAGAAGGAGTAGATACGTTACTAGAAGAAATTATAAAACAGATTCCTAGCCCAACTGGTGATAATAATAAGCCATTAAAAGCTCTTATTTTTGATAGTATTTTCGATTCATACCGTGGAGTGTTAATTAATATTAGAATAAGAGAAGGAATTTTAAAAGTAGGGGATATCATAAGAATGATGGAGACAAACGCTACTTACGAAGTTTTAGGAATCTCTATCAATACTCCAAAGGAGAAAAAATTAAAAGAACTAAAAGCAGGAGAAGTAGGATATATTTATGCATCCATTAAAAGTATTAGTGATGTTCATGTTGGAGATACGATAACGCTTGATAAAGAACCCGCCTTAGAAAAACTACCAGGTTATAAAAAAATGAAACCAATGGTATATTGTGGCCTTTATCCAATTGAATCTTCAAAATTTGAAGAATTAAGAGAAGCTTTAGAAAAATTGACATTAAACGATGCATCATTAACTTTTGAACCAGAAACATCAAAAGCTCTAGGATTTGGTTTTAGATGTGGTTTTTTAGGCCTTTTACATATGGAAATAATAGAAGAAAGAATCGAAAGAGAATTTCACATTGAATTAATCGCAACTTCACCATCAGTTATATATGAAGTAATATTAACAGATAAAACAAAAACTATGGTAGATTCTCCTGTAAAAATGCCTAAACAAGAAGTAATTTCAAAGACATTAGAACCTTATGTAAAAGCCGCAATTTTTACCCCCAGCGAGTATATAGGGCCGATTATGGAACTATGTCAAGATAAACGAGGCACATTTATAAATATGGATTACTTAGATAAAGAAAGAGTAACTATTCATTATGAACTTCCACTCTCAGAAATAGTATATGACTTCTTTGATAAGTTAAAATCATATACAAAAGGATATGCTTCATTCGATTATGAAATATCAGATTATAGAGAAAGTAATTTAGTAAAAATGGATATTTTATTAAATGGTGAAATAGTAGATGCCCTAAGCAGTATTGTCCATAAAGACTTTGCTTATCAACGAGGAAAACTTATTGTTGAAAAATTAAGAGAAATAATCCCAAGACAATTATTCGAAGTACCAATTCAAGCCGCAATTGGACATCATATTATCGCAAGAACTGATATAAAAGCCATGAGAAAAAACGTATTAGCTAAATGTTATGGTGGAGATATCACTCGTAAGAAAAAATTATTAGAAAAGCAAAAAGAAGGTAAAAAACGAATGAAACAAATAGGAAATGTAGAAGTACCACAAGAAGCTTTCTTATCCATTTTGTCAACTAATAATAAATAGGAAGTGTAAAGATGCAGTATGTAAATTCAAATGAAGAAATAAAAGCAGCTTATATTCATATTCCCTTCTGTGATAAGATTTGTTCTTATTGTGACTTTTGTAAACAATTATATAATAAAAATTTAGTAGATAAATATCTAGAAAGCCTATCAAAAGAGATAAATGAAGAATATCAAAAAGAAGTATTAAAAACAATCTATATAGGTGGTGGAACACCAAGTAGTCTAACACCTACACAACTAAAAAAACTCTTTGAAATAATATCCATTATAAAAAAAGATAAAAATTATGAAATGACCGTAGAATGTAATTTTGAAAATATTACAAAAGAAAAATTAGATATTATGAAACAAAATGGAGTAAATAGAATTAGTTTTGGTATGCAGTCAACAATAAATAAAAATCTTGAATTTTTAAACAGATCTTTTTCAAAGAAAAAAATAGTTGATATAATTAATTATTCAAAAGAAATCGGACTAACTAATATAAATATCGATTTGATGTACGCCATTCCCAATCAAACAATAGAAGATTTGAATCAAGACCTTAAATTTGTCTTGAGTCTAGATATTCCACATATTTCTACTTATTCATTAATTATTGAAGATCACACATTGCTTAAAATTAAAAACACCAAACCAATTTCAGAAGACTTAGATAGTTCAATGTATAACTTTATAAGTGATATCCTTAAGAAAAATAATTATATTCATTATGAAATAAGTAATTTTTCTAAAAAAGGCTATGAATCAAAGCACAATCTAGTCTATTGGAAAAATGAAAAATATTATGGATTTGGATTAGGTGCTAGTTCTTATATTGGTAATAAGAGAATAGTTAAGACTAAATCATTTCAAAAATATATTCAAGGTAATAGGATATATGAGGAAGAAATACTTACAAATGAAGATGAAATAGCTTATCAAATTATTTTAAATTTACGTCTAAAAGAAGGTATAGATAAGAAAAACTTCAAAAGAAGGTTTTATAAAGAGGTAAAAGAGTGTTATAATTATGATAGTTTAGTAAAACAAAATTTACTACAAGAAACAAAATATAATATATATATCAAAGAAAAACATTTATATATTAGTAATGAAATTATTATAAAATTTCTAGAAGGAGTAGTACATGAATAAAAAAGAACATTTTAAAAAAGAATTATCCTATATCAAAAGCGATCGAATTAAAAAAGCAAATGAAACAATGCTTGAATTATTACCAGATTACTTTTTTGAAATCGCAGCATCATCTACTGGAAAATATCATCCAGAGTATGCACTTGGTAAAGGAGGACTTATTCGTCATACAAAAGCGGCAGTTAGAATTGGATTTGAACTTTTATCTAATCCATCAATTGGTGATAAATATACAAGTGATGAAAAGGATCTTATGTTAATGGGTCTAATGTTACATGACGGATTAAAATTAGGTCTACCACAAGAAAAATATACTAGATTTGATCATCCTATATTGATTGCTGACTTCATTATGGATAATGAAGAAAAACTAGGATTAGAGATAAATGAAATAGAATTTTTATGTGATATAGTTAAAACACATATGGGCGTTTGGACAAAAGATTATAACGGAGAAGAAATCTTAGAAGCCCCTAAAACAAAATATCAAAATTTTGTCCATATGTGTGACTATCTAGCAAGTAGAAAATGTTTATTACTACCTTTTGATGAAAATAATAATATTAATGTTTAATATAAAGGAGAAATTATTTTATGGCAGTAGGTAAATTAATTGTAATTGAGGGAACTGACTGTTCTGGAAAAGAAACCCAAACTAAATTATTAGAAAAAAGGCTAAATGAAGAAGGAAAAAAGTGTATATGCTTATCATTTCCAATGTATGATACTCCAACTGGTAAAATAATAGGAGGTTCATATCTAGGAAAAAAAGAAATATCTGATAGTCTTTTTGATGAGGGTTCAGCAAACGTAGATCCATATATATCATGTTTATATTATGCTGCCGATAGAAAATATAATATTAATAAAGTGACAGATTATATAAATGATGGTTACATAGTAATATTAGATCGTTATACAACTTCAAACATGGCTTACCAGGGAGGTAAAATATTAGATCAAGATGAAAGATTTAATATGTACAATTGGATTGATAAATTAGAATTTTGGTTACTAAAATTACCTGTCCCTGACAAAACAATATTC
Organism: uncultured Bacilli bacterium; assembly: GCA_934162665.1. GTDB lineage: Bacteria > Bacillota_I > Bacilli_A > RF39 > UBA660 > RUG14670. The sequence goes on from CAKPJN010000006.1 coordinate 23,568, forward strand.
CTACATATGCCTTATGAATATTCAAAAGAGTTAATGAAAAATAGAGAGTATCTAGATGATAATGAAAAAGAAGAAACTCATTTAAAAAATGCAGAAAAGGCTTATATTGAATTGCAAGAGTTATATAATTGGAATAAAATAGAATGCGTCAAAGACGGAAGAATCAAGACAAAAGAAGAAATTAATGATGAAATTATAGAAATTCTTAATGACTATTTAAAAAAATAATACAAAAAAATGCTTAAGATTTATTTTTAAGCATTTTTATTTATATTTGGAATTCCTGAGACAATTGGTAAATCAGTATTCGTTTGTCCAGGTAATGATTGAACTATATTATTTTTATTATGAATGTGAGTAGTCACAATAGGATTAAAATTAGGATTAACAACCGGCTTATTAGTGTTTAGACTAGCTATACTACTAACAATTTCTGATTTAGTATTATTAGCCTCTAAATTTGAATTAGCAAGTGGAGTAGCAGACTCAATTTTAGAAGTGGTTATCATTTGATTAATTGAATTAGTATTTGGCATAGTATTTACGTTATTTACATGTGTTGACTCAGCTTTATAATTATCATCATCATCAAAATCTATTTCAATAATTTTATATATTTCATCAAAACTAGTAATACCTTCAAGAACTTTATCAAGGCCATCTTGAAGTAGGGTAATAACATTAGATGTATAAACTAATTTAGCAAGTTCTTCTTTAGTGATATCTTCATTACTTATAGCTAATCGTATATTTTCATCAATTTCAAGTACTTCTTGAACAGCAATTCTTCCAGAATAACCATTATGACATTCATTACATCCCTCATGATCAGCATCCCAAACAGTAGTTATATCTTTATTTAAATATTTTTTAAATACTTTTTTCTCATATTCAGTAGGAACTCTTTGTATACGACATTTAGGACATAACTTTTTCGCAAGTCTTTGAGAAATAATTCCTGTAAGTGCACTAGCAAGTAAATATCTTTCAACATTCATATCTAAAAGTCTTTCAATAGTTGCTAAAGAGTTGTTTGTATGGATTGTAGATAAAACTAAATGACCAGTTATAGATGCACGAACAGCTATTTTTGCAGTTTCAGAATCACGAATTTCACCAATAAGTATAATATTAGGGTCTTGTCTTAAAATAGAACGTAAAACTGTTGCGAAATCAAGACCAATTTCACTATTTACTTGCACTTGATTAAGGCCTTCAATATTCATTTCAATAGGATCTTCAACAGTAATAATGTTAGTTTCAGGTTTATTTAATGCCTGCAATATAGAATAAGTAGTAGTAGTTTTACCTGTACCTGTAGCACCAGTAACTAAGATAATTCCATTAGGAACTTCAATCATTCTTTTTAATTTTAAAAAATTAGTATGTGAAAATCCTAAATTTTCAATTCCTTCCAAACTTCTACTATAATCCAATATACGAATAACAATTTTTTCTCCTTCATTAGTAGGTAAACAAGAAACACGCATATCAAGATAAACGCCACCAAATTCTCCTTTAATAGAACCGTCTTGAGGAAGACGAGATTCAGTTATATTCATATTAGCAAGTAATTTTAAACGTGTTATTAAATTTCTTTCATAAGCTTTCGGAATAATTGCGAAATCCTGTAAATCACCATCAACTCTTATTCTTACAATTAATCCATTATCTCTAGGGTCAAAATGAATATCAGATGCATCTGCTCTAGAAGCAGATACGATAATATAATCAGCAATTTGCGTGATAGGTGTCTTTTTAAAATCGAATGTGACCATACTATTTCAACCCCTTTTGTTTACTTTCCTATGGTATTTTACTATAAAATATTATATAATAAATTTATCATAATAGCAAGAAAGTAGATGATAATTTATGAAAAATTTGAACAATAGGGGATTTGGTTTAGTTGAAACCTTGATTGTATCAGTTTTTGTCATGGGTATAATCTCACTAGTCTTTGTTAATTTTTATCCTCTAATTGGAGAATATGAAAAAAGAGAAGTTTATGATGATGTAGATGGAAAATATGCTGCATATTGGATGAAAACTTTATTTGAAGATAACTTACCAGATGATTTTGCTATTACTAACAATTATTATGTAATGGATTGTGATCATCTATTTGGTAATAAAAACACATGCAAACATTTAAAGGAAAACTTCAATATCATAAATATGTATATTACAAATTTTAATATAACAAACTTTAAAACAACTGTTAAAAGTAATAATGCCTTCTCAAGTAACCTTAAGGAATACGTTAACTACTTACCTAATTATTCAAAACAATCAGGAAAAAGCAAATATAGAATAATTTTAGAAATGAAAAGAACAAAAGATGGAAACGACTATAACGCATATTCTACTATGGAGGTAAATATAAAATGAAAAAATTAGATAATAAAGGGATGACAATAGTTGAAATATTAGTTTGCTTTGTTCTAGTAGTAGCTATTTCTGCATCACTATTTAAAACATTGAATAATTACCGTTCCAAACAGCAATTAGAGTCCGATCGAAGCCAAATAATAAAATATAAAAATCTACTTACTAAAGAAATACAAACAGATTTAATAACTAAAAATGTTATTGATGCAAATATAGAAGGACCCATATCAGAAGATAGTAACGAAAGAAAAACAAAGTATATTATAACTTTTACATTCAAGGATAATTCATCAAAACAACTAATAATAACAAAACATCTAGCTGCATATTCAATCGAAACTGGAACAGATGATGAAATTATAACCGATATCCCAGAATCTCAAGATATAGATGATAAATTTATAATTTCGTATGGGGGTATAAATTACAAATTACCAAATTTAGGTTCATATGAAAATCCAAATGGTAAAACAGTTTATGATTTCAAGATAAATAATATAGATATAAATAAAGACAATAATATATTAAGTATATATATTGGTTTTTATCATCATGAATTTGGAACTAGATACGCAATTGATATTGTCTGTCCAATAAATTATCAATAGAAATTGCACAATAGTAAAAATAAAGAGCAAGCAATAATAATTTGAAAAATACGTCCAATCAGAAAATTTCTATATGAAATATTACTATTACCAATAATACTTTTAACTTGCATATGAATAGATATTCCTCCAAAGGAAATAAAACTAATAATAAATAGACACCTAATAATATTATTAGAAATAATTTTTGTACTAACAACACCTTTAGATAAATCAAAAAAACCATTAATTAAAACATTACCAATTGGAGTAAAATTAAAATATTTAATAATAAAAGCAGAAATTAAAAAGAAAAATATTGACGTCCCATATATTAATAAAACAGTCTTCAATGAAGAATACACTGCATTAGTTAAATAATAAGAAAAGGTATAAGGAATAGTATCATCATAATTAGAAATAGAATTTTTTTCTTTAGGCTTTAATATAATACCAATTATAATATTAGAAAGTATTAACGATATTAATATATATAAAGATAATTTACTATCTTTAATAATTAAATTAACAGTGCCAAGTACAAATAACGGATTTGGAAAATGTGTAAATGAAATTAAATAATTGGCTGTATTTAAGTTAATTATTTTTTTATCTAAAAGTTCTTTTATATATTTACTACCACTAGGAAATCCGCTAATCATGCTCATAAGAACTACATAAAAGATAGCTCCATTAATATGTAATAAATTAGAAACAAATGAAACAAAACCATAATCAATTAATAAACTAGATAAAACAAAAAAGAAAAAAGCAGCAGGAAATAGCTTAGTAATAAAGAGTTTTGTGTAATATAAAACTTGATAAATCAAATAATTAGAATTGATAACAGATATAATAAGTAATGTAAATATTCCAATAATTATTATAATTCTTTTGTATTTTCTTTTCATATTTCTCCATTTCTTTGTTATAATTAAATCATAAGGGATGATTAAATGTTTACTAAAATTTATGACAAAATAAAAAATTTCATGAAAGAAAATTATAAATATATATTAGGCTTGATAGTATTTTATTTAATACTTACATATCCACTAGACTATTATATATTTACAGGTGGTGGCATATCCAATATCAATACCAGAATAACAGTAGAAGATGGATATAAAGAAAAAGGAAGCCTAAATATATCCTATGTCTCTGAATTACAAGGCAATACGCTCACTTACATTTTAAGTTATATAATGCCAAACTGGAAAAGAGAAAAAATAAATAATTATAAATATGATGATAACGAAACAATAGAAGATATAAATTTTAGAAGCAATCTAGATTTAGAAAGCACTAATAGTAGGGCAGTAAAAATAGCTTACGAGTTAGCTGGCAAAGACTATAAAACAATAGATACAAAAATATATGTAACTTATGTATCCGATGAATATAAAACAGCTTTAAAGGTTAAAGATCAAATATTAACAATTAATGATAAGCATTTTGAGACAACGGATGAATATAAAAAATATATAAACACACTAGAAGAAGGAGATACTGTAAAAGTAAAAGTTTTAAGGAATAAAGAAGAAAAAATTATCAATACTAAAATATATAAATTAAAAGATAGATTAATTTTAGGCGTAATGTTAGAACAACTTTCTACATATGAAGTAAATCCAAAAATAAAAATAAAGTTTAATAGTAGAGAACAAGGTCCATCCGGAGGGCTAATAACAACTTTATATATTTACAATCAGTTGACAGAAAAAGATTTAACAAATTCATACAAAATAGCAGGTACAGGTACAATTGAAGAAGATCATACAATTGGAGAAATTGGAGAAGTAAAATACAAACTATTAGGTGCAGTAAAAGAAAAAGCTGATGTATTCATAGTACCAAACGGTACCAATTATAAAACTTGTATTAAGGCCAAAAAAGAAAAAAATTTAAAAATAAAAATAATAGGTGTCAGTACAATAGAAGAAGCAATACAAAAATTAGGTGAATTAAAATAAAAAAGCTATACAAATCAAAAAAAATTTTGTATAATATTAACGTAGAGTAGGGATAATATGAAAAAAGATATGAATAATAACAAATTTATAAGTATTAAAAATATATATTTCTTAGGATTAATATTAGTGGCTTTAATTTTAATAACTACATCATTTACTTATGCATTATTCACAACTTCAAGTATTAAAAAGAATGCAGTAAATATAAAAACAGGAAGTCTAGGATTAACTGTTAAATGTGATGATTTCAATGAATCTAATCAAGTTACAGTTGATGCCAATAGTGAAAAAAATATTACTATTACAGTTTCTAATCCTAATGAAATACCTGTCAAATATAATCTTTACTATCAGTCATCAAAAAATCTAGATGATATAGAACTAGGCTACATTACATCATCAGATAAATCTCCTGATAAGAATGGTGAGGTTCTTTCAAAACAAGGAGAAGGTGGAGATACTAAAAAAATAAAAATCAATATTAAAAATAATAGTGATACTTCTTTAACATTAACCATTGGAACTAGCGTTGGTCTTTCAAACAAAACACTTGCATTTCCAGAAGGAAAAAGTATTTTTACAGAATCTAGCAAAAAATTCGTATGTAAAAGAGCAGTAAATCTTCATACAGAAGAATGTTCATATACTGATCCAACATCTAATTGTAGTGGAGCAGGTTATACAGTAGATGGAAGTAAAGGTACAACAACTATCACTTATGGAAATTTAGGAGTAGTAAATACATTAACTAGTGGAGATGCTTTTGATTGTGATATTAATGGTGATGAAGCTTTTGACGAGGCAACAGAAAGATTTTACTATGTAACAGATTTAGACTCGGATACCGCAACATTAATTTATTATAATAATACATCAAAAGAAGTTGCGGATAATACGCCTGCAGGTTTAACAGCATATTATGCTACAGCAGATGAGAACTGGCACGGACCAGTAAACGCTATAACTAAACTTCCAACTACTACTCAATGGAAGACAACTCTTACAAATACAAAAAGAGCTATAACAACAGAAACAGGAACATCATTAACAACAGGAGGAACACTCCCAACTGACTTTAGCTATGAAGGATATGCTGCAAGGCTTATTACATATCAAGAAGTAAAGGTTGCTTGTGGGTATATAGATACTTCTCAAATTGGTGCATTAGATAATTGTGAGTATCTAATAGAAAATACAAAATTTTCATCTGATAATAATGGAAATTATGGATATTGGTTAGAAACTCCTACATCATCTGATGCTACAAATGCTTGGTATATTAAAGGTCACGGAGGTAGTAATAGAAATATAGCTAATCGAACTACTTCAGGTAATACTAGTTTGGGAGTACGACCAGTTATAGAAGTAAAAAAAGCAGATATAGATTATAAGTAAGAAATAGAAGATTCTATTTCTTTTTCTTTATACATTAGAAATTTTCTCAGGAAAAGATAATAAATTAAATCATTAATAATCAACATCTATTACAACAATATTTATTTTAATTCTTTTATTATAATAGATAGACTTTATATTAACAATTTGATACAATAAACGTAGTGTGGTGAAGTAAATGAAACGAAATGAAGTGGATAGAACTAAACTATCTCCTATGATGCAACAATATATGGAAATTAAAGATAATTATGAAGATAGTATTATCTTTTTTAGATTAGGAGATTTTTATGAAATGTTTTTTGATGATGCAATATTGGCATCAAGAATATTAGAATTAACTTTAACCGGGAAACAAGCTGGACTTGATGAGAGGGTACCAATGTGTGGAATTCCTCATCATGCCTATGCTTCATATGTAGACACTTTAATAGACAAAGGTTATAAAGTAGCCATTTGTGAACAATTAGAAGATCCAAAATCAACTAAAGGTATGGTTAAAAGAGATGTCATACAAGTTGTAACAAAAGGAACTAGAATTGATGAAAACATTGATTCAAAAAGCAATAACTTTATAGCGAATATTTATAACTTTGATTATTGTTATGGAATTAGTTATATAGATGTTTCAACTGGAGAAGTTTATGTTGAATTAATTGAAGGCGAAGAATCAAAAGTAATCAGAGAAGTTGTAAAAAATGGCTTTAAAGAGGTACTTGTAAATGATACTATTGATAGAGAAATTGTAAATGTACTACGTTCAAAATATAACATATTAGTAACGATTACTAAGGAATTATTAGAAGATGACAACTATGATTATATCTATAAAAATTTAGAAGATAGCAGATTACAAATAGTTTTAAAACACTTACTAAATTATATTATTGATACTAAAAAAGGAGATTTGCATCATCTTCAAAAAGCAATCTTTGTAAAGTCTAGTGAATATCTAGAATTTGATATTAATACTAAAAAGAATTTGGAATTAGTAGAAACATTAAGAAATAGAGAAAGACAATATAGTCTATTATGGTTATTAGACAAAAATAAAACAGCAATGGGATCGAGATTTTTAAAACATAATATAGAAAATCCATTAACTAATAAAGATGAAATCAATCGTCGATATGATTTGGTAGAAAAATTATCAACTGAATTTATCTTAAGAGATGATTTAATTAAAGAATTATCTAATGTGTATGATTTAGAAAGACTTGTTGGACGTATTACATATGGGAATTTAAACGCTAAAGACCTATTACAATTAAAAAACTCACTCAAATCATTACCTAGAATCAAGGAAATACTTGAAGAATTAAAATTTGATAAAAAGATAGATACCTTAGACGAGTTATATAATTTATTAGAAAATACTATTAATGAAGATGCCCCATTTACCCTACATGAAGGACATTTAATAAAAGATGGTTATAACAAGGAATTAGATGAACTTAAAAGTATCAGTAGTGGTTCAAAAGATTTTATTCTTGATATGGAACAAAAAGAAAAAGAGCGAACTGGTATCAAAAATTTAAAAGTAGGTTTTAACAAAGTATTTGGTTATTATATTGAGGTATCTAAAGGACAAACTCATCTTATTAAAGAAGAATATGGATATGAGAGAAAGCAAACTTTAGCTAATTGTGAACGATATATAACACCAGTACTAAAAGAAAAAGAAAATATTATTTTAGGTGCTGAAGAAAAAATCATTAATCTAGAATATAAATTATTTATGGATATCCGTGAAATAACAAAAAGATATGTTGGAAAGATTCAAAAAATATCTAAAATAATTAGCGAAGTAGATATGATTCAATCATTTTCGATCGTTAGTGATAATAATAAGTATGTAAGACCTATTATTTCAGAAGAAAAAGTAATAAAGATGGTTGAGTCAAGACATCCGGTTGTTGAACAAGTAATGAAAGATAAATATATTTCAAATGATATTATTATGGATAAAACAACTAATATTTTATTAATAACAGGTCCAAACATGGCTGGTAAATCAACTTATATGCGTCAATGCGCAATTAACGTAATAATGGCTCAAATAGGATGTTTTGTTCCTTGTAAAAGTTGTCAGATTCCTGTATTTGATAAAATATTTACAAGAATTGGTGCAAGCGATGATTTAGTAAGCGGTGAATCTACTTTTATGGTAGAGATGAAAGAGGCTGAATTTGCTTTAAGCGAAGCAACAGAAAACAGTTTAATTCTATTTGATGAATTAGGACGTGGAACCGCAACATATGACGGAATGAGCCTAGCTCAAGCAATTTTAGAATATATTCATGATAAAGTAAAGGCAAAAACAATGTTTTCAACTCATTATCATGAACTAACAGTTTTAGAAAAAGATTTAAAAAACTTAAAAAATGTTCATGTATCAGCTATTGAAGAAAATGGAAAAATTACCTTCTTACACAAAATTAAACCAGGTGCTGTAGATAAAAGTTATGGTATACATGTAGCGTCTCTCGCTCATCTACCAACATCACTTATCAAAAGAGCGGAAGATATTTTAAATGTTTATGAGAAAAAGAACATAAAAAAAGAAACATTCACTCAAACATCTTTGTTTGAATTATCAGAAAGCGAATTACCAAAAGAAAATCCTATAGAAGAAAAGATAAAAGAAATTAATCCGTTAGAAATGACACCAATGGACGCAATAAATTTCTTATACGAATTAAAAAAAGAAGTAAAAAATAAATAATTTAAAAAGCCAAATTTCGGTAAAATTTGTTAAAAGGTGTTGACAGACCCGCTTTAAAGTGGTAAATTTGATGAAAATTATTGAAAAAAGGGAGAAAGTATATGTGTAATAATATATTAGATTATTGTATAACTCTGAATAATATAAAAAATATAAATATTTGTAATATATATTACTTATATTTGCTTTCTTCTGCTCAAAAATAAAACGGTGATTTATGGCATTATGCTGTAATGTGCCGTTTTTTTGTTATATTTGGAGGTGATTAAAATGAATGAATTAACATTAGATGATTTACTTGATAATGTAAAAAAGTATAATGAAGAAGGTGTTAATGAGGTAGCAAAAGCATATCATTATGCAGAAGAATTACATAAAGGCCAGTACAGACAAAGTGGAGAACCATATATAAGTCATCCACTTAATGTAGCATATATCTTATCAGAGATGCATGCAGATACAGATACAATATGTGCTGGATTACTACATGATACATTAGAAGATACAAATACAACTAAAGAAGCAATAGCAGAAGATTTTAATAAAGAAGTAGCAAATCTAGTAGATGGAGTAACAAAAATAAGCAAGTTAAATTTTTCATCAAAACAAGATCAAAATATGGCAAATACAAGAAAGATTATTACTGGACTTACTGAAGATGTAAGAATAATAATTATTAAACTAACTGATAGACTACATAATATGAGAACACTAGAATATAAATCAGAATTTAAACAAAAAGAAAACTCAATGGAAACAATGGATATATTTGTACCACTTGCTTATTATATAGGAGCATATAAAATAAAAAGTGAACTTGAAGATATATCACTTAGATATTTGTATCCAGAAAAATATAAAAGAATAGAAGATATAAAACTAAGAACAGAAGATGATAGTAAGAAATGTTTACAGGAAATGTTTCAAACAATAAATGGAATATTAAGTGATAAAAATATACCACATGAAATAAAGATAAGAACTAAGAATATTTATGGAATATATAAAAGATTAGAACAAGGACATAAAATATCAGATATACATGATTTATTAGCACTTAAAATAATGGTAGATGATATAGCAAATTGTTATCAAACACTTGGACTAATTCATTCAAAATATCATCCAATAAATGAAAAGTTTAAAGATTATATATATAATCCAAAAACAAATATGTATAGATCACTGCATACAACAGTATTTGGAGAAGATGATAGACTTGTTCAAACACAAATAAGAACATTTGATATGGATAAAATAGCATCATTTGGACTAGCTACATATTGGGATATAGAAAAAGGAAATGCTAGAGATGTAATGCAAGAAGATTTAAAGAATAAGTATCAATTTTTTAAGAGTTTAGTAGAAATAAATAGAGTATTTGGAGATAATCAAGAATTTGTAAGGCAAGTAAAAGAAGAATTATTTGCAGATAAAATATATGTATATACAACAAAAGGTGATATTATAGAATTACCAAAAGGATCAACAGCAATAGATTTTGCATATAAAATACATTCAGATATAGGAAATACAATGGTGTCAGCTGTAGTAAATGATAAAGTAGTAGATGCAGATTATGTTTTACATAATAAAGATAGAATAAGGATAATTACAGATATATTATCTTATGGTCCTAGGGAAGAATGGATAGATAAAGTACAAACAACAAAAGCAAAAAGAAAGATAAAAGAATTTAGTAGAAAGTAAAAAATGAGTTTATAGCGATCTCATTAAAAAGACTAAAGAAGAAGATGATAATTATGAATAAAGTAATATATATAGACTTTGATGGTGTGCTTGTTGATACACCTAATATGATTAATAATGCACTTAAAAACTCTGTTAATAGTTTTGAAACATGTAAAAATTTAGCATGGAATTATTTTTTGAAAAATTGTAGTGAAATTGAAAATAATTTTTCATGTATAGAAGAAATTTCTAAAAAATATAAAGTCGTAATATTAACTCATGTTTATTCCGAGAATGAATTGCTCGAAAAAGAAAAATTTATATCAAATTTATTTCAAAATGTTGATTTTGTTCCAGTTCCATATAATATAGAAAAAAATAAAATTGTTAATTCAAAAGGAAATATATTGATTGATGATTACTCAAAAAATGTTAATAAATGGATTGAGTCAGGAGGTATTGGTATTCATTTGAATACGGAAAAAAGAATTGATAAATTGTTAAATGAGTATTTAATAGTTTAGTAATATATAATATTTAATACGAGGAGGAGATAAAATGAAAGAAAATTTAATTGTAAAAATAGGTATTACACCATCAGAGGCACCATTTAGGATTACATGTTTAAGAACTTTTTTATATATTAATGCTATTGCTGAAAATAATAGTATAAAAGGAGGTAAAAGTAAAATTATTTTTCAGATTGATAATACTAATAAATCTAAAATAAGACACTCCAACGAAGAAATTATAGAATTTTATCAAAAAATGAGGATATTACCATCAAAACATTCTGATGTAGAAATAACAACTCAAACTGATTTAACAAATGAATGTGAAAAATATTTTGAAAAATTACAAAAACTTGGTTTAATTATTCACAATGAAGATGGAACAGATTCTTTCAATATAAAAAAATATATTGAATTATATGGCTCGATGATTGAAGTTGCTGATGAAGTAAATGGAACAACTATGTTTGATGCTAATTTGTTAACAGATAATGATTCTATAATTATAAAAAGATCAAATGGAACCTTTTTATATAACTTTTGTGCTGCCGTTGATACTATTCATTGGGGATTTACTACGTTAATAAGAGGAAAAAATAAAATGGTAAGTGCTGCATTTCAAAATATGTATATAAAATCATTAGGTTTTGAAACTCCAAATTATTTTCATTTACCATTGCTTTTAGAAGAAAATAATAAAAATTCGTTTAATATAAATGCAAGATCTGATATTAGAGAATTATTTAAAAATGGTTTTGCATATATGCCAGTTATAAATTATATTTTAAATACTGGATATGGTGATCAAACAGATAGTTATAATTCAATTGATGAGTTTAATCAAAAGTTTGATATTCAGAAAATTCATAAATCAGATTCTCATTTTGATTTTAATATATTAAAAAAAACATGTAATAGATTTTATCAACATGATATTTCTTATAATGATTATGTGGATATGTTGAAAACACATGTTGAATTGATGAATTGGCCATACGAAATAATGAATTATTCTGTGATAGGTTATAAACATCAACTTAATCCTCAAAAAATATATCAGTTATATACTCAAATGAATGAACCTAAATTTGAAGAATTAATAACCGATAATCAGAAGGAAGAAATCTTAAATTTGATTAATTTGTTATTGGTAAATTATGATGACACTATGTCTAAAATATTGAATGACAAACAAAATAAAAAAGAAAAATTAAAACTTATTAAATATATTTTATCAGGATCCTTTGATGGATTAACATGTGGCGTATATAAGAGTTGTTATGATGATGAAACATACCAAAAGAGATTATTATATGTAAAAAATAAAATTATTAATGGAAGTGATGATAATTGAAAACAAAAATAGGAATAATAGCTCCAGCAAATTCAATAGTGGGAGAACAAAGTATTTTAAATTTTAAAACCGGAATTAAAATATTAGAAGATAATGGATTTGAAGTTATTATAGGTAAAAATGTTTATTCTACATCGGATGGATACTGCGGAACTACAAAAGAAAAATTAGATGATATATATGAAGTAACCAAAAAGGCAAAATATATATTATGTGCTACTGGTGGTATTAATTCTAATAATATTTTGAATGAACTTGATTTTAATAAAATTAAAAACAATATTTTTATTGGTAATAGCAATCCAATATTGTTATTTAATTCTTTTTATAGTATTAATAATCAAGTTTCATTTATTGGCCCAAATGTTAAAACTATTGGGAAAATGAAATCTAGTTTTGTAATAGATAGTTTAAAAGACAAAATATTAAATAATTCAAAAAAAGTAGTAACAGAAGAACAAAATATTGTCATTAAAGAGGGAACTGCATCAGGAATATCTATTGGTGGTAATATTCAATCTTTGAGAAGAATAATAGGTACAAAATATTTTCCAAATGTTGAAAATTCTATATTTTATATTGAAGCAGATCCTACAGAAACAAATCATACTGAGTTTTATAGTATTATTAATCAATTTATTCAAGCAAATGTTTTTGAAAAATGTAATGGTATTATTGTTGGTAGCTATGATAGTTTAAATTTTATAAAAGATGTATTTAAAAATTTTAATCTTCCAATCGTAATGTGCAAAAATATGGGACATAATGTTAATAATAATATGATGCCTATTGGTAAAAAAATTGAAATAAAAAAAGATGGTAGTATTGACGAATTATAATATGATTGAAATAATCTTAAAAGAATTTAATAAAAAAGAGGTTGCACATTGTTTTTCAATAATTTTGAGAATTTGGTATGAAAGAGAAAATATCAAATTAAGGAATAAGAATATTTCTTTTGAATTGACTCAAATGGATGGATTTAGCGTTGCATATAATGAGACCTATATTTTAAACATTAAAAATAATGAATATAAAATAAATGATATTGAAATGAACAAATTAGTTGAAAAAATATATAAATATTATGAAATAACTTATCCAATAAATTATGATTATAAATTAATAGATCCGGTTTATTTTTCGCTGTTTTTTTATGATTTATTAGATAAAATAGTAAATGTTAAATATGATACTATAAGATTAGATGATATAAGATTATTAAGATATAAATCCAAAGCGGTTAGTTTAAAGGAATCTGAAAGATATAAAGCATTATTAAATAAAAATTATAAAATGTTTTCACCATTTAGCTCCAATTTAGTAACAGATACCCCAAGAGAAAGATTAGAAAATATTCTTGAAAGTGTTAAAAAAAATAAATATGGTTATAACAATAAATATGCAATTTTTTATAATGATGAACCTTATATTAGAGATGGGCAACATAGGGTATCAGTCTTAAAATATTTATATGGAAATATTGAAATAAAAATCATAAGATTTTATTTGAAGGATAATTATTTTTATGAATAATAAATATTCATAAGAAAATTTGGTGTAATATCGTAAGTTGTATTAAGAGAAAGGATTGTCAAAATTTATGAAAAAAATATTAATTGGGATTTGTGGAATTGGGAATGGTCATGTTAATAGACAAATTTGTGTTATAAAAGAATTATTAAAACATAATTATGAAATTTTAATTGCAACTCAGAAAAATAAAATGGTTATATTGCAAGATGTTTTTAAAAATCAGAAAATTATAGAAATAACTATTCCATGGATTGTATGTGATAATAAGGGGTTAAATTTTAAAGAAACTTTAAAAAAATATGATGATGATGATTTATATAAAAAATTTCTTGAATTTGGTATTAAAATTGAAGAAGAATTAAATGGGAAACCAAATTTAGTTATATCAGATTATGAACCAAATGTTGCACAATATGCGTATGCCCAACAAATCCCTTTAATAACGATGGAACAACAATCAAAATTTATTTATCTTGAAGAAATTAAGCTAAAAAATTATTCAATAAAAGAAGAAAAATATAGAATTGATTATTTCTTTCCAAAATTTGAAAAGAAAATTATTTCTTCATTTTTTCCTTTGAGTATAGAGGAAGAAAACATTATTCAAGTTCCTCCAATAATATCTAAATTACAAAAGGGTAAAGTTGATAACAAAATGATACTAGTATATTTTTCTTCATATTCTGATTCCGAAAAGTATTCTCAAATATTAAAGATATTAAGTAATATTAAAAGCTACAAATTTAAAGTTTATACTAAAAATTTTGAGTTATATACTAAAAAATATCATTCTGATAATATAGAATATAGTAATTTTAATGATGATTTTAAAAATGATTTAAGTTGTTGCTATGCATTAATAACTACTGGCGGACATCAATTAATATCTGAAAGTATTTCTATAAATGTTCCTGTATATGTATTTCCACTAGATACTTATGAACAAAACTATAATGCTTATATGGTTGAAAAATATAAGTTGGGTACAAATATGATGATAAGCAAAGAAAATATATTGGGTTTTATATGCAATGTAGACGAATATAAGAAAAATATAAAAAAATACAAAAAAATATATCAAAAAAACACATGGGAACAAATTTTTAACGAAATTATCGCAAAATTAATTGATGATAACGAATAAACTTGTTATTAATAAAAAGATTGAAATAGTATTGAAATAATTTAAAAAGTCTAATTTAAATGACTTTTTTAATATTATATGATAAAATAAGAACAGGTGAAAATGAAATGAAAAATAGAAGCGAATTAAGAGAAATAATAATGAAAGTTCTTTATCAAGTAAACATATTAGAAGAAACAAATCTTGATTATAATGTTAATGATTTAATTAAAGAACAAATAGAAATTCAAAATGAATTTGTAAATAATACAATAAATGAGGTAATTAGTAAGCAAAAAGAAATTAATGACCTTGCTAATAAATATTTAAAAGACTGGACTATTGATAGATTAAATAAAGTAGATCAAGCCATTTTATCATTAGGGATATATGAATTAGTATATACAGATACACCAAGTATAGTTGCGATAAACGAAGCTATTGAATTGTCTAAAAAATATTCAGATGAAGCAGTTACTAAGATGTTAAATGGTGTATTAGATAGTATCTATCATAGTGAGGAAAATAATGAGTGATAAATATATTACAGTTACACAACTAACTAAATATATAAAATATAAGATTGATAATGATGTAAATTTAAATGAGGTGTTTTTAAAAGGAGAAATTTCTAATTTTAAAGCACATACTAGAGGTCATTTCTACTTTACTTTAAAAGATGAAGGTAGTAGAATCAACGCAATTATGTTTGCATCAGCTACAAAAAAAATAAAATTTATGCCAAAAGATGGTATGAAAGTATTAGTAACTGGAAAAATAAGTGTCTTTGAAGCTAATGGAGCATATCAAATATATGTAAGTGATATGTTAGAAGATGGTATTGGAAATTTATATATTGCTTTTGAACAGCTAAAAGAAAAACTAGAAAAAGAAGGACTATTCAAAAAAGAGTATAAAAAAGAAATACCAAAAATCCCAAATAGAATAGGTGTAGTTACTGCTCCAACTGGTGCCGCTATAAAAGATATTATTTCAACTATCAAAAGAAGATGGCCATTATCAGAAGTAATATTATTTCCAGCTCTTGTTCAAGGAGAAAATGCTAAAGAAGATATTGTAAAACAAATTAAAAGAGCAGAAGATTATAACTTAGATACTTTAATAGTAGGACGTGGTGGAGGATCTATTGAAGATTTATGGCCTTTTAATGAAGAAATAGTTGCTAAAGCTATATTTGATTGCACCATTCCAACAATAAGTGCTGTAGGTCATGAAATAGATTTTACAATTGCCGATTTTGTTGCCGATCTAAGAGCACCCACACCAACTGGTGCGGCAGAAATGGCAGTCCCACAAATATCAGATGTAACAAATTATTTAAATCAATTAAAAATTAGATTAAACAAAATAATGCAACATCAATTAAAAATAAATAGACAAAAATTAGAAGAAATAAAAAGTAGATATATTTTTACTAATCCAGTTTCAATATATCAGCAAAAAGAATTATTATTTTCTTCTATTATAGACAGATTAAAATTTAGTACTGTAAATTTAGTAAATATTAAGCAAAAAAAGTTTGAACAAATAAAAAATTCTTATTTATTAAAAAATCCTATGAAATTAATAGAAAATAAAGAAAATAAATATTTACAAATAATATCTAAATTAGAGACTTTAAGTCCACTTCTTACTTTAAAAAGAGGATATACAATAACTAAGAAAGATAATAAAGCGATTACATCAATTAATCAAATTAAAAGTAAAGATAAAATAACCATCGATTTCCAAGATGGAAGTGTTATATCAGAAGTAACAAATATAGTTAAAAATTAAATGTTAGGAGATTAATATTATGGCAGAAAAAAAAGAATTAAGCTTTGAAGAAAATTTAGAAAAATTAGAAGCTATTGTAAAAAAATTGGAAAGTGGAGAAGTTCCACTAGATGATGCAATAAATGAATTTAATGAAGCAATGAAGCTTGCTAAAAAATGTGATGAAAAATTAAAAAATGCAGAAGATTCAATTACAAAAATTGTAAATACAGATGGAACAGTTTCAGATTTCAATATTGAGGAATAAAAAAAGTATCAGTTGATACTTTTATTTAATTTTGTCAAATATAAATTCATAGCTAATTGAATTTCCTCTTCTGAATCTAAATCAGTAGCAATATCGCTTCCATCAACAACTTTATTTACCATCATGTCTTTAGAGTCATCTACATTACTAAGATAATAATAAGTAACTTCTTCATTAGAAATCTTATCTAAAACAACATATTTCTTATCATCAATATTAATTGTTTCTACTTGAATGTTTTTCATTATTTACCTCCTTGAGATGAACTAATATCTTTTCCATGTTCATATTGATAAATAATTTTAGTCCTCATCATATCTTCGTATTCATCAAAATCTTTTGCACCAAGTTGATCAATATAATCAGTTAATCCCTCATAATATTCGCCATTTTCATTTTTTAAGTGTTTAATAGTTTTATCTGTAATTTTATTATAAATTGGACTTCCTTTCATTTGTCCATAAGTACTATATAAAGTATAAATCGCAACATCTTTGTCTGAACAAGTATTTATAAAATCAGCGATTTGATCGTATAAAATAAAATTTTTAGTTGAATCTGGTTTAACATATGTTGCCTCTTTAACAGTAGTATCAAGTAACATCCTAATATCTTTAGTTGCATCTTTAACTGTATTATTATCATTATAATCTTCTATAGCATCTTTAACCTGTAAAGTAGCAGGAATTGTTATTGAAGTGGCAGCAACCGCACCAGCAATTAATCCACCAATTACCATAGCTTTTGCATGCTTTTTAACATCAGTTACTTCGTTTTTGAGCTCATTAACATTCCAACGAACTCTTTTCCTTCTTAGATATTCTTTATACCCTAAATCATCCTTTTTGTTATCTTCGATTATCTTTTCTAATTCTTTAACATCTACCTCATGATTATCATTATCGTATCCGTTTTTCATTAAAACCACCTCTATTTTAATTATACATAAATAGTACTTAAAAATCAAATAATAAAAACAAATAGTCTGTAAACTAAAAAACAAAATTTTAATTAAATACAATTACCATTTTTTATATGTAGTAATTTTAAAATAAATATTCATAATAATAATGTAGTAAGTTTTTAAAGGAGTTGATATAATGAATTTTAAAAACAAACTACTTAAATTTTTCGTTCTTCTTCTTTTTATTATTCCCATAAATACTTTAGCTTATTCATCTTATATAATTCCCGGTGGACAAACCATAGGAATTGAAGTTAATTCTAAAGGTGTATTAGTTGTTGGTTTTTACAAAGTAGATAATAGATTTATAGGCCGTGATGCAGGTTTTGCAGTAGGAGATTCCATTTTAAAAGTAAATAATAATGATGTAGATAATATTGAATCTATGATTGATAAAATCAATTCACTTGATACAAACAATGTCGAATTTACAATTTCCAGAAATAATAATCAAAAGAAAATTAATTTAACTTTAGAAAAAGATGACACAGGAGTATTAAAAACTGGTCTTTACGTAAAAGATCAGATAAACGGAGTAGGTACTTTAACATATATAGATCCAGAAACTAATATCTTTGGAGCACTAGGTCACGAAATTTTAGAAAGTACAACAGCCGAAAAATTTGAAATAAAAGACGGTAAAATTTTTGATGCCACTGTAACAGGAATTACAAAGAGTAGAAGTGGCTCTGCCGGTGAGAAAAATGCAACATATGATAAAAGTAATGTATTTGGAACAATTAAAAATAATGACATAACAGGAATATTTGGGAAATACACTGAAGTATATAATAAAGAAAATGTTTTGGAAGTAGGATCAAGCGATAACGTGCGAACAGGAAAAGCCAGTATTAGAACTGTAATAAAAAATAATGAGGTGCAGGATTTTGAAATAAATATCATTCGTCTAGATGATAACAGTAAAACAAAAAATATTTTATTTGAAATAACCGATGAAAACTTGCTTAATGAAACAGGTGGAGTAATTCAGGGAATGAGTGGTTCACCTATTATTCAGGATAATAAGATTATTGGTGCCGTCAACTACGTTATTGTAAATGACACTACAAAAGGATATGGTATATTTATAACTACAATGTTAAAAGAAGGAGAAAAATAGAGGCAAAAGCCTCTTTTACATTTATTTTACATAATTATATAAAAATATATTTAATAAATTAATGATTCATGATACAATTCTAATAGAAGGATGGTGTCTTTAATGTCAATAGCAAGAAAAAAGTTAATCATACTTTTAATAATTGTATTAATAGGCTTATTTTGTTATACTGAATATAATGTATATTCAAATTTTATAGCGGTTAAAAATAATAGTCAAAGCAATAGTAAAATTTTTAAACGCGAAAAATCTAGCGATGAGGTAGATGTAAAAGAGAAAATCTTAGATATTACAAATATCGAAGTACAACAATTATATAATAGAATCTCTAATGGAATTGGATTTAGCTGTGGAGTAAGTGAATATTATAAGGATAATAAAATTACAAATACTAGTATTCCCAATGAAGTTGCATATAGTGTTGCATTAGCTAATCTTTTAGGTAATGAAGGCGAAAATGGAGCAAATATTAGTAATAATTTTACTGAAGAAAGCCTAAAAGGAGAGATTGCTAAAATATTTGGTAAAAGTTATAATTTTGTAAATCAGACTTATACAACATGTCCACAATATAACTACATAGCTAATACAAATACATATAAATATGTTGGAGGTAAGTGCAATACTATTTGTAAAGCTGGTAATATGGTAAAAATAGTTAAGGCCTTAAAGAAAGCTGATACAATTGAAATATACACTAGAGTATTATTTATAGATTCTAATTCTGTAACATTAAAGTATTATAGGGATTTTAATAGAACACAGCTTATTACTGATTTAAGTGTTGATAAATCAGGTGTTCCTTATGAATCAGATTTAAATTATGCAAAGGGTAGCTTATACAAAATATTGTTTGCTAAGGAAGATAATAATTATATTTTTACATCATCTGAATTAATTGCTGAAACTACTAATAATTAATCAAGAAAATAAAACTGATAACAATACTATTTGAAATACCAAGTATATAAAACAAGGGAAGAATAATTATTTTTAAAAAAATATTTTCTCTTTTTCAGAGTGTTGACAAAGTTCAATACTATTTTATAAAAATTTGTTATATAATAATTATGCGAGATAAAACTTTTATTTAACCAATTAAAATTATCACATATCTCGTTTTTATATGCAAAAAATGATATAATAGATATAATATAAAATAAATGTTTAATTAAAGGAGAAATTATGAAAATATTAGTAACTGGTGGATGTGGTTATATATGATCACATACATGTGTAGAACTTTTAAATGAAAACTATGATGTTGTTATTGTTGATAATCTATCTAACTCTAAAAGTGATGTTGTAGATAAGATTAAAACAATAACTTCTAAAGATGTGACATTCTATGAAGTAGATGTCTGTGATGAAAAAAAGTTAGATGAAATATTTACTAAAGAAAATATAGATGCAGTAATTCATTTTGCTGGATATAAAGAAGTGGGTGAATCAGTAGAAAAACCACTTATGTATTATCGTAATAATGTAGATTCAACTTTAACCTTATGTGAAGTAATGAAAAGCCAAACGTTAAAAAAATAGTATTTTCATCGAGTGCGACTGTATATGGTAGCCCAAAAACACTACCAATTAAAGAAAATTTTCCACTTTCAACAATAAACCCTTAGGGGTCTACAAAATTAATGATAGAGGGCATATTAAGGGATTTATATGTATCTGATAATGAATGGAGTATAGCGATATTAAGATATTTCAATCCAATAGGAGCTCATGAATCGGGATTGATTGGCGAAAATCCAAATGGTATGCCAAATAATTTAATGCCATATATAGTTAAAGTAGCAACTGGAGAACTAAAATGCTTAAATATCTTTGGTAATGATTATGATACTGTAGATGGAACAGGAGTAAGAGACTATATTCATGTAGTAGATTTAAGTAAAGGACATATCAAAGCTATTAAAAAAATAGCTAATGATACTGGAATTGATTATTATAATCTAGGAACAGGTACAGGATATAGTGTCCTTGAAATAGTAAATAACTTTCAAAAAATAAATAATGTTAAGATCAACTATAAAATAGTTTCCCGTCGCCCTGGTGACGTCGCAAGTTGTTATGCAGACCCAACATATGCATATGAAAAACTTGGATGGAAAGCAGAAAAAGACATTGTAGATATGTGCCGCGATGCATATAACTTTGTAATTAAAAATAAATAAATGATATTATACTACTTTAAACAGAAATTATATTACTATTTTTTATTACCTTTAAAACTGTATAAAAGTATATATGAATATCATTTCAAAATGAAAATGCCATAAATTATTAGAGAAAAGGATATAATGACATTTAAAATTAATAAAATGGTGCTTAAAAATTTTTATTATTCTTGTATATAAAACAAAATTAGCAGAATACTAATATTGGTGATGACATGGATTATATTGAGGCAATTAGTATCATACCTAGGAGTTTAGTTAGTTTAACAGTATTATTTATTGTAACCAAAATAATTGGTAAAAAACAAGTATCAGAATTAAGTTTATTTGATTATGTTATAGGAATATCAATAGGAAACTTTACAGCAGAAATGGTTATGGATATTGAGGGTCAATTCATAAATGGAATACTTGCCATGATTACTTTCGGGGTTTTTGCTTATTTAGTATCTATTATAAGCATGAAAAATATTACATTTAGAAGATTTATAATAGGCGTTCCATCTTTAATTATAGAAGACGGAAAAATATTAATAGAAGCAATGAGAAGAACTAAAATAGATATAAATGATTTATTAGAGCAAACAAGAAATGCTGGCTATTTTGATATTAATGAAATTGCATATGCAATTATGGAAGCAAATGGTAAAATGAGTTTTTTACCTAAAGATAAAAATAAACCATTAACAAAAAAAGATATGCAAATAAAGGAGGAAAAGGCTTATTTAACAGCCAATATAATAATAGACGGAAAATTAATGAAGAATAATATTAAGAATACAGATAAGTCATTAGATTGGGTAATTCACGACTTGAAAGTAAAAGGTTATGATACATATGAAGATATCTTACTCGCAACATATAAGAATAATACAGTAACAGTGTATAGGAAAAATCCCAACAAAAAGCCTACAGATGTTTTAGAATAGTCTTTATTTTAATTAAATTTTATGTTATTATAACTGGCAAAAGCAGGTGATTATATGAAAATTTGGTCAAAAATTCATTTAAAAGAACAAAATAAAAAAGTAGAATTAATAGCTAAATCTCTAACAAATTATTTATATGGATATGGCCCTATATTAGATTTAACAAGAAAATATAAAATATCTCCAGAAGATAGAAAAATATTAGATCGTTATACATCAAGTAGAATAGCGGGTATATTACTTTTATATCTAGTTAATGATACAGATAGAATTAATGATATTGTAAATAAATATAATATTCCA
Source organism: uncultured Bacilli bacterium (assembly GCA_934162665.1). Taxonomy (GTDB): domain Bacteria; phylum Bacillota_I; class Bacilli_A; order RF39; family UBA660; genus RUG14670. The sequence continues at coordinate 46,402 of CAKPJN010000006.1, forward strand.
GATGACATAACAAAAAATATAATTCCAGAAATAGAAGGATACCTAGATAGATGACAATTATTGATAAATATAAACAAATAAAAGATAAGTATCCAGAGCAATACTTATCTATAAATAAAAATATTGATAGTGATATTGTAAAAACTTTAGAAGATATATCAGCTTTATACAGAACATATAAAAATAATAATGTTAATAAGCATAAGGAATTATTAAACTATTATAATAAAATAGTAAAAGAGACAGGCAAGTTTTTAAAAGAAGAAGTAGGAGATACCGATGAAATAAAACTTTGTGCTGCTTTATCAGAATTAGTATGGGAAGGAAAAATATCTTTTCCAAAAGAATTCAAATATAGTACTGATATAAATCCTTTAGAGGAATTATTTTGCCTAAATGGTATAAATGTATTATATGGAAAGGGTTGTTGCAGGAATATTTCAGTCTTATTTAAAGATATATTAAATAATTTAAGATATAATATTAAAACAATAAACAATTGTGAATATCAAACAACCACAAACACATTAAATACTGATACATATAGATACGATATAGAGGAAAATATAATAAATGAGAGCATTTATCGTTCTGATGCTTCTCAAGAAATCAAACCAAATCACGAATGCATTATATTTTTATATAAATTAAAACATATGTTAGTATACGATCCAATAAATATAAGTATTTATAAATTAAATGGTATTCATGGTAAAATGCTATATGGAGAGGGAAAAATATTGATATATCCACACTCGCTAATGACAGAAAATAATTATACATATAACGATATGAATAACTTTGTTTATAATCTAGAATTATTAAAAAAATTTAATAAATCTAATCCTAATAATATAAAAGAACTATTTAATGATGGAATTAAAAGTATTTCATCTAACAAAAGTATAACAGATGACTTTTATGAATCAATACTTCCAACATTAAAAGAAGTAAATGAATATAGATTAAAAAAATTGTTAAAAAAATAAAGGTTAACATTATATGTTAGCCTTTAATATTTTTATAAATAAAGTAAAACGCTAAAAAATCCAATTACCATAGCAATAACTAAAATAAGAGAAATAGCCTTTACTAATTTATTACTCATATCTATACACCTCACTATAATTATAAAATAATTGTATAAAAAAGTAAAATAAAAATACTCATTAATTATTTATTTCATAATATATTTTAATAAAGGAGATATTATGAAAGAGAAAATCAAAAAAGTAAAATTTAAAAAAATACCATTAGTAATATTAATAATAACAATCATTTCTTTAATATTAGGCATCCTATTTTTAGCTATTATATCTAAATCAAATAAAGAATTAGTATCAGAAACACTTGATAATTTCTTTAAAAGTATCAGCCAAAAAAAATTTAACACTAATATAGCTCTTTTTAATAGCTTATCAAACAACATAATTATTGATCTTACAATATGGTTATTAGGTATATCAATAATAGGAATTCCTATAATAATATTAATATTAAGTACTAAAAGTTTTGTTCTAGGTTTTTCTATATCTAGTATTATTTATAATTATGGATTAAAAGGAATTATTTTAACTTTGATTTATATAATTCCTCATACAATTAATTTATTAGTAACTATTTTACTATCATATTATTCGATAAACTTTTCTATAATGTTATTTAATTTACTATTCAGAAAAAAAGAATATAGTAAAAAGAGTATGGTAAATAGATATATAAGAATACTAGTTTTTGCTACTATTGCTTATTTAACATCATCAGTAATAGAAGCGTATGTTGTACCTAAAATATTATCATTTTTTTAAAATAACTACCAATTAATTGACAAAGCTCGAAAATGAATATATAATTTTATTTAAATATAGAGGGATGTGAAATTTATGGAAGAAATTGATTTAAAGGAATTATGGAATTATTTTGTTTCTAAAATATATATATTAATTATATTTATTATAACATGTATGCTAATAGGTAATGTTTACCTATTGTGTTTTCAAAAGCCACTATATAAAAGTACGACATCATTAGTATTAGTTAGTGAGTCTAATAATAATCAGAGTATTACTCAAAATGATGTAATTTTAAATAATAATTTAGTAACTACATATAGTGAGATTATTAAGAGTAGAAGTATTTTATCGAAAGTAATAAGTAATTTGAAATTGAATATATCTGTTGAACAATTATCTAGTAGTATTACAGTAACCTCTGTTACAAACACACAATTAATAAAAATTACTGTAAGTGATGAGAATAATAGTATGGCTTCAAAAGTAGCTAATGAAATAGCTAAAGTTTTTTCTAAAGAAATAACAAATATTTATAAAATTCAGAATATATCTATAGTTGATAAAGCGGTTATTTCTGATAACCCTTATAATATAAACCCAATTAAACAAAATGTAGTATATTTTATTATAGGTCTTATCTTAGGATGCGGAATTATATTTGTTATGTTCTATTTTGATACATCAATAAAAGACTCTAAGACCATAGAAGAAAAATTAAATTTAACAGTATTAGGGGTTGTTCCTAAGGTAGGTGATAATAATGTTAAGAGATAATAAAGTAAATTTAACAATAAATACTAATCCTAAATCATCATTTAGTGAAGCAATAAAAACAGTTAGAACTAATTTACATTTCTCATCGGTTAATAAAGATATAAAAGTAATATTAGTAACCTCTCCCGAACCAGGAGATGGAAAAAGTTTTATATCAGCAAATTTAGCAGGTGCATATGCACAAGAAAACAAAAGGGTGTTAATAATTGACTGCGATCTTAGAAAAGGTAGACAAGCTGAAATATTTAAAATTAGGAAAATGCCAACTTCTGGTTATACTAATTTAATATTAAATTATTCCGACCACTCACAAGATATTGAAAATTTAGAACGTTCATCTTATACAGATTTTGCTGATTATATAGAGAAAACATCTGTTAAGAGGGTTGATTTAATACCAAATGGACCAACACCACCTAACCCAATAGAATTGCTTTCTTCAAATAAAAACAAAAAAATAATAGCACATTTAAAGAGCATATATGATATTATTATTCTAGATTGCCCACCAGCCCTAGGACTTAGTGATACATTAATAATGACTAAGTTTAGTGATGCTAATATTGTTGTTATATCTAGTAAGAAAACTAAATCAGAACTTTTAGCAGAGGTAAAGAAAAATTTTGAAAAAGCTAATAGTCAAATAACAGGAGTAATAGTTAATAAGGCTAGAATAAAGCGCAGCTCATATTATGGATATTACGGAGAATAATGATGAAAGATTTACATTCACATATTTTAATGGGAATTGATGACGGAAGTAAAGATATAGAAACAAGTATAGCTATATTAAAAAAAGCCCAAAAGGAAAATGTTACAGATATTATGTTGACCCCCCATTATATAAAGGGGAGTATATATAATGCCGATAATAACAAGAAAAAATCCATTTTAAAACAATTACAACAGGAAATAAAAAAAGAAAACATTGATATTAAGTTGTATTTAGGTAATGAAATATATGCAGATGATGATATATTAGATTTATTAGATAGTGGGGAAGCTGCAACTTTGAATGATTCAAGATATGTATTAATAGAATTTCCTATGCGTGATAGATTACAAAGTGATAAAGATATTATCTTTAAATTAATTACACATAACTATATACCAATAATTGCTCATCCTGAAAGATATACATATATTCAAAAGGATCCTTCTAGAATAGAGGAGTATTTGGAGCTTGGGGCCTTGTTACAAGGCAATTACTTAAGTTTATTTAGCAAATATGGAAAAAATGCTGAAAAGACTTTGAAAACATTAATTAAAAATAATCAAATAAGTTTTTTAGGTAGTGATATTCATAGAAAAGATGATAATTATAATTTAAAAAAATTAAGTAAAATATTATTAAAGTTAACAAGAAGTAAAACTATAGTTGACAGTTTAATGACCAGTAACTTTGATAAAGTAATAAAAAATGAGGAGATTTAGAAAAGGCTCTTCATTTTTAATCAAATATGTTTTATAATGTATATAAAGATAGGAGATTTTTTATGCATCTAATATTAATAATCAGTATAGTAGTACTATTATTAATTATAATTACTTTTATCTTTTGTTCATCGAAAATAGCACATGACGCTGATGAAAAAAGTTAGAGTAAAAAGAAGTAAATTTGTAAATTATGGTAAATAATTTCTTGAAAATGCAAATTTCCACTATTTGTTATTTACAAAATAGTATTTTTATGTTAATATATATAGCAATAAAAAGAAGGGGAGATACATATGAAAGGTGAAATTTTAATCACACAAGAAATGGAACAAACATCAGTAAGAGAAGTTGTGTATTTATTTATAAAAAGAGTATTTGATATAATTTGCTCTTTAATAGGTATTATTTTTTTAGTTCCCATTACTATAGCTGTTAAAATCATTAGTATGTTAAGTGGAGATTTTGAGTCAATATTTTTTGTTCAAGATAGAATTGGTAAAAATGGTGAAATATTTAGATTTTATAAATTTAGATCTATGATACCTAATGCTGATGAGGTTTTATTTAAACTTTTAAAAGAAAATAAAAAACTTGCTGCAGAATATAAAAAGAATAAGAAATTAAAAGATGATCCTAGAATTACAAAAATTGGAAAGTTAATTAGAAAATTATCGATTGATGAATTACCTCAATTAATAAATGTTTTAAAAGGTGATATGTCATTAATAGGAAATAGACCATATTTACCTAGAGAAAAAGAGGATATGGGTGAGTATTTCGATGAAATAGTAAAAACAAAACCGGGTCTTACAGGATATTGGCAGGTAAGTGGTAGAAGTAAAACTACGTTTAAAAAGAGATTGGAACTTGAAAGTTATTATTCTGAACATAGATCATTAAAGTTAGATGCTAAAATTTTCTTCCAAACATTTGAAGTAGTATTACTTAAAAAAGGTGCAAAATAAAAAGAATAAAGAAAAAAGGGTTAAATCAAGAATTAAACATAAATAAAGAGACTATATTATTGCCCTTATATAATATAGTTTCTTTATTTGTAAAAGGGGGATAAAATATTTATGTTAGATCCAGGAAGTGATGTAACAGATTTATGGAAGCAATATGATTGGAATTTAACAACTCAATTTGTATATTTTAAAGCAACTAAATAGACTAATCTCAATTATGAGATTAGTCTATTTTATTTTACAAAAAAATACCTAAAATATCTCCCAAAAGCCTTAAATATATGCTATAATATCAATGGGTTTGGTAAAAATAATGTTTTTTTATCAAAAATGATGAAAAATCACATTAAATACGAACAAATGAGTTGAAATTTTAGGATCTTTGTGATATTATAGAGCACAACTTTGATGGAGTGATCAAATATATATCCAACATGTAATACAAAATTCATGATTTGTTCATTATTAAAGTACTTAAGAATAAAGAATAAAAAGGTTATTACATGTGAAAATCTATTCTTTTTAATTGGAACACCTGTATTAACTAGGTGTTTTTTTAAAATTCAATATTTGAGGTGATTAATTTGAAAATAAGTATGTTGGGGCATAAGCAAATACCTGGACGTTCAGGTGGTGTAGAGGTAGTAACAGAAGAATTATCAAAAAGGCTTGTTAAATTAGGACATGATGTAACTTGCTATAATAGAAGTACAAAAAATCAGAAAAAAGAATTCTATCATGAAGGCATTAGGGTTATTCCAGTTAAAACCATTGACAAAAAAGGTTTAGCGGCTATTACATCATCATTTTTTGCCACAAAAAAAGCCATTAAAGGTGATTCAGATGTTATTCATTTCCATGCTGAAGGACCAAGTATATGGACAAAAATGGCAAAAAAGCATTCCAATAAACGAATAATTGTAACAATTCACGGACTTGACTGGCAAAGAGCTAAATGGGGTGGCCTTGCTACAAAAGTAATAAAAAAAGGTGAAGAAAATGCTGTTAAATATGCTGATGAAATTATAGTCCTTTCTAAAAATGTACAAGATTATTTCAAAGAAAAATATGATAGAAAAACTATTTTTATACCAAATGGAGTAGATAAAGGAATATTATTAAAACCGGACATTATTAAAAAAGAGTTTGGCTTAGATAAAGATGAATATATTTTATACCTAAGTAGAATAGTTCCAGAGAAAAGATTGGATTTATTAATCAAAGCATATAAGAATCTAAATACTGATAAAAAATTAGTTATTGCTGGAACTCCTGGAGATACAGATGAATTTTATAGAGAAGTAAAAGAATTAGCTAAAGATGATAAAAATATAATTTTTACTGGATTTGTATCAGGTAATCTATTAAAAGAACTATATTCGAATGCATTATGTTATGTCCTTCCATCCGATTTGGAAGGAATGGCATTAACTCTCTTAGAAGCTTTATCATATGGAAATAAGTGCGTTGTTTCAAGCATAAAAGAAAACACAGAAGTTGTCGAAGATATGGCTTTAGTTTTTGAACAAGGAAATCAAAATAACTTGGAGAAAAAATTGAAACTAATAATTGATAATAAAGATAAATTAGGTACTAGAAAAGACATAATCAAATTTATAACAACAAAATATAATTGGGATAAGGTTGTTGAAGAGACTCTTAAACTATATACAAGGGGTGCAAAAAATGAAAAAGACAATAATACTAAGAACAAATAAAGTTGACCCGGATCCAAGAGTAGAAAAAGAAGCTAATTCACTTTTAAAAGTTAACGATTTACAAGTTTTTATAAATGCTTGGGATAGAGATGGAAAATATCGTTGGAGATTAGAAAAACTTGATTTACCAGATGGACAAGTTGATATTTATAGAATAGGTATCAAAGGAACATGGGGTAAGGGAATGAGAAGCAACCTGTTTCCAACAATAAGGTATGAATTTAAACTGTTTTTATGGTTATTAAAAAATGGCAAAAAATTTGACTACATTCATGCATGTGATTTAATGACTGGATTGCCAGCATTAATACCGGCAAAAATTTATAAGAAAAAGTTGATATATGATTGCTGTGATTATTATTCTGATTCTCAAAGAGGTCCAAAAATTGTATTAAAGATATTAAAAAAGCTTGAAACTACGGTTATTAATCACTCTGACGTAACTCTATTGTGTAGTGAAAAAAGAATTAATCAAATAAAACCAGCAAAACCTAAAGAAGTAGTTTATATACATAATTCTCCAAATATGAAACAATTTGATATTAATAATAATTCAAAAAGAATATGTAAATCATCTTCGAAGAAATTAAAGTTAGTTTATGTAGGAAATTTTTGTGAGGATAGATGGTTAATTCCATTTTTAGAGAATTCCAAGAAGTTAAATGATATAGTTGAAGTTCATATTGGTGGTTTTGGTGGACTAGAACCAGATATAATTAAAATTGCTAATAGTAGTGACAATATATTCTTTTATGGAAAATTGAAATATGAGGATGTTTTAAAATTGGAAAATGAATGCGATTGTATTGCAGCATTTTATGAGACAACAATAATGAATCATATTTATGCTGCACCAAATAAATTCTATGAAGCATTGGCATTAGGAAAACCATTGATTATGATTAAAAACTCAGGTATGTCAGAAATTGTAGAAAAAGAAAAAATTGGAGCAACATTTGAAACTAATTTCGACTCTTTTAAAGAAGCTATTATTAGTATTGAAAACTTAATAAAAAAAGAAAAAAATCTTTCTAAAAACGAAAAAAGTATTTTTCAATCTAAATATGATTGGGAAATAATGGAAGAAAGATTAATTGATATATATAAGAAGTATTAAAGGAGAATAATATGAAACAAAAGAATAATAAAATATCAAATTTTATAAGTGTACTGTTAGCATTACTACCAATTATGGGTCAATATGGCTTTTTCTCTGATAAGCTAAGTTTCGGAGATGTATTTATTATAATTTTGTTATTATATATTTTGTTTTTTGGAATCCCAAGAAAAAAATTAGAGATTTCTGATAAAGGCTTTTTAGTATTTACTATTTGGTTAATCGTTTCATCAATTTTTAGTAACCTTATTATTAATAATATTTTCACATCTTCATCAGTATCTGCATTTTTAAAAATTATTACATATTCTTTGTTGATCCTAATTGTTCCAAAATACTTGAACAAAGAAAAAGTTACAAATGTATATTTTAATATCATTGTTACTTGTAGTATTATAATCTTCATTCAGTTTATATTATATAATGTATTTAATGTAATGACATCACTTGTTATTAATAGTAAATATTTCCCCGCATTGTTTGTGAATGATGATTATTTTACAACTGGTTATAGTAATCTTTTATTCAATAATGGCATATATCGACCTGCAAGTTTTTTCTCTGAACCTGCATTGTTTGCTCAATATGCAGTACCTGGTGTATTATTAAAACTATTCTCTTCTAATAATAAAAGTAAATATTTACCGGCTTTATTCGTGTCAATAGCTATTTTACTAGGTCACTCTGCAAATGGAACAATATATGTAATGGTTATATGGTTGATTGTTTTATTAGATGCAATATTAATCAAACTTAAAAACAAACAGTTTTCAATTAAATCTAAGACGGGATTCGTTTTATTAATTATTATTGTGTTAAGTCCTTTTATAATTCCAAAATTGTATTCGTTGATTGCGGGTAAAAATGATTTATCATTAATTAATAGATTAACTGAAATTACTGCATCATCTGGGCAAACATCTGGAAGTATGAGAGTGTTAAGAGGATGGCAAATATACAATGGATTAGGTTTTTTTGAAAAAGTTATAGGAATAGGAGTAGGAAATATAATTCAATATCTTGATATGCATCAAGGAATTGTTTTTATGTTCTCAAAATCATATAACGGTTATATGAGCGGACTACCATCAATATTTGTTTTTACAGGTTTTATTGGAGGCCTTTTATTTATAGGATGGCTTTTTAAATATTTGATTTCTAAAAACGTGACCTCAAAAAGCTTAGCTATTTTCTTACTTTTATATTTAATAGCTTCAAGTTCATTCTATACACTAATATTTGTAGTTACACTTATATTAATAATTAATTATGGAAATGTTAAATATATGAATGTTCCGAATGATAATGAGGTGAAAAAATAATGGATAATATAAGTAAAATTAACCATAACAGGTGCACCGGGTGTATGTTATGTTATAATATTTGCCCAAAGAAGTGCATAAGTATTGATACAGATAGCGAAGGATTTATTATTCCTAAAATTAATTATAAAGAATGTGTTGAATGTGGTATATGTTTGAAAAATTGTCCATCAAATTCTAAACCAGCTGGGAAAAAACCATTTAAAGCGTATGCATTACAAGTAAAAAATGTTAATGAATTGTTAGAAAGCTCTTCTGGAGGAGTTGCTTATTCAATTGCTAAAACCATTATTTCATCAGGAGGAGTCGCATATGGTGCTAGATTTGATTCGAATTTTAACTTATCGCACTCTCGTGCTTCTACAATACAGGAATTAAATGAACATAGAGGCTCAAAGTATTTACAAAGTAACATATCAGAATGTTTAAAATCACTTAAAGAAGATTGTGAAACAGGTACAAATGTTGTATTTGTGGGAACTCCTTGCCAAATAGCTGCTGTAAAAAAATATTTGAAAAAAGATTATAACAATTTATTGTTAATTGATTTGATATGTCATGGAGTACCAAGCCAATCATTATTTAAAGATTATATAGAGTGGAAAAAAAGGAAGCTTAACTTAAAAAAAGTTTTAAAATATGAATTTAGAAACAAAAAGTATGGATGGGCAACCAACTATAAAATAGAGGGGGAACACAAAACTAAATATGGTTCTGCTCTTGAAGACCCTTATTACTCAGATTTTATTGGTGCAAAGAATTATAGATTATCATGCTATACATGTAATTATGCAAATTTGGAAAGACAAGGAGACTTAACTATAGGTGATTATTGGGGAATTTCTAAAATTTATAAAAATCTTGAATTTGAAGTTAAAAATGGTGTTTCATGTGTATTAGTTAATACTAAAAAGGGTAATGATTTTATATTAAATAATATTAAACAGTATAATTGCGTAGATTCTAAGATTGAAGATATTGTTGAGAATAACGGTAATCTAAGAGAGCCAGCTCATATGCCTGAAGATAGAAAAGATTACTATAAAAATGTTAATTATAATAAAAAAAATATAATCTTAAAATTTAAACTTAAATATTATAAATCTAAAATTAATAGATTGTTACCATCTAAAATAAAAAAAATAATTAAAAAGATTATTAAAGGAGGATAATATGAAAACTTATACTATAACACTTCATGATACAGATAATTGTGGTTCATCACTGCAAGCGTATGCATTGCAACACTTTTTGCTATCTAACAATATTGAAAATGAAATTATCGATTATGTCCCTTCATATGTAAAAAATAACGGAACCAAATTAAAAACTTTGATAAGAAAAATTGTTTTTTTTAAAGATTCATATGTGAGAGAAAAAAAATTCAAGGCATTTAAAAAAGAATTCTTAAGAATTAGTAATTCACACTACAAGTCTTATGATGAACTATTGAATGATTACCCTAAGGGAGATTTGTATATAACAGGTAGCGATCAATTATGGAATTCAATGTATGGTTGTGGTAATGACCCTGCATATTATTTGAATTTTGCAGAAGGAAAAAATAAAATTGCTTATGCAGTAAGTTTTGGTCGAGAAAGAATCCCTCAAGAAAATTTAGATATTGCAAAAAAATATATAAAAGATTTTAATTGGATTTCTGTAAGAGAAAAATCATCAAAAGGCCAAGTTAAAAAAGTATATAATGGAGAAATAGACTACGTTTGCGATCCGGTCTTATTAAATGACAAAGCAGAATATGATTCAATTATTACAAAAAAAATGTTTTCCTTTAAATATATATTAGTATATATGGCACAAATTCCTAATCAAGAGTATATGAATAAAATAATAGAAAAAGTTAAAAAAAGAGTTAATGCTAAAATTGTGTTGATAGGATCTTATAGAAATAGATGTAATTGTGATATTCAAATGAGAGATGTTGCACCTGGAGATTTTTTAAGTTTGATTGCAAATGCTGAATATATAATCTCAAACTCATTTCATGCTACTATGTTTTCATTAATATATAATAAACAATTTGTTTCTATTTTACCTAATAAAAATGGTGCAAGAATTAAAGAAATATTGGATTTGGCTGAATTGAATAATAATTATATTGAATTAAATGAAGAGTTTGATGAAGCTCCAATGATAAATAATTATAACCATGTAAACATGTTGCTTGATAATTTTAAGAGTTTTTCACAAAAAGCATTATTAGAGCATGTGGGAGTTAAAAATGAAGAAGACAGCTAAAACATCTGAAATATCCACAAAAAGCAAGTTTATAAAAGATATGTTTGCAATGATATTTGCAAATGGCGTTTCTTTTTTGATATCGGCATTAATAACTTTCATTGTTCCAAAAATATTAAATATTGAAAACTATTCATATGTACAATTATATATTTTCTATACATCATATATTAGTTATTTACATTATGGATGGGTTGATGGAATTAGACTTAGATACGGAGGTGCTTACTATGATAAATTGGATAAACCTCTTTTTAGCTCACAAATTCGATATTATTCTATAATTCAATTTATTGTATCATTTCTTGTTCTAATGCTTGTATTTGCTAATAACTTTGACGGAAATAGGTTAGTGGCTCTTGTTTGTATTTGTGTTTGTATGTTTATTAGATTACCTAGACTAATGCCACAATATATACTAGAAATGTCAAATAGAATGCAAGAATGTGCTAGGATTACAATAATTGAAAGAACTTCTTATCTAATATGTACTATTCTAGTTATTGCTACTAAAAACGCTTCCGTTGTTTCTTTATTAGTTTGTGATATAATTGGACAACTACTTTCGGCTTTATATGCTTTTTATTGTTGCAGAGATATGATTAGGATAAAACCAGTAAAGTTTAAACCTGCAATGATTGAGGCAAAGAGTAATATTATTTCCGGAATTAAATTAACAATAGCAAATATTTCAAGTCTGTTAGTTATAGGAATAGTAAGACAGTTTATTGAATATGAATGGGATATTTCAACATTCGGCAAAATATCTTTAACTATTAGTATTTCAAATTTATTAATGGTTTTTATAAGAGCAATAGCTATGGTTATGTTTCCTACACTTAGAAGAATAAAAGCAGATAAATTACCAAGCCTTTATTCTAAAATAAGAATAGGAATAATGGTTCCTTTATTATTCATGTTAATTCTTTATTATCCTTTAAGAATTATAATGATTAACTGGTTGCCACAATATGCAGATAGTTTAAAATATATGGCAATATTATTCCCAATGTGTATTTTTGAAAGTAAAATGAGTATGTTGGTTGAAACATATCTTAAAACTTTAAGATTAGAAAAATGGCTTTTGGTAGTAAATATTATTACAGTTGTTTTAAGCTTAATTTTAACAATTATAACTACAATTGTTTTACATAATTTGAATTTTACAATTGTATTAATTGTACTTCTTCTTGCTTTCAAAAGCATTACTTCCGAATTGGTCTTATCAAAACACATAAATATAGAAGTAGGTAAGAATATTGTGTTAGAAGTACTATTAGTTGCTATTTTTATATTAACTAGTTGGTTTATTGGAGGAATAACTAGTTTAATTATTTATGTAGTTGCATATTTAATATATATATTTATATCAAAAGAAGATATAAAACAAGTATATCAATACTTAAGAAAAGGGAGAGATTTATAATGAAAATTAAAGTAATGAGTATTTTTGGAACAAGACCAGAAGCCATAAAGATGGCCCCTCTTGTTAAAGAGTTAGAAAAAAGAGAAGAAATTGAATCTATAGTATGTGTAACTGCTCAACATAGAGAAATGCTTGATCAAGTTCTAGAGACATTTAGTATTAAACCTGATTACGATTTAAATATTATGCAGCAAGGACAAACTCTTGGAGATATTACTACTAGGGCATTAAATGGTTTAGAGAAAGTTATTAAGGAAGAAAAACCTGATATTGTATTAGTCCATGGAGATACTACTACAACTTTTGCAGGGGCACTAGCAGCATTTTATAATCAGGTTGCAATTGGCCATGTTGAGGCTGGACTTAGAACAAATGATAAATATTCGCCTTATCCAGAAGAAATGAATAGACAAATGGTTGATTGTATGACAGATATGTATTTTGCTCCAACAAATTTATCTAAACAAAACTTACTAGATGAGAATATTGATGTAAATAAAATATACGTTACAGGTAATACAGCAATAGATGCAATGAGTACAACAGTTGATGAGGACTACAAACATGAAGTATTAGATTGGGTAGGGGAATCTAGAATGATTCTTCTTACAGCCCATAGAAGAGAAAATCTTGGTGAACCTATGAGAAGAATATTTAAAGGTATAAAAAGAATTGTAGATGAAACGCCAGATGTTAAAGTGGTTTATCCAATTCATTTAAACCTAAAAGTTAGAGAAGTTGCTAATGAAGTATTTGGAGAGAGTGATAAGGTAAAATTAATTGAACCTTTAGAAGTATTTGACTTCCACAACTTCCAAAATAAATCATTTATTATTTTAACTGATTCTGGTGGAATTCAAGAAGAAGCCCCATCATTAGGTAAACCAGTATTAGTATTAAGAGATACTACAGAAAGACCTGAAGGAATAGAAGCAGGAACACTTAAATTGGTTGGGACTGATGAAGAGGTTATTTATCAAGAAACAAAAAAATTGTTGAATGATAGAGCCGAATACGAAAAAATGAGTCATGCTTCAAATCCTTATGGAGATGGTCATGCCTCTGAGAGAATTGTTAATAACATTATCGAGTTTTTTAAGGAAAAAAAATTATGAAAGAGTTAGATTCAAAGAATAAAAGAAATTCTTCCATAGAATTCTTTAAAATATTTGGTATATTTTTGATAATAATAGCTCATTTAACGCAAACTCTTATGGGAACCAATAATCTTATAAATACCAGTGACATTATTAATGTTGGATCTAGTTCTACAAGTATTAATAATATTATATTAAATCTATTTTTTTATCTTGGAACTATAGGAAACTTCATGTTTTTGATTCCATCTTGTTATTTTTTATCTGATAAAAATGAAACTAAAATTAAAAAAGTATTATACATAGTTGTTGATGTATGGATAGTATCAGTTTTATTTTTAATAACATTTTTGTTATTTAATGTGGATATTGCAAAAGGAGATATATTAAAATCATTCTTTCCGATTTCGTTTGCGAATAATTGGTATATTACATGCTATTTATTATTGTTTATATTAAGCCCATATATAAATAAGATTATTAATAATTCTAATAAGGAAGAATTAAAAAAAATATTACTTTTATTAATTATTGTATATTTCGGAATATGTTTTGTAAAAAGTGATATGTTTTTTTGTAATAATTTAATAATGTTCATAGTGATATATATTATAGTTGGTAGTATAAAAAAATTAGAAATTAAATTTTCGGAAAAGAAAGTATTTTTATTTAGCACTCTAATATGTATAATAGGCTTTTTAGCATTAAACTATTTAGGATTAAAAATTTCATTTTTAAGTGATAAAATGTTGCATTTTGCTAAATTAAATAATATTTTTATCTTTACAGCCGTTTTATCCTTGTTTTATTTGATTAAAAACAATAATTGGTATAGCAAAACAATAAATTATATTGCTAGCTTATCCTTACTAATATATATAATTCATGAAAACCTATTGTTTAGAAAGTATTTTAGATATCTATATTTTCATTTTGTTAATACTTCTTTCGGTTATGATCATATTGTTATTTGGATTTTATTATATGGAATAATTATATTTATTCTTGCTATAGTATTGAGTTCAGTTTATGAATTAACTATAAAAAAGATTGTTAAAAAAACATTAAATAAAATAAATATTTAAAAAAGCATTGGATTTATCCCATGCCTTTATTTTTCCTTTTTCCTAATAAATAATCAATAGAAATTTTATAATTGCTCTAATTACTTGTTTTATTTATGCCTGTACTGATGAGTATCATCAAACTTTTGTGAATGGAAGAACAGGACAATTTTCTGATACACTTATAGATACATTTGGAGGATTTATTAGTTGTTTATTGTATGCTTTTATGATGAAAATAAATAAGAACAGAAAGAAACACATTTGATTTGTGTTTTTTTTAATGCATAAAATTAACAAATTTAAAAAAACGCTTAATATTATAAAATTATTGAAAAAAAATAAAAAATTAATATAATATGCTTTAAGAACGCGCTAGTACAGGCTTATTTTATAAGTTTTTGCATTGGCGTTTTTTTGTAGGATAAAAAGTACGGGTTGGTATTGTTCTGAGTTAGGGGGTAACTTGGATGAATGCAATACCGTGTTTTTGGGCTGCTGGAATTATTAAAAAAAAATATAAAAAAACTTTATATGCTTTTTGACGCCTTTGATAATCGTTATTATGTTGTAAAGAGCACTTACTTGAGGACTTTTAATTATAAGAGTTTTCAAGTAGGTGCTTTTTTGTTTGGAAAAATTAGAGCACCTCCTTAATCAATTAATGAATTTTAGTTGACTGGAGGAAATATGAATAATATAAAAAAGCCTAAAAGAAGAAGGCATAAAGATAATCCATATTCATTATTATATGATGGTGAATATGAAATAAAATTAACAATAAATGGTAAGTCAAAAATTATAAAAGTGAATCAAGATCTATATGAAGCATTTAATAAATTTGAACTAGAAGATTTAAAAGAGATGAATGAGTATGATCGAAATTTAACGCATTATGAATTAGATGAAAATTCTCTTTATAATTTATCTTTGAATAAACAAGAAAGTGTTGAGGATAATTTAATTAATCAAGAATTAAACCAAGAACTACATAAAGCAATAGATGAATTATCTGAAATACAAAAACAAAGAGTAATTAAATATTATTTTAAAAATATGAAATTAGAAGAAATAGCTGAAGAAGAGAACACATCATTTCAGGCAATCAGTAAAAGTATTAATCTTGCTTTACTAAAATTAAAAGAATTATTAAAAAATAAAATTTAAGGGTTGAAAAAATTGATTTAAGTGAGGGTATTAGTGAAAGGATATATTATATCCTTTCCTACATACTCATGTGGATTAATGTTCTTTGACAATTTTATATCATTCATTAAATACGTTCTTATTATTAAGAGCACATAATAAAACTAATCAACGAACAACAATATACTTCAAGATGTACATATCAACTAACCACTATCAAGAAAAAATGATTGCAAAGAATTTTTATTCTATTTTACTGTACAAAAGTGCAATAGGTTGCAGGAATCTTTACTGTATGCTATAATTACTACTGTGAGGTGTAGATTATGAAAGAAAAAAAGAGGTTTAGTAAGTTAAATATTATAAGTTTAATAGATATTATAATTGCGATAGCTTTCATTATACTAATATTAAGACTAGATATATTACCAAGTAAATATTTAGGATTTATTATAGTTATGATATTTATAATTAATACTTTAGCGATATTATTTATTAATTTGAGGAAAAAGTTTTTTAAAATACTCGGTGTTATTATATCAATATTATCAATATTAATTAGTATTATAGGTGGATATTATTTATATTATGGGGTGGACTTTTTAGATAAATCATTTTCAAATGTACCAGATGAATTTACTACTGGTTTTTATGTTGTTACATATAAAGATAATAATGCCTCTAATAAAAAAAATATAGAGGGTAAAGTTGGCTATTATAAAGATACAACTAATATAAATAAGGCTGGTAATTATCTAGAAAAAACTAATAAGATATTTCTAACATCTTATGAAGATATTAGTCCTATGTTTAAGGATGTCTCTAATAGAATAATACCATATGTAATTATTGATAAAACTACATATGATGCGTTATTTAATCTTGATACTAGTTTAAATAAAGATGATTATAAAATTATATGTGAACTCAAGGTTGTAATCGGTAGAAATACTAAAAAAACAAGTGTTAAGGATAGATTTAATTTATATATAGGTGGACACGACTTTACTGGTAGTTTAATGGATTTTAATATGTTAATTACTGTTAATACTAAAACTAATAAAGTATTACTTACTAGTATGCCAAGAGACTATTATATTGAAGAATATGGGACTAATGGCAGAAAAGATACATTGAGTTATATGGGAGCAAATGGTATTGAAGTAAATCAAAAATCACTTGAGAAATTATTTGATACTACTATAGACTATTATATGGAAATAAATACTCATAGTTTAGTTGAGGTAGTTGATTCAGTAGGTGGTGTTACATTCTGTTCCGATGAAAGCTTTAGAACTACACATTCCATGATTTTAGATTCGTATGATGACTCAAAAGGAAAAAAGTTATATATTAAAGAGGGTTGTCAGGAATTGAATGGTATTGAAGCTTTGACCGTTGCTAGAGAAAGAATTAATGTATATGGAGGAGATAGCAAAAGACAACAAAACTGTAAAAAAATCTTTTTAGGGATTATAGATAAATTAAAAAGTACTAATACCATTACCAATTATAATAGTATTCTAAATTCTTTTAGTAACTTATATGAAACTACTATGCCTAGAGAAGTAATTACTAATATAGTAAGGGGAATAATTAATGGTGATGATTATAAGATCTCTGATCAAGCGGTTGTTGGTAATGATGGTCATGATTTTGTTCATTTGACTAATTTAAAAGATTGGGTAATCTATCCAGATATGAATAGTGTAGAATTATCAAAAACAAATATTAAACAGATTTTAAACGAAAACTAGTTCTTTTTATAATAGCAAAAATTATCAGTAATTATACTTATGATGCGTAATAATTTACTATTTGATAAAAAGTAATGAATAATTATTAAAATGATATATTAAAAGTAGGCAAAATTAAAATGTCTACTTTTCTTTATTATTTAATAAAAAAGTGTTATAATCTAATGTGTTATTAACTTGGAGGTATATTATGAAAGAAAAGGTAATAATAGGTATGAGTGGAGGAGTAGACTCATCAGTTGCGGCTGTTCTTTTAAAAGAACAAGGTTATGAAGTAGAAGGCTTATTTATGAGAAATTGGGATGCATCTATTAATAATGATATATTAGGTAACCCTACATTAAATAATAATATTTGTCCTCAAGAACAAGATTATAATGACGCATTAAATGTATGTAATAAAATTGGAATTCCATTACATCGAATTGATTTTGTAAAAGAATATTGGGACTATGTATTTACATACTTTCTAGATGAGTTAAAGAAAGGCCGTACTCCTAACCCAGATATTATGTGTAACAAATATATCAAATTTGATTATTTCGCAAAAGAAGCAAAAAAATTAGGAGCAGATTACATTGCAACAGGACACTACGCCAAAATGGAAGATGGATATTTAAAGAAAAGTCATGATCAAAATAAAGATCAAACCTATTTCTTATCTCAAGTATCACAAAAGCAGCTTTCTAACGTACTTTTCCCACTTGGTAATATAGATAAACCTGAAGTGCGTAAAATTGCCTTAAAACATGATTTAATAACCGCAGAAAAGAAAGATTCTACAGGAATATGTTTTATAGGAGAAAGAAATTTCAAAAATTTTCTTAAAAACTATTTACCAGCAACTCCAGGAGATATTGTAGATATAGATACAAATAAAATACTAGGTACTCATGATGGATTAATGTATTATACTATAGGACAAAGAAAAGGATTAAATATAGGTGGAACTAAAGATAAATTGTTTGTAGTTGGTAAAAACTTAGATAAAAATATCTTATATGTATCATTAGGTGATGACACGAAATATTTATATTCTAATAGTTGTATAGTTGAAGATGTTAATTTTAATTGTGAATTACGTCCAACAAAATGTAATGCAAAATTTAGATATCGTCAACAAGATAATCCTGTAGAAGTAACCTATTTAGAAGACGGAAATTTACTAATAAAGTACGAAAATATAAAATCAGTAACACCTGGACAAGCATGTGTCCTATATCAAGATGATATTTGCCTAGGTGGTGGAATTATTAAAGAAGTTCGCAAAGATAACGAAAAGTTATGGTATTTATTATAAATAACTTAAGTTATCTTTTTTCATTAAAAATGTAAAGTAATTTACACAAATTTTACTTGACATACTTGACACATTGCTCTACAATTATATTGGAGGATAGAGTAAAATGAAAGAGTTAAACGTAGTATTAACAGAACTTGGAATCAGTAAAGTTCGTTTAGCTAAATACTTAGGAGTATCTAGACAAATGTTATATAATTATTTAGGAATAGAGAACTTAAATGATTGGCCTAAAGAAAAATCAACAAAACTCTTAAGCTTATTAAATATAACAAATATTGAAGATATTAAAGATTTAAAAATAACTGGTGAGTATATAATTGAAGTAGAGAGTAGGCTAAATGAAGGTGTAAAAGACTCATCTAGTAAAGAAATTATTGCTGATTTAAAGGGATTTAATAAAAAAGAACAGGAATTATTATCAAATATAATAAACTTATTAAAAGAAAAATTATCCGAAGATAAAACCAAAGATACTTATAATACATATAATTATCTATATCATTTTTTAGAATCTATGGAAACTACTAATGAATTAAAATACATATTAGCTTATATGTCAAAATCATTAGGTTTTACAAACCCAATGGAATTTCTATTTAATAAAGAAAAACAATTTATCTTCGAAAGTATTATGTTTAGCGCTATGACCCTATATAATAATGGTAGTGCTTCAAAAACAAAAATAAGTGAATCTCATAAGAGATTTGTTCAAGATATTGAAAATAAAAACGAAGAAAAGTTATCACGTACACAAGAATTAAATACTGCAAAAGTACAAGCATTAAGAGAACTTGGTTATACAGAAATAAATGAAGATAATGCTAAAGAAGTATTAGAAAAAATTGCAGAAATTCAATCTAGAAAAGTATAAATCAAACAAATTTTAAAGGATGACAAAATCATCCTTTTTTTATTTACTTTTATTATTATTGTTAAATCTAAAATTTCTGATTCATTTGAACTTCATTTTGATAAAAAAGCTGAAGTAATTAAAAGAGAAATTGGTGGAGAGTAGAGCTACAATTAAGAGACAATTATATTGATACTTATTTTTTAGGTATCCTTAGAATCAATATATATAATATGTAAATTTACATTTTTTCAAATTTTAAATGTTGATTTATTTTATATCTGATATTATACTAATAGAGTAGAGTAGTATTATGAAAGGTATTATAT
Organism: uncultured Bacilli bacterium; assembly: GCA_934162665.1. GTDB lineage: Bacteria > Bacillota_I > Bacilli_A > RF39 > UBA660 > RUG14670. The sequence goes on from CAKPJN010000006.1 coordinate 66,759, forward strand.
GGATACAAATGATTGTAAAATAATTGAAAATAAAAAATATTGTTTAGTTGATGATTCAACACATTATGTTCAAGGTTATGGAAAATCCGGTTATACATTTACTCCTAAAGATACTTTTATTACTATAGATATTAAATTAATTATTATAATTATATTATTAATATCTATTATTATTGCAATAATTTTAAAAATAAAAAAATGATTATTATCCATTTCTTAATGAATTTGAAAATAAGTCAATAATTTAAACTAATTTATTAGTGTTTATTGACTTATTTTTATTTTATGATAAAAAAATTAAAACATTACTTTTCCCTTTATTTATGGGCTTTTTCTAATTTCTAGGTACTAATTTAGGTACTAATATTTTATAAATTATCTAATAAATCAATGATTTTATCCTGAACTGATGGGAATAGGTGCATATATGTTTCTTGCATTACTCTTAAACTATGTCCCATTCTTTGTGACATCATTAAGAAGAATTTAGTTGAATCAGTTTGACCTGACTTTATATATTCGTTAATACATAAACTAACGTGGGAATGTCTAAACTCGTGTATAGTTATAAGATTTTTTTCTAATCCAGCTTCAATAAAATAATTGTCCTTGTGTTTTTTCATTTGATAGGCTGATAGAAAATCACCATTTCCAAAAACAAACCAATCTTCTCTAAAATCTTCATATTTCATAACTATTTCTTTGTATTTCTTTAATTCATTATAAAGTATTTTAGACATTGTAATTTCTCTATTTAGACAATTTTTTGTAGCGGTTATTTTATATCTACCTATTTTCGTATTTGTTGACAGGGTTTTATTTACAATAATTACTTTTCTATTAAAGTCTATATCATTCCAAGTAAGAGCTTGTAATTCTCCCTCTCTCATACCCGTAAAGTAGAGAGTTAAAAAGAAACAATGATATAGATCCTCGTGTATTACATTTATAAGTTTACAATATTCTTCATAAACAATATATCGTAATTTATTTTTTGTTTCAACAACTTCATCATTTCTTTTTTTAAATCTTCCTGACAATGCAACCGGATTATAATTTAGTTCTATTATGGAAGTATGGTCTAATGGAACAGGACAAAAGTTAATTGAAAATATATTACAATTATGGACTAATCTATTTAATATAGTAGGTGAGTTAGCTAGAGCTATATTTAACGCTTGGAATAATGCAAAAAATGGAACAAATATTATTCAAGCTATAGCTGATGTTATGCTTTCTATTCAAGATATTGTAATTAGCGTTTCGGAATCACTTTTAAATTGGGTTATAAGTCCTGATTTTCAAGAAGCTTTAAATATATTATTCAATATTTTAAGTGCTTTATTTGGATATGTTCAACAAATAGCTATTTGGATTTCTCAAATGTATGTAACATATTTAGCTCCAGTAGTGGATAAAATATTAGCTTGTATATCTAAGATAATAATAGCTATTGGTACTGTTTGGGATTTTTTAAAACCAATAATAGATGTTACGATTAGTGCTATATTAGATACTCTTGAGCCTGTTATTGAGGGATTATGTGGAGTTATAAAAGGAATCATTGACGCTTTAATGGGTGTGGCTGATTTTATAATTGGAGTATTTACAGCTGATTGGGAGTTAGTTTGGAAAGGATTAGAAGAAATTTCGGACGGAATCATTAACGCTATAATATTTCTAATTAAGGGTTTATATAATACAATAGTTGCATTGTCAAAAGGTGCTTTAGATATTCTTAAAGCCTTGTGGAATGTATTAAGTGGTTGGTTTAATGATTTTGTTATCAAACCAGTAGTAAATTTGTTTAAAGGATTATGGGACGGATTAAAAAATGGGGCAAAAAACGCAAGGCGCTGTAAAATTAAATGGAGAAAAAACAAGCGAATTTTCATTTGTTCCAGAAGAAGGAATGGTAATTCAAGTTGGAAAAGGTAATGTTTTTAAACTAAAAGAACAAGAAAAGAATAAAACATTAACAAAAACTCTTTAATAAATTGCATTTTATATGATATAATATAATAGAATTATTTAATTTATAAATGTTGATTAATGAATAGTAAAGTATATCATTTTAAATTTAGAGAGTTTATGTTTGGTGAAAATAGACAAAATGATATAGTTGAAATACACATTATGAGTTTAAAGGTTGCTACTTTATAGCTTATTGAGTGTATGAATTTCTATTCATAAATTAAGGTGGTACCGCGATAAATCGTCCTTATGAGGATTGTTTATCGTGGTTTTTTTGTTAAGGAGGGATAATATGACAAAAGATGAAAAAATTGAATTAATACTGAGAAGAACAGTTGATATTCATAATAAAGAAACATTATTAAAAAAATTAAATAGTGGAAAAAAATTGATAGTGAAATTTGGTGCTGATCCGTCAAGACCTGATTTACATCTAGGTCATACGGTGCCATTACGTGCCTTGAAAGTATTACAAGAATTAGGACATGACATAGTTTTTGTTATAGGGGATTTTACAGCAATGATTGGAGATCCATCTGGAAAATCAAAAACTAGACCATCATTATCATTTGAAGAAACAAGAAGAAATGGTGAAACATATTTTAAACAAGTTTCTAAAATATTAGATCCTAACAAAATAAGAATTGTTTATAATTCAGAGTGGTTAGGGAAAATGTCATTTGAAGATGTTATTAAATTAACTGGAAAATATACAGTAGCTAGAATTCTTGAAAGAGATGATTTTAAAAATAGGTTTAATAATAATATTCCGATTGGTATTCATGAATTTTTATATCCATTAATGCAAGGATATGATTCAGTTGCATTACATGCTGATATAGAAGTAGGTGGAACAGATCAAACATTTAATTTGTTAGTTGGTAGAGAGTTGCAAAGAGACTATGATCAAGAGCCACAAGATGTAATGTGTTTTCCTTTATTAGTAGGATTAGATGGTAAGGAAAAAATGTCTAAATCATTGGGAAATTATATTGGGGTGGATGAATCACCTGAAAAAATGTATGAGAAAGCTATGAGAATACCTGATGATGTATTATTAGATTATTTTAAACTTACTACAGATTTAGATATGAAAGATGTAGAAAATATGATGAGTGAGGATATATTATTGGCACATAGAAAATATGCAGAAGAAATAATTAAAATGTATCATGGAGAAGAATTTATTAATCAAGCTGAAGAAAGATATAATACAGTAGCTAAAGGTGGTATACCTGAAAATATTGAAATATTTGAAATAAAAGAAAGTATGTTAGAGAATGGATTGCTATTGACAGAATTATTAAATTTATCAAATATCGTTTCATCAAAATCAGAAGGAAGAAGAATGATTGAACAAAATGGAATAAGTGTAAACGGAACAAAAGAGAATGATGTTAATAAATTAATTACTACAACAGATTTTAATAATGATGAATTAATTATTCAAAAAGGAAAAAAACAATTTAAGAAAATTGTTTTGATTAAGTAATAATATATGCAATCATATTGTTACATATATTTTTAATAAAAATATTAGATACTAGTTACTTTGAACTGGTATCTTTTTGAAATGTTGAAGTTATAAATTTTGAAAAAAATTTGCTTTTAGTTTATACTATAATTGTATATATATATATATAAAAGTATGATAAATTATAAAAAAGAATAATAATAAATCATAGTAAATAAAAGGAAATAATAAGGTATAGTAAATATCTTCATTTTATGATATAAAAGAAAAAAATTAAATATTTATTATTATCAATTAGTTAAATTATTAAAAGTAATTAACTTCCTATAATTGATATTATGTTAACTTCTATTAAAAACTTATTATATTATATACTTACACTATATTTTCTACCATTATAAACATAAACTACAAATTAAATCAAATAATATTAAATTTATTAAAACTAAAATGCATTTTAAGCGATTTAAATTAATTTAGATTGATAATTGTATATCTAAATTCAAAATATTATAGTTTAATTATACTAACTATATTTCATTATTATTAATTAACATATTACCACTACTAATATATCCAGTTAATAGCAACACTTACTACTCTATTTTAATTTAATTTAAAAATAGGGGAAGTGAATGCATAATTTTCAATTAAATGCTCAATAATATTATTGGGAGGAATTTAAATGAAAAAAAATGATAATGATAAAATCAAATGTGATGTAGAATCTTGTAAGTACAACGATGGAGAAGACTGCTGTGAGTTAGAATCAATAGAAGTTAGTTGTACATGTGATAATTGCGATTGTACAGATTCTGCTGAAACAGTATGTAAAAGCTTTAAATGTGATACAGAAAAATGCGAAAGTTATGACGATGATGAAGATACAAATATCACTGATAACGAATATGAGGTACAGTCTGAATCTGATGAAGATGAAGGAGATTATGACAAAAAAGAAGATAACTAATTTATCTTCTTCTTTTATTTTATCCAACTACTACTCTACTCTATTTTAATTTATATAAAATTGTTTGACCGATTTCAGGTTCTTCAATATCGAAATTATCAGCAATAGTTGCCCCTATATTTGCAAACGTTTCAAATGGCTCCAATTTCTTAGGTTCTGTAAAACTACGACTGTAAAGAATAACAGGAACATTTTCACGAGTATGATCACACCCCTCAAACGTTGGATCATTACCATGATCAGCTGTAATAATAAGCAAATCATCTAATTCCAATTTATTTAAAATCATAGGAATTTCTACATCTAATTCTTCTAGCGCACGACCATAGCCTTCAATATCTCTTTGATGTCCATACAAGCTATCAAAGTCAGCTAAATTTACCATACATAATCCTGTAAATTTCTTATCCATTATATCAGTAAATTTATTAATAGCTTCCATATTATTAATTGCTTTAATATTTTTGTTGATACCTTGACCATCAAATATATCGTTTATTTTACCAATTCCAATAACATTATAACTATTATCAATTAAACTATCTAAAACAGTTCTTTTAGGAGGCTTTACAGCATAATCCCTTCTACCATTATTAGAAAATTTAAAATGACCAACCGTGCCAGTAAAAGGTCTAGCAATAACTCTACCTACACGCCAATCTTCTTTTAAAGTTAAAGCTCTAATTCTTTCACAATATTGATATAATACAGAAACAGGAATACAATCTTCGTGTGCCGCAACTTGTAAATCAGAATCAGCCGATGTATAAATAATTAAAGAACCATAATTTAATTGTCTTTCGCCTAATTCCTGAATAATAGAATCATCATTGCAGCACATATTACCAATGACCCTTCTTCCAGTAACCTGTTCAATACCATTTAATACATCATAAGTAAATCCTTGATTAAAAGTTTTAAAAGGAATATCATTTTTAACACCCATCATTTCATAATGTCCATTTAAAGTATCTTTTCCAGAATTAATTGGTTTAGCAATTGTATAATATGCATCAACATTTTCATTATCATTCATATTTAATGTGTCTAAAAAACCAATTTTCTTTAAATTAGGTATAAATAAATCATAATTATCTTTTATATGTCCTAATGTATTTGAACCAACATCGCCATAATTAACTGCGTCATTTGCTTCTCCTACCCCTACCGAATCTAAAACCATTAGAAAAATTCTTTTAAATTTCACAATTCCATCTCCTTAATATTTATGCTCCCTAGGATGATACATCTCATAATCTTTTTTTACTTTATCATCACTAACATGAGTATATATTCTAGTTGTCGATATGTCAGAATGTCCCAACATCTCCTGAATGCTCCTTAAATCAGCTCCTCTATCCAATAAATGTGTGGCGAAACTATGTCGTAAAGTATGCGGTGAAATATCAGGATTTAATCTTTTTTTTATTAATAAATCTTTTAACATTTTAAAAAAGCCTTGCCTAGTAATACCTTTACCATGATTATTCAAAAATAGCTTATCACAACGTTCTTTTTTTAACATGCTAGATCTTTTTTCTAAATATAAATCTAAATAATATAGACAATATTCTCCTAAAGGAATTTCCCTTTCCTTACTACCTTTACCCATAACTTTAATAATACAGTTTACAAAATCAACATCATTTATAGACAAATTAATAATTTCACTGACTCTAAGACCACTTCCATACATCAATTCTAGCATAGCTTTATTACGATAGTCAAATTCAGTAATAAGTTCTATATCCAAAAGCTTTAAAATATCATCCTGACTTAATACTTTTGGAATTTTTTTTCTTAATTTTGGACGCTCAATAAAAAAAGAAACATCCTTATCAACTAACTCTCTTTTTAATAAATATTGATGAAAATTCTTAATAACAGTCAAATTATGAGCAATAGTAGAAACTGTTTCATCCTCATTTCGAATCTTTAAAAAATCTTTAATATCATCACTAGTAATATCACAAATATCAAATATTTTTTTATCTTCTAAATACTCTTTATATATTTTTAAATCATTATAATATGAATCCTTTGTCTTGTTAGAAAGTCCTTTTTCAAAGACACAATAATTAATAAAATCATTAATAGCATCAGAAATAAGCATTTATATCACCCACTACATTATCTATATTGTATAAAAATACAACAATAGATAAGCAATTATCATTTAAACTTTTCTTTATTATATTATCATTAAAAAAAATATATTTCAACTAAATATAGAATTGTATGAGAATATTTGTTAAAATAAATAAGAAAGAGGGATATTATGGAAAAGCCTTTAGCATTGAAATTAGCGCCAACTACCTTAAAAGAAGTAATTGGACAAGAACATTTAATAGGTAAAGATAAAATACTTTCAAACTTAATAAAAAATAAAAAACTATTTTCTATGATTTTATATGGTAAACCAGGTATAGGTAAAACATCTATCGCAACCGCAATAGTAAATGATCTAGGAATTAGATATCGTTTTTTAAACGCTACCATTAATACTAAAAAAGATATAGATATAGTAATTGAAGAAGCTAAAATGTATGATGGACTCGTTCTAATAATGGATGAAATTCATCGTCTAAATAAAGATAAACAAGATATTTTATTGCCACAATTAGAAAGTGGGCTTATTACTTTAATTGGAATGACAACATCTAACCCATATCATTCAATAAATCCAGCTATTAGGAGTAGATGTCAATTATTTGAATTAAAAGAATTAAATACTAAGGAAATAATTAAAGGCTTAAAAAAGGCTATAAAACACCCAGATTTAGAAGGAATAAATATAAATAATAAAAGTATCGAGTTAATAGCAAAACTCTCTGGAAACGACTTAAGATATGCTTATAATCTATTAGAGATTGCCTTTTATTCTACAGATAACAAAGAAATAACTGAAGAAAGAATAAAAAGTATTAATAGTAAACCTGTATTTTTCTCAGATAAAAATGGAGATGGTCATTATGATGCCTTAAGTGCACTTCAAAAATCGATTAGGGGAAGTGATATCGATGCAGCCCTTCATTATCTAGGAAGACTTATTATAGAAGGAGATTTAGACTCCATTTTCAGAAGATTAAGCGTTATAGCCTATGAAGATATAGGTCTCGCGAATCCAGCAATTGGTCCTAGATTAGACGCTGCTATAAATGCCGCAAATAGAGTTGGTTTACCAGAAGCAAGAATTCCACTCGGTACCATAGTCTCAGAAATGGCACTATCACCAAAAAGTAATACTGCACATATCGCCTTAGATAAAGCACTTGCTGATATAGAAAACGGAAATGTTGGTACAATACCCAATCATATAAAACCATCATCAACTGATTACAAGTATCCTCATGATTATCCAGGTGCCTATGTGTTGCAACAATACTTACCTAATAATATTAAAAACAAAAAGTACTATAGTCCTAAATCAATAGGCTATGAAAAAAGCTTAAAAGAAATATATGATCGATTAGAAAACTTAAAAAACAATATGAAAAATTAATATTCATATTGTTTTATTTTATTTATAAGGAAAGTTCTCCCTATTTTTATAAAAAGCAGCATAGACTAACGGTAGCAACTATCGGAATTTAAGCCTATGGAGAATAAGGGTTACCTTATCTGTGAAGTAGGAAACTTAGGAGGCAACGACTGAGACGAATTAAAACTTGTTTTAATTCATTTGCTCTACTATAAATTTATAATTAATAATTCTATCAAAAACTTAGAGTCAACTCCATCAGTTTTAATATGAAAATCAATATCTGAAAGTTTTTTCATTATATCAAGTAATTGTTCCTCGGTATAATAACCAGTTAACTCTTTTGTTTTAGTAATTCTATAGCTTGACTTTTCTCCTAACATATCAGCCATTTCTTTATCAGATAAACGTTTCTTACTCAATACCTTAACTTGATATAAAATTCTAATTTGACTTGCTATTAAACCAATAATAGAAAGAGCTTCTACTCCACTATCAATTAATTTATTATATATTTCTAATGATTTTTTCTTATTTTTTTCAGCAAAAGCTCTAACAAAGTCAAATGTCATTGAAGTAGTATCACCAATTTTTTTAATACAAAGTTCTCTAACGTCATCTTTACTAATTTCTAAAGTGTCACATCTATATTCTTTAAGCTTACAGCAATCATTATGAATCTTTGTAATATCATCTTGTGAATACTCATTAATTAATGTAATAACTCCACTTTCCAATTTATAAGAGGAAAGCTCTTTTTTTATATAATCGACTGTATTCATTGAAACTAAAACATATTCCATATTCTTTTTTAATTCTTTAGTCAATTTTTTTCTATCATCAAGTTTATTATCAGTAATAATAAATAAATTCATAGGATCAGGATTATTAATATATTGAATCAAATGAGAAACCATATTCTTATCATCGTCACCTACATTAGAGATGTTTTTAATAATAATTACTTTTTTTGAAGATAAAAAACCATATGTATCTAAATCTTCTAATGCATTATCAAGTATTACTTCATCTAAATCATAAATACTAACCATTGCATCTTTAAAATCGTTTTTTTCGATAATACTATCAATTTTTTGTTTTAAAGAAACATAGTCACTACCTTCTAATAAGTAATTATTCTTCATGTTTTAAAAGTCTTTCTATATGTTCAAATATTAAATCAAGCTTAGAAGTTGTCTTTCCTCCTCCTTGAGCAAATGTAGCACTTCCCCCACCATTTCCTAGTGATGAAATAGAAGCATCCTTAACAACAAGACCAGCATTTATAAAACAAGTACTACGAGCAATAAAGTTAACACTATCATCAGCTTTAACATTAGCGAAGAATACAAACGAATCTCCCATCTGTTGAACTAAGCTATCAGCTATACTTTTAAGTAAGCTATTATCTTTATCATTTACCTTCATAATAATTGCACTAACACCATTAAATGAAATCATATTATCTGTATAATCGGATAAATCATTAAGCACTTTCTTTTCTCTTAAATCAAAGAATTTCTTTTCTAAATTTTTAACTTCTGTTTGAATATATTGAAGTTCATTTCTATTAAATATTATATCTTTATAAGATTCAGGTTTATCATGATTAATAGAAACATCAAAATCTAAAACAATTCCTAAAGAACGAGCTTCATCTAAAATATCTTTAGCCTTCATTAATAATTTAACCATTTCATCATTATAAGGCTTTATTGCTTCAAATAATGTATTTTCTATTCTATCTCCTGTTACTGCTTCAATTCTATATAAATTACTACCCTTAGATTCACAAGAATATATAGCTAATTTTTTAATATTACGAGTATTTTCAGTATGAGTACCACCACAAAGTTCAATGGATTTACCTATTTTAACAACTCTAACTATATCACCGTACTTTTCACTAAATAGTGCCATAGCTCCAATTTGTTTAGCTTTATCAATAGGCATGATTTCAGTAGATACTATTAAATTTTTACCAATCATCTCATTTGCCATTTCTTCTACTTTTAAAATCTTATCTTCTGTCATCTTACCAGAATAAGTAAAATCAAATCTAAATTTAGTATCATCAACATAACTTCCTGCTTGTTTAATATCGCTAGATATTGAATGTTGCAATGCATATTGTAAAATATGAACACTTGAGTGATTAACTTCTATTTTTTTTCTTCTATCTTTATCAATAACAGCTTCACATGAATCTCCTACAGTAATAATTCCATCTAATAATTTAACTTTATGAATATGTTGTCCATTAGGAGCTTTAAAGACATCTAGAACTCTTGCTTTAAAATTCTTACCTACAATCATACCAGTATCGCTAACTTGACCACCAGATTCTGCATAAAAGCAAGTTCTATCAAGTGCTATATATCCATCATGTTTTAACTCATGTACTAGACTATCTTTAGAAAAGATTGCTAAAACATTACTCTTTAAACGATAAATTCCATATACAAACTCTGACTCATCTTTAAAATCTAGTAATACTTTCTTTTGACTAGCCATTGCGCTCTTACTTTTAGAATTATTTTTTGACATAAGTTTTTGAGTATTCATATATTTATCAAATTCATCTTTTGATACTGTATAACCAACTTCATTTAAGTATTCTAATGTAAGTTCAAATGGGAAACCATAAGTATCATATAATTTAAAAGCGTCTTCTCCACTAATTGTACCATCAATAGATTCTTTAACTAATTCTTTTAATTTTCTCTCTCCTGCTTCAAGTGTCTTTAAAAACAAGTTTTCTTCATCCATAATTAATGTTTCAACATAAGGGGCTTTTTCTACAAGATATGGATATGCATCCTTCATAACACTAACTACTGAGGATGTTATTTTATACATAAAAGGGCCAGTTAAACCAAGTCTTTTACCTAATCTAACACTACGTCTTAAAAGCCTTCTTAATACATATCCTCTACCAACATTATCAAATGACGCACCATCTGCTAAAGCAAAAGTTAAAGCTCTAATATGATCAGCGATAACCTTAAATTCTGTTTGTCCAACATATAAAACACCCGTTAATTCTTCTATTTTTTTAATAATTGGAACAAATAAATCTGTTTCAAAATTAGAATCAACTCCTTGGAAAATTAAACACCATCTTTCAAGTCCAGCTCCAGTATCAATATTTTTACTAGGAAGTTCTTGATAAGAAGAACGAGGAGTACCTTCTTTTGCATTAAACTGACTAAATACATTATTCCATATCTCTATATATCTCTCTTGATCTTCATCACTCTTTAGCTTTTGTAACGCATCATGTGAAGGATCATATTTTTCTCCTCTATCAAAAAATATTTCACTATCAGGTCCACAAGGTCCATCACCAATTTCCCAAAAGTTTCCTTCTAATGGTACTAAGTGATCAGCAGAAAGACCTAATTTAATCCATTCCTCGTAAGTTTCACTATCTTCAGTATAATAAGTAACATATAGTAAATTTTTATCAATATTAAACCATTCTTCAGATGTTAAAAGTTCATATGCAAATGAAATAGCTTCTTTTTTAAAATAATCACCAACCGAAAAATTACCCATCATTTCAAAGAATGTTTGATGTCTTTTTGTAATACCAACATTTTCAATATCATTAGTACGAATACATTTTTGAATATTAGTTATTCTTCTAGACTCAGGTACTTCTCTACCATCAAAATATCTTTTTAGTGGCGTAACACCAGCGTTAATCCATAATAAGCTATCATCATTAATTGGAATTAAAGGGGCACTTTCATAAACCTTATGTCCATGACTTGTAAAGTATGAAAACCACATATTTCTAATTTCATTATGAGTCATATATTTCATTTTACTTCCTCCATATCAACAATTTTTCTCGCATCATTTTCTAAATCTTCTAAATCTCTATTAATTACTTTATAATCATATGAATCATAATTATCTAGAGCTGTTTCTGTTTTATGTTTTTTCTCTTTATCAGTAAGTTCACTAATAAAATTAGGTCTAGTAATATGTATTTTAACCGCATCTGGATATGCTTTTTTTACTTCATCAAATTCAAGTGGTAAACGCACATCAGTGATAATTGCAACATCAAAAAAGTTATCTAATACTTCAATATCCTCAATAAGTCTTTCAGTAAAAAAGTATGGTTTATTCATCTTTTCACGAATTACACCAGTTCCTAATTCTTGAAGTAAAGTACGAGGTTTTGTTTCTTCTTTTCCGTCCCAACCAAAATAGTCAGTTGCGAAATGCTTAATATAATTACTAATATGCATTATACATACTTTTTTATCAAGCGATTGATAATAATCTCTTAAAAATCCTCCAAATGTATCCTTACCATTTCTAGCTTTTCCACCAATTAAATATATTTTCATAAATTCCTCCTACACAAATAAAAGACCTAAACTTAGGAGGACATTATTGCCCGGTACCATCCTAAATTGGTCTTAATTAAATAACGGTTCCCCGATAAAACTCCTAAAGTAGCTTTCTTAAAAAAACTATATTAATTTACACCAACCATTAATTCTCTATAATAGTAATTTTTAATACTCATCTTTAATCTTCGTTTTATATTTGTTCTTCTTTTTCTTTCGTAATCATTTTAACAACATTAATTTTTTCATTAATAAATGTGATAATTATTTTACATGCCGCAATCACAGGAGTAGCAACTATCATACCTATGATACCAAAAAAATGTTGAAAAATCAATAGGCCTAACATAATAGTTACAGGATGTAATTTCATTGTATGTCCCATAATTAATGGTTGATAGAAATTATTTTCAAGTAATTGAACAACCACTATAGAAACTACACAAAAGATTCCAATAATCGGTGATTGAGTAAAACCAACTATAATAGCAGGTATCGCTCCAATATACGGTCCAAAATATGGAATAATATCAGTTAATGCACAAAATAACGCAAAGATAAGTGGAGCCTTTAATCCCGCAAGGGATAGTCCAATACTTTGAGTAATAAACACAAGTAACATTACAAAAAATACACCTTGTACATATCCTCTTAAAGAAGTATCAATACGGGAACATAAATCACAAGCACCCTCTCTCCAACTTTTTGGCATAAAAAGTAAAATATTTTCATTAACTTTATCAAAATCATATAGCATATAAAAACCAATCATTAAGCCTAAAATAAATGTCATACCACCACTAACTAATGACTTAGTCATATTAATTAATGTATTAGGTAAATTAGTAGTTATACTCATACTGAAATTCTCAATACCCATAAATAACTGATTTTTAATCATAGAAACATCAATATCATGATTATTACTAAAATTAATGAAAAAGTCATTTACAAAATTTTTCAAGTTTTTAAAAAGTTCTGGCATAGTACCAACAAAATCCTTAATTTGATTAATAAATGTTGGCATCATTAATGAAATAACTAAGAATATCCCACCTACAAATACTAAATATACTAAAATACAAGCAATTATCTTAGGGACTTTCTTATTTTGTAACCATTTTACAACAGGATCAAATAACCAAGCTACAATAAGTCCAATAAATATTGGTGAAATAACTATTAAAAACTCCTTAACGAATTTTAAAATATGCCACTCTTTAATTAATATAGTAGCTAAAAATATTAAAGCAATTATTGAAAAAATAAATCCTATTTTCAATATTTTCTTTAAAGTAACAATAACCTCATTTAAGTTCTCGAAATCCAACTTATCTTTTTTCTTAAACATAACACGCCTCCTATACATACTATTATATCATAATCCCTAGAAATAAACTATAATATAAGTTATAATATTTTTAGGTGATTTATTTGAAAACAATAAAAGAAAACATTGAGAATACTCTAATAATTAAAAATTCACGTTTTATAACTTTATTAATAAAAGTATCTGATGAAAAAGAAATACCATCTATCTTAAAAAAGGTAAAAGAAAAGTATCAAAAAGCTAATCATTATTGTTATGCATATATTATAGATAATAAAACTAAACAATCAGATGATAAAGAACCATCAAAAACAGCAGGTGCACCAATGTTAAATATCTTAGAAAAAGAACAATTAACTAATATAATCGCAGTTACTGTAAGGTATTTTGGTGGTATAAAATTAGGCACCGGTGGATTAATAAGAGCATATTCATCTAGTATAAAAGAAGCATTAGAAAAAGTAGAAATCATAAATCTAGAAAAAGCCAAATTAGTAGAAATTACCATTAATTATGATATGCAAAAACAACTAGATTATTTATTGAAAGATGAAAAAATAATAGAAAAAGTATGGGGAGAGCAAATAATTTATCAAGTATTAATTAAAGAAGAAAATTTAGACATTTTAAATGACTATAATTATAAAATAATAAAAGATTCATATATAGAAATATAAAAAGGTACACAGCATTTACTATGTACCCTATTTTTTTAAACTATTTTTAATTTTTTCGTATTGTTCCAATTTATGATAATAACATTTTGGGCATAATGATTGATAAGTTACCTCATCTTTGCCATCTATCGCTACTTGTTCCCCAGCAAATGAAAATTTACCATTAACACGTCGTGCATTAAACATCGCCTTTTTACCACAACTACAAATCGTTTTCATTTCTTCTATAGTATGAGCAATTTCTAAAAGCCTTGTTGAACCAGGAAAACCATTTGTTTTAAAATCTGTTCTAAGTCCATAACATATAACAGGAATTTCCAAATCAACAACTACATGCATCAATTGATCAACCTGAATAGGCGTTAAAAATTGAGCTTCATCTACAAATATACAACTAATATTAAAATCTATATTCTTAAAATATTTATATAAATCATCTGTATTTTTTACTAAATAATCTACTTTTCTTTTAAGGCCAATCCTAGATACAATAAAATCTTCCCCTTTAGAATCAACAATTGGTTTTATAACAAAGGTTTTCATTCCTCTTTCTTCATAATTATATGCAGCTTGTAATAATAAAGCAGTTTTACCACTATTCATAGCTCCATACCTAAAATACAACTTTGCCATTATTTATATCCTCCATAATATAAATTATAGCAATTTTAGGCACATTCAACAATAGCTTTTAATCGCTTAATAAGTTTTTTTTCAATTCTTGAAATATATGATTGCGATATTCCAAGTTTTTCAGCAACCTCTTTTTGTGTAAGCTCCTCCTTCCCCATTAACCCATATCTTAATATAATAATATCCCTGTCCCTTGGTCTCAAATGCATAACTTCATTCATTATTTGACACCTTTCTGCTTCTTTTTCGATACCCCTAGTTACAATATCAGCATCAGTACCTAAAATATCTTCTAAATGAAGTTCATTACCCTCGCCATCTAAAGAAAGACTAGCGTCAATACTAACTTCTGTCTTAATTTTTTTATTTTTTCTTAAATACATTAAAATTTCATTATCAATGCATCTAGATGCATATGTCGCAAGTTTTATATTTTTATCTCTACTAAAAGTATTAATACCCTTAATTAATCCAATTGTTCCAATACTAACTAAATCCTCTAAATCTATTCCAGTATTCTCATACTTTTTCGCAAGAAAAACAACAAGTCTTAAATTATGTTCAATAAGTACATCTTTTGCGTGTACATCTCCATCATCTTTTAAATCCAAATAATATTCTTCCATTTCCTTTGTCAAAGGTTCTGGTAACATATCTGTTGCACCAACATAAAAAATACTCTTAACCCTACAAAAAATACTTTTTAAAAATAAAATAATCTTTTTCATAAATCCTCCTTATATTTGTTTGGTAATATACAATCAACATCATCTAAATTAATATCCTCTTTACTAATACCTATTAATGAATTAGTAAAAACATGGTTATTTATAATAACCTCATCAGGTATATAACATTTTATTACTCCCTCAGTATTTAAAGCCTTATATGGAACATAAATAGATTTTAACTTCTTTGTGTCAATTGAAATATTCTTATTCAAGATAATAACACTCCGCCTTTTATACGGATCACAGAGTTTATTTCCAGTATCTAACATTCCTTTTAACTTATATAATTTACTATTAATATATATTTTTACTTCATAAATATTAGAATAAGTATTTTTATAATTTTTATTTTCTTTAACATATAAGTATATTATGATAGGACTAACTATTAGAATTAAAATAAAGTTTATAGTAACACCTGATTTATAAAACATAAGTCCTTTATTTTCATATGAAAAACTAATATTAAATAAATATAGTCCTCCTCCTAAAATTATACTAATTAAATAAAAATATAATATACTTTGAAAAAAGCCTTTCTTTCCAAAAGTAGTTAAAATAATAACAACACTTAATAATATTTTTAAAAAAAATAATGTAATAGTAGTAAATGGTATAAATAAAGAAAAGATAGTAAGGCTACCTACCAATGCACCGAGTAACAATCTCTTTAATGTAGTATTTTTCTTTAATACTACTCTAACTCCAAATAAGATTAAAAAATCAAAGAAGAAATTAAGAAAGATGACTAAATCTAAATATATCTTCATTTATATCACCAAAATTAATATACAAAATAAAAAACGACTTAATTGTCGTTTAATAGAAAATAAATTATTTCTTTTTCTTCCAAAAGTACTTAATAATATAAAACTCAAAAACAATCATAACAATTACGTAACCCCAAACTACTATAGTAGCAGGTAAATCTGTTAAATATTTATTTATGATAGCTGGCACTGACTCTGGAATATATTTTCCTATTATAGCAGACACATCAGCAAGTCCAATATTATACTTAATAAAAGTTAAAATACGAAGTAATATATCAAAGATTGCTATAAAATAAACAAAGCTATCAAACCTTCTAAAAAAGTAAACAACTAATAAAAGTAAAACAACAAAAACAATTAAATCCCAATACATAAACTAACCTCCATATCTTATTTAAAGTAAGGATTATTTAAAATTTCATAGCCTAAAGTAGTGTCTTCACCATGTCCTGAATAAATAGTAATATCACCACTATATTCTTTAATTTTTCTTATACTATCATTCATAGTATTAATATCACCAGTAGGCAAATCACATCTTCCTACACTATCTTTAAAAATAAAATCTCCAACAAACATAGAATTAATATCTTTAAAATAAAAAGTAACTGAATCGGAAGAATGTCCAGGTGTATAAATACATTCAAATTTAAAGTCTCCTATTTCATACTCTTTTTCTTCTAAACTACTTTTCTTAAAAATTTTTGCATTTCTCTTTGTAAGAAAATTTCTAAGCGCACCAATATGATCAAAATGAGAATGTGTAATTAAAACAGCTAAAACCTTATCTTCACCAATTTTTTCTTTTATTTTCGGATAATCATCACCTGGATCAATTACCAAACAGGTATTATTTTGTTTCAAAATATAACAATTTTCATCAAGTGCTCCCGTTACTATTTTAATAATTTCCATATCATATCACCTTTATTAATATATCATATTAAAAATAAAAATAAAAGATTAATTCCAAAGAATTAATCCTCCATAGTGTCAAATTGTGAGTTATAAAGTTTAGCATAAAAGCCATTTTTCTTAAGAAGTGTTTTATGACTACCCTGCTCTACAATATCTCCATCATTCATAACTAATATCAAATCAGCATTTTTAATAGTTGATAATCTATGAGCGATAATAAAACTTGTTCTACCTTCCATCAACTTATCCATAGCTTCCTGAATTAATATCTCAGTTCTAGTATCAACAGACGATGTAGCCTCATCCAATATAAGAATCTTAGGATCAGCTAAAATAACACGTGCAATGGTTAATAGTTGTTTTTGACCTCCTGAAATATTATCTGCTTCTTCATTAAGTATCATATCATAACCATCAGGTAAAGTTTTAATAAAATGATCAACACTAGCAGTTTTACAAGCTTCTACAACATCATAATCACTAGCATCTAGCTTTCCATAACGAACATTATCTCTAATAGTACCATTAAATAGCCAAGTGTCTTGAAGTACCATTCCAAACAATCTTCTAAGTTCACGTCTATCAAATTCAGTCATATCTTTACCATCAATTAAAATCTTACCGCTATTTAAATCATAAAATCTCATTAACAATTTAACAATAGTTGTCTTTCCCGCTCCAGTAGGCCCAACAATCGCAATTTTTTGGCCCTTCCTAATCTTGGTTGAAAAATCATTAATAATAGTTTTATTTTCGGTATAGCCAAAATGAACATTTTTAAATTCAATATTTCCTTCTATATTATCAATACTTAAAGGTTTAGAAGTAGAAATAACTTCTTCGTCTAACTTTAAAAACTCAAATACACGTTCACTTGCAGCAACTGCCGATTGTACATTACTCATAACTTGAGAAAGTTGATTTATTTGTTGTGTAAAGTTTCTAACATATTGAGTAAAAGATTGAATCTCTCCTACTTTAATCTTATCTTTAATTACCATATATCCACCAAATATAGAAATAACAACATATCCTAAATTTCCTACAAATTGCATAATAGGATGCATCGTAGTAGATAAAAATTGACTTTTCCAAGCACTTTGATAAAGTGTATTATTAATATCACTAAATTTATCAATAGCTTTTTCTTCCCCATTAAAAGCCTTAACTATGTCATGCCCACCATAAATTTCTTCAACATGCCCATTCATATATCCTAAATACTCTTGTTGTATTACAAAATATTTTTGACTCTTTTTAACAATCTTATTTAAAATCACCATACAAAGAGGAATAATTAAAATACTAACAATAGTCATAGGAATATTAATAGAAATCATCATAATTAAGACACCAATAATTGTAGCAAGTCCTGTAATTATAGTAGTAATAGATTGATTTAGACATTGAGTTAAAGTATCAATATCGTTTGTAATAATAGATAATACTTCTCCATGTGTTTTAGAATCAAAATATTTCATAGGTAGTCTATTAATTTTTTGACATAACCTATTTCTTAATTTATATGAGATGTCATTAGAAACACCACTCATAATAACACCTTGAATACCTGCACATAAAGCACTTATTAAATATAAAACTACAAGAAGTAACGATGTATTTTTAATATATGTAAAATCAATCCCACCAACATTAGAAATCTTTTTCATTAACCCAGAAAAAATTTCTGTAGTAATATTACCTAATATTTTTGGACTAACTATTGTAAATACTGTTGAACAAATAGCAAATATAATAACAAATAGCATTGCCACTTTATAGTCTTTAAGATAAGATAAAAGTTCTTTTAAAGTTTCTTTAAAATTCTTAGCCTTTTCTGGTACTCTACCTGCACCATGGCCACCATGTCCCGTTTTATTAGGCATTTTCTAACTCCTCCTTACTTAATTGTGAAAGTGCAATTTCTTTATATACTTTACAATTTTTCATTAAATCTTTATGTTTTCCGATACCAACAACTTCACCTTCATCTAAAACTACAATTTTATCAGCATTCATTATTGTAGAAATTCTTTGAGCAACAATAAGTACTGTTTTATCCTTCGTAATTTTAGCAAGTTCACCTCTTAATTTAGCATCAGTTTTAAAATCAAGTGCTGAGAAAGAATCATCAAAAACATAAATGTCAGGATTTTTAGCGATAGCACGTGCAATTGATAATCTTTGTTTTTGCCCACCAGATACGTTAGTACCACCTTGTGAAATTTGATAATTTTCTCCACCTTTAAGTTTAGATACAAATTCTAAAGATTGAGAAATATCCAAAGCTATATCAATATCCTCATCAGTAATATTTTCATTACCATATTTTATATTTTCTTTAATAGTACCAGTAAATAATACTCCTTTTTGAGGTACGAATCCAATCTTTTCTCGTAATTGTTTAATATCAGCTTGTTTGATGTCTATACCATCGATTAATATTTCTCCATTAGTTACATCATAAAATCTTGGGATAAGATTAATTAAAGTGGACTTACCGCTTCCAGTTGAACCAATAAACGCCGTGGTTTCTCCAGGAAATGCGGTAAATGATATATCAGTGATTACATCATAGTCTGCATCTGGATATCTAAATGAAACATTTTTAAATTCAACTTGACCTTGTTTATTTTTATTGAATTCTAATGGTTCTGAAGGATTAGCAATTGTGTTATCAGTTTCTATAACCTCCATTACTCTCTTAGCTGAAACATTAGCTCGTGGTAACATGATAGACATCATAGAAATCATCAAGAAAGCCATAATAATTTGCATTGTATATTGTATATATGCCATAATATCTCCAACTTGCATTGTACCATCATTAACACCATAGGCACCTTTATATACTAAGGCTAAACTAACAAAGTTCATTATTAGCATCATAATAGGCATCATAAAACTCATTGTACGATTGACAAATATATTAACCTTAGTTAAACGTTTATTAGCTTCCTCGAATCTTTTTTCTTCATGATCTTCATTAGAAAAAGCACGAATGACTGGTAATCCTGATAAAATTTCACGTGTAACAAGATTAAGTTTATCAATTAATTTTTGAATTTTAGTAAATTTAGGCATCGCAATAATAAATAGTGTAATGACAACAACTAATATCGCAAGTACCGCAACACCAATAATATAAGTCATTGAAGAATTAGTATTAAGTGCTTTAATAACACCACCTATACCTATAATTGGTGCATAAAAAACCACTCTAAGTAAGAATACTATAACCATTTGAACTTGTTGTATATCATTAGTAGTTCTAGTAATTAATGATGACTGTCCAAACTTCTTTATCTCACTCTTAGAAAAACCCACTACTTTCTTAAATACTTTTTCACGTAATGTTTTAGCAAGTCTTGCGGCCATTCTTGAACCAATCAATACTACTAAAATGCCATCTAACATAGTGGCAAATGCAATTCCTAACATAATTAAACCAACTTTAATAATATAATTAGTTTGAATCTTATCAATATTAACATCTATTCTCTTATATTCGCTTTTAACATAATTAATTGCCGACTGTTCAATAATAGTATCAGGTATATCACTGATTTTTTCATCTATAGACTTAAGCATTTTTCTTCTATCACTAGAATTCATATACTTTAATGCCGTATATACATCTACTCCTTCAGGTAAATCGAATTTAACATTAGATTTATCACCTGTTTTCTCTGATTCATCGATATAGTATACAATCATCATAGGTTTAGTCATAATAGATGAAACTTTATCAATAGATGCAGATGATTTTAATTTATAAATTTTTTCATTTTTATATGTTGAATCTTTTGTATACTGTTTTAAAATATATTTCTTATCAGTATCACTCATAAATAATGTTAATTTATTTAAAGTATCTGTACCTATCTTATTAATTGCAGCATTTTCAATACCACTTTGTTGAACACCAACATTGACTATTTTAGAAGTATAATCTGGAAGTGTTAAATCCAAATAAGCTTGTAAAAATAGTAAAGCAATAATCACTAAAATAGATAAAATTGAACTTTTTAAATATTTAAATATCTTTATCATCTTTTTCCCTCCTTATATATTCCATAACATAAAACATCTAAAGTTTTAATATAATCATTTCTATCAAAATAAATATCATCTTTTATGGTTTTAACAATAGCTAAAAACAAATTATGCATAAACATATCAAAAACAAATTCTAAATCATATTCTTCTATCTTATCAGAATCTATTAAATTTGAAATTTTTAATGACAAATCACCAGGCTTTAAAAACTTTTCTGTTTTTGAATTCATATAAATAAAAGCATTTTTAAAAAAATTACAATTGTCATAGTTCAAAAAGCCATCAATAATCTTATCATAAATAGTAATAAAAGCATCTTTTATATTACCACTATTATTTAAGAAACTTTCATATATAAGTTTTTCAGTTTTATTACGATAATTTTCTAATAAATATTCAAATAAATCTTCTTTATCTTTAAAATACATATAAAAACTCCCTCGAGAAATATTAGCTTCATTAATAATTCTGTTAATAGAAACATTCTCTAAAGGATGTTTAGAAAATTCATGTATCGCACAATTTATAAGATTATTTTGTTTGATTTTATTTAAATTAAGAAAAGTCTGACTAGGCATTTTTATCACCTCTATAGTTTATGCATATTTATATTTTTTTGACAGACTATATAATTATATATGACACCCTGTCACTTTGTCAATCGATTAATAAAAAAACAGAGAAAAAGAGTAAATTTTCTTCGCAATGATTTTCTGGTATAATTACTGCATAATAAAAAGGTGGTATGTTGTAATGAATAGAAAAATGAGAAGAAAGTTAAGAAAAGATAAAGATTTAATTAAAGAGTTATATTCCATAGTTAATAAATACTTACCAAATTTATTAACTATGTTTGATAAGCTTACAGATACAAGAAATCAAAGTTACATAACTTATAAAATGAAAACTATTTGTATTACTAGATTATTTTCCCTTCTTTGTGGTTTAACTACAATGACTGATATTTCATCTAATAATTTTAATACTGATGAACTTAGAAAAATCCAAAAATATATCGTTAAAACCTTAATTTGCTCCAAAATGTTTGATAGATATAAATATAATGGATATTTTCAATTAATATTTGATGGTACCGGTCTATCCAATCATAATTATAATCTCAACAATAATTGTCTAAAAAGAAAACATAAAGATGGTAAAATTTCCTATTATAAATATGTTTTGGAATGTAAACTTGTTGTGGGAAATATTGTTATTAGTTTGGATAGTGAATTTATTGAAAATAAAAAAATGATTACAGAAAAGCAAAAACAGGATTGTGAAACAAATGCTTTTAAAAGAATGATTAAGAGAATTAAGAAAAATTATCCAAAGCAAAAATTTATTATTACTGGTGATGGTCTTTATGCTACTAGTCCAATTATGAAATTATGTAATAAGTATGAATGGAAATTTATTTTTAATCTAAAACCAGAAAGATTAAAAGAAGTTAATTCATCGTTTGAAGGGAACATTAAATTATGTAATGAGGTTAATATCAAAAATTATTATCTTTCTACAAGTATAGAATATAAAAAGGTAATTTTAAATGTTTTCAAATTTATTGAAACTAAGAAAAACAAAGAAACTACTTTTAGGTATGTAAGTAATTTAGTTATTAATGATTCTAATATTAAAGAGGTTGTTAGCTTAAGGAGAAGACGTTGGAAAATCGAGAATGATGGATTCTATATGCAAAAGCATAGAACATTTGATATAACCCATCTTAATAGTAAAAATGATAATGCAATGAAAAATCATTATTTCTTTATTCAATTTGCTCATACTATTAGACAATTACTAGAATTAGGAAATATATTAACTAAATCATTAAAACTCAAAATAAAAGAAGTAAGTGCCAATCTATTAAAATCACTTACTTCAATCATCTCAGATCTTAATGATTTACAAACTAATTTTCAATTAAGATTTGATGATTAAATTATACTACAATTGTTCTTTGAAATCACTATATTTTTGAAATTTTTTTAGACCTATAATATGGTCTTTTTGTAGTGAAATAATATTTTGTGTTTAGAGAAGAAAAAAATTAGATAAAATTATTTTGCACATATTTTATCTAATTTCAACCAATTTAATTTATTTACTCTTTTTTACTGTAAAAAAAAAGACTTTTGACAAGCCTTCTATAGAAAGTTCAAATAATTCGAACAGATTTCCGAATGGTACGTGGATATAGTATATCCGAAACCTAAGTAATCAGTTAATAAATAACTAATCTCTATAAATATAATATCATACTTTTTACTAAATTAAAATATTTTTTTATTTAATGTGATCATATCTGTTTTTTAATACTTTAACTAACTTTTTATGTAATTGTTGTTCTAATGTTTCTTCATTATTCTTTGTTAATGTTCCGTTAAAACATAATTCTTGAGCTCTATCGTTATATAAACCTGAAACTATTTCAGTTAATTCCCAACCATATTTATTAATAATTGGCCTAAACATTTCTAATTTATAATCTGCTAATGTTATAAGTGGTTTAGTTGTACCTAACCATCTCATTGATTCCTCAACTATTGCTGTTCCTATTCCTAAACCTCTACATTTATCAGAAACATATAATGTACATATTTTTTGTTCTTCTTCATCTCTTTTTAGGCAAGTCATTGAAATTATTTCATTATCATCATCTGGATTCCTAACAAATAATATATTTCGTTCATCTCCATTTATAGTTGCAGGTAATTGTTTAGTAAAATACCACTCTTTATGTTTTGGGTAATCATCGTAAATAAAATCTGTTATCATATAAATTTTTGTAGCAAGTATCATAAGCTCTTCTTCTGTGACATTGCCTACATAATTTTTTAAACTTTCAATATTTTTCATTTCAATTTCCCCTCCTTAAAATTGCCATTTATAATACCACTTTTTGCTATATTTGTCAATTTGTGATATAATACTTTCACAGGAGGGGATGAAATGGATAAAAATCGTAGAAATAGAATTGCTATTATTTCAATAATGACATATTACGCAAGACAAATATTTGATGAAACTAAACTTTATGAATTTAGAAAATCACCATTAAGAGATGAATTGCTTAATAAAAAAATTTATGTATATTCTGCAAAAGAAGATAAAGCAATTATTGGATATTTTAAAGTAAGTGATATTTTAAATGGCAATACAGATGAAATATTAAGAGCTACAGGATATGACAAAAGACATGATGGTCATGAAATTGTTGAATATTATGGAAAAAATAATCCGAATTGTTTTGCTCTTCATTTGTATGATGTTACCGAATTTGAAGAATATTTAACATTAAGAGATATGAGAAGCATCTCAAAAAATGCTGATATGCCACAATACATCAAATTTATTTATGATAATGATCCATTATATGAGGTTATTAAAGAATGGGATGAAGCATTTAGCTTAGATGGCAATTTATGTGATAATCCTAGTAAAACAAAGCAAATGATATTGCAAAAAGCTAGAATGAAAGGAAGAAAATAATATGGAACATGAAATGAAATTACAACCTGAGTATTATAATTTTATACTTAATGGTACAAAAAGAATCGAAATTAGAATTTTCGATGAAAAAAGACAACAAATTAAAATTGGAGATACTATCAAATTTTTAAAAGAACCTGATTTGAATGAGTCATTTAATGCTAAGGTTACTGGTTTATTAAGATATAATTCTTTTGAAGATATGTTTAAAGATTTTGATATTTCTGTTTTATCTGATAAATCTATGACAAAAGAAGAATTAATTGGTGTTCTTGAACAATTTTATACAAAAGAAAAACAAGAACAATATGGTGTTTTAGGAATTAGAATTGAATTATTATAAAAGATGGTAATGAGTTTATCTCTCAAAGCCATCTTTTTCTTTAAATTGTTCATCAACATTACTTAAGGTATTAGATAAGTTTTGAATTTTATCATATTTTTTATTGGCATTATCAACTTGATTGATAAAGTCGATAATCGTGTCTTTGTCTGATTTAGATAAAATATAATTTTCTTTATTTAATTTAGATGTTTTAAGTTTATCAATTTTATCTTTAATATCTTTAGAATTTTGTTTTAGTTCTAGAGATTTTTTATTTGCTTTTTCTAAATTTTCAATATTCTTTTCAAGTTGTTTTTTTAGTGCAATATAGTTATCCATATTAGATACGTGAATATCCATATTTCTTCCTTTTTGTTTTTTCTTTAGTGTTGAATCTAAATTATACTCTTGATTAAATTCTTCAATACATAAAGTTCTCATTTTATCTTGTAATTTAATTAAAGATTCTTTTGTAAATACATCAGATTTACCAGCTTGTTTTTCCATACCATTTTTATTTTTATATTTTATTGGAACACCAACAATATGCATATGTGGACTTGTTTCATCATAATGAATTATAGCACTGGCTACTTTAAAGTTTGGTACTAATAGTTCTAAATCATTAACTTATTTTTTGTAAACTTCAGACATTTTACTTTTAATTTCATTATCTTTTGTATCCCAATATTCCTTCTCTCCAAGTTCAATAATAATTTCACATGCTAGATTTTTTTCCTCATTAATAGTATTTAGATAGTCTTTAAATAATCTTCTAATTCTGATAATTTTATCTTATTAGATAAATTCTCTATGAATATTTCGTTAGAAAAATTAAATATGAGAAATGTCTTATCTTTAATAATAATTCTATTGGGTTCAATATAAGTTAAGTTAGTTCTATCTATTTTTCTAATATTCCCATTTATAATAGTAGGCGCTACTTTAGAAAACTCACATATTAGTTCTAACTTCCTTTTTAACGATTCTTCAATAGGTAATTCTTCTTTAATAATATTTACCATAATACCATCCTTTCTTTTTAGGATAGTTTCTTAAACACAAAAAAACTAATCCATTTCTGAATTAGTTATTTATTAAACTCGAAAAGTTCGAGCAGATTTCCTTATGGTACGGACAAATAGTATATCCGAAACTTTAGGAATAGTTGATAAGCAACTAATCACTAAATACATTTTACCATAGATATAGTTTATTTCAACATTTTTTAGTCAATTTTTATAAAATAATACGAAAAAAAGGAACAGCG
>CAKPJN010000007.1 GCA_934162665.1 uncultured Bacilli bacterium
TCCTCCTGGCTGGGTGGGCTCTTTTATTGTATCAAAAAACCACACCTTTGTGGTGCGGTTCAAATTTCAATTTAGGATAAACTCGGAATAATCCGAGTTTATTTATTTATCAGCTTTTTTATCTTTAATTGTTTCCTTTATAGTCATTGCAGCAGTTACTAAGTTTTGTAAATCACTTGGTACAATCAAAGTATTAGATGTTCCATTAGCAACATTAGATAATGCTTCAAAGCTCTTTAATTTTAATACTGCATCATCTGCTTTAGCATCCTTTATCAATTTTAATCCTTCAGCTTCTGCCTCTTTAATAGCAATTAATGCTTTTGCCTTACCTTCTGCCTCACGAATTTGAGCTTCTTTTTTAGCATCAGCTCTTAATATTGTACTTTCTTTTTCACCTTCAGCAAGTAAAATAGCAGATTTCTTTTCACCCTCAGCACGTAAAATAGATTCACGTCTTTCACGTTCTGCTCTCATTTGTTTTTCCATAGCTTCTTGAATATCTCTAGGTGGAAGAATATTCTTAACTTCAACACGATTAACTTTAATTCCCCAAGGATCTGTAGCCTCATCCAAAATAGCTCTCATCTTAGAATTGATAATATCACGAGAAGTTAATGTTTCATCAAGTTCCAAATCACCAATAATATTTCTAAGAGTTGTTGCAGTTAAATTTTCAATTGCACTAATTGGATTATCAACACCATAAGCATATAACTTAGGATCAGTAATTTGAAAATAAACAACTGTATCAATTTGCATTGTAACATTATCCTTAGTAATAACTGGTTGAGGTGCAAAATCTTTTACAATTTCTTTTAAACTAACTGTACTAGCAATCCTATCTATAATAGGAAATTTATAATGAAGACCTGTCTCCATCGTTCTATCATATGCTCCTAATCTTTCAACAACAGAAGCCTTAGCTTGAGGTACAATTCTAATACCCGCAGCAATAACAACTAAAATAATAACTATAATAATTAAAAATACTCCCATAATTAATCCTCCTTAACCTTCTCAACAATTACTTTTACACCATCAATCTTTAATATCTTTACTCTTTCTCCAACATCAATTGAACAATTACTAACAGCAGTCCATCTTTTACCAGATACCTTAACCTCTCCATTTTCAGTTGAGGTGATTTTCTCAGTAACAATTCCTACTTTGTCAATAATACCATCTAAATTAGTACGTTGAATAGTTCTTTTACGTAACTTCTTAACAATAGGTTTAGTAATTAATAAAACAATTAAACTAACAAATATAAAAATAAACACCTGAATATTAATGCTATCAATAAATAATGAACAACAGCAACTAGCTAATGCACCTATAGAAAACCAAATCGAAACCAAATTAACAGTACATATTTCAATAAGCAATAATATAATAAAAAGTAAAAGCCAAAATAGAGTCATAACTTCACCTCTAATTAAATTATATGTTAAATCATACAATTATTCAACAAAATAATTGTTTTTTATGTTAATACTTGTTAATAAATTGATTTTATACTATAATTAATAAGAAGGTAGGAAATAAGATGATAAAAAATAATAGTAAAATTATAATAACTGCTTTAGCATCTTGGGGAATATTATTAACAGGAAGTGGAATCACAATGCAACTAATGACAAAACCAGTTACTAAAGATATAAATAAAACTAGCTTAACAGTGCTTCAAAGAAAAGTTGAAAAAGCAAAAAGTAATGAAATAAAATTAAAAGATATGACTCTAGAAATAAATCAACCATTAAGTGTAAATGTAAGAGACTATTTAACTAATCCTGATGATATTGAAAATAGTATTATAAAAAAATTAAGATTAGATACATCGATGGTAAATACTAATCAAGCAGGAAGTTATACTTATACAATAACTTTTAATAAGAAAAAATATAACGGAACATTTATAATAAATGAAAAGCCATTACCAGCTATTGAAAATATGACATTAAAAACACTGTCTTTAAAAGTAGGATCTACATTATCAACTGATATCAAAACATATATAGTAGAAACACTTCCAGAAGAAGCATTACCTAATGTAAAATTAAATCTATCTAATGTAAATACTTCTGTAACTGGAAATTATCAATATACAGTAACTTATAATGGAAAATTATATACAGGAACTATTAATATATATGAACCTCAAGATGTAAAAACTGAAACCGAGAAAAAAGAAGAAGATACTAATACTCCACCTACTACTCCAGAAGTATCTCCAACACCAACACCTACACCAACTGAAACGCCTACTCCGACACCAACAACTCCTGCAAACTAAAACAAATCCATACAATTATTTGTATGGTTTTTCTTTATTTCATTATAATTTTTTTAAAACAAACCAACTACTTGTTCTTTATCATCTAAATCAATTTTTTCATAATTAGGATTTTTTGGTAATCCAGGCATTCTTAAAATACTACCAAGTATCACCGTAATAAACTCAGCTCCATTATAAAGTTCTATATCTCTAACAAATATAGTATAATCACCAGGATTTCCAAGTTTTTTAGCATCATCTGATAAAGAATACTGTGTTTTTGAAACACAAATAGGAAGATGAGAATGAGCATCATTTTCTAAAGAATTAATTTTATTCATTGCAGTATCACTATATGAAATATCTTTAGCATGATATATTTCCCTACATAAAATTTCTATTTTCTCTTTAATAGGCAACTCACTATCATATAAATAATTAAAATTATTTTCTAAATTACAAGCATCAATTACCTTTTCGGCTAAAGATAGCGCTCCCTTTCCACCATCAACATAAGCTGAACTAACCGCAAACTCTATATTATTATTAGAACAGTATTTTGAAACCACATCTATTTCACTAGAAGTATCAGTATTATACTTATTTAAGCAAACTACTATATTAACTCCAAATTTTTTCAAATTATTAACATGTGCTTCTAAATTAGAAAGACCAATCTTAACAGCTTCTACATTTTCTTTTAAAATATCATCCTTAGAAACAAAAGCATTATATTTCAAAGCCTTAATTGTCGCTACTAAAACAACTACATCAGGAGAAAGATTTCCATTTCGGCATTTAATATCGAAAAATTTCTCAGCTCCAAGATCAGCTCCAAATCCTGCCTCTGTAACAACATAATCAGCTAAAGAAAGCCCAAGTTTTGTCGCAACTAAACTATTACATCCATGAGCTATATTCGCAAATGGTCCACCATGAACAATAACTGGATTATTTTCAAGAGTTTGTACAAGATTAGGTAAGAAAGCATCTTTTAATATAACAGTTAAAGCACCCTCAATTTTTAAATCTCTAGCATAGACTTCTTCATTTTTACTATTATATCCTATAACAATATTTCCAAGTCTACGTTTTAAATCACTTAAAGAATTAGCTAAACAAAATAAAGCCATAATTTCAGATGCAGCAGTTATATTAAACTTTTCTTCTCTATCAGCTAACCTAATATTTCTTAAAGCTCTATCATTCACATCCAAACATCTATTAAAAACAACTCGCCTAATATCTAATTCATTACCCTGATATATATGATTATCAATAGCTGCAGATAATAAATTATTTGCAGAACTAATAGCGTGAAAGTCTCCCGTAAAATGTAAATTAACTTCATCCATAGGAATAATCTGACTATATCCCCCTCCAGTTGCGCCACCTTTCATACCAAAAACAGGTCCCATAGAAGGTTGTCTTAAAACTGCAATAGAATTTTTACCAAGTCTACATAAAGCATCATCAAGTCCAATACTAACAGTTGTCTTTCCCTCCCCATACGGAGTTGGATTAATAGCGGTAACTAAAATAAGCTTACCATGCTTACTACCATAATTAAGTCTTAACTTTGCTTTATTATCACCATAAGGAATTAAATCATAAGAACTATCAGATATCTTTTTAAAAATATCACCAATATTTAAAGATTTTGCTAAAGAAGCTATTTCTAAATCTGTCATAACAATATCACCCTTTCATAATAATGATTATACACCTAATAATAAATATTTTCTACTTTTATAAAACTTGTATTTTAAAAACCATTTTTTAAGGAAATTTGTACAATTTACTATAAATTTAACAAAATTCAAACATTTTAATAGCTGAATTTTAAAAATTCCTCGTTTGTCATATAACTTATAATTTGTTAACATCTTAAACATTAAGAAAAAAGGAGGAATTTTATGAAAAAAATATTAATTTTCTTAATAACTATTTTAAGTATAACATTAATACCTACAAAGAATGTATATGCAACTACTACTAATTTTTATGAAGGAGAATATATACCAGGAATATGGATGAATAAAGTTAAAAATGGAACTAAATATTATCAAACAGCTAGATTTTTTAGACAACAAATAACTAATAACTTTGCCTACTGTATTGAACCATTTGAAATGTTTAATGAAAATTCAACTTATGAATCAACAATATCTCCATACAATCTAACTAATGAACAAAAACAAAAAATTTCCTTAATTGCTCATTTCGGTTATGGTTATATAAATCATACAGACATTAAATGGTATGCAATAACACAAATGATGATTTGGAAAGAATCAGATCCATCAGGCATATATTACTTTTCTGATAGTCTAAATGGAAACAAAATATCAATATATGAAAGTGAAATGAACGAAATAAATAACCTAATAAATAGTTATTTAATAACCCCATCAATATCTAATCAAACATATAACATAGTAGAAGATGAAGAATTAAATATAATAGATACCAATAACGCTCTAACAAATTACAAATTAATAGATAACCTAAATAATAATATAACAATAATTAACAATACATTAAATATCAAAAATCTAAAAGAAGGCACCTATGATATAACCCTAATAAAAAATGATAATATATTTAATAGACCATTAGTTTTCTATCAAGGAATAAATACTCAAAATTTAGTAGAAGCTGGTGACATAGAAACTAATACAAATCTTAAAATAATAGTAAATAAAACAAAATTAGAAATTATAAAAATAGATAGTGATACCAAAACAACAATACCAAGTGGTGAAGGCAAGCTTGATGGCGCAATATACGAGTTACTAAATGAAAATAAAGAAAAATTAACTGAACTTACAATTGATAAAGATATGCATAGTAAGATTGAAAACTTAAAATATGGAAAATATTATCTAAAAGAAATAAAAGCAGGAATCGGTTATGAACTAGATCCAAATATATATGAGTTTACGATTGATAAAGAACATACTAATATTGAAATGATATTAGAAAATAAAATTATAAAAAAAGAAATAGAACTCATAAAAGAATATGGTAATGGGATAGACTCAAATTACGAAGAAAATATATCATTCAATATATATGATAAAAACAATACCTTAGTAACAACTATAACAACAGATAATGAAGGTAAAGCAAGTATAACTCTACCATATGGAAATTATACTATAAAACAAGTTAACACAACACCAGGATACAATTTAACCGATGATTTAAATATTTCAGTTACAACAAATGAAAAAGAAAGCTATAAATTATATGATTATAAAATAAAAGTGCCTAATACAAGAATAAATAATAAAAATAAAACTTATTTAATAATACTAGTATTACTACCAATTAGTTTAATAATATATGAAAAGAAAAGAATTAATAATTAGTATTAGTATAATTTTATTATATATAATATTATGTAATATAATCTATAATAAAAACTATATAATAAAAAAATATACTACTAATAATAATGAAATAAAAATATCATCTGGAAATAAAATAAATAATGAAATAATTGGTAAAATTATAATTGACAAGTTAAATATATCAAACAATTTATATAATAAAGAAAGTATTCATAATAATGTTAATGAAAATATTACTATTTTAAAAGAATCTATATCACCAGATAACATCAATAGTATTATGTATATTGCCGCTCATTCTGGTACAGGAAAATTAGCTTACTTTAAAAATTTAGATAAATTAGAAATCAATGATCAGATAATTTTAATATATAAAAATAAAAAATACACATATCAAGTATATAAAATCTGGGAAGAAAATAAAAATGGCTATATTCATATAAATAGCATAAATGAAAAACAATTGATTTTAACAACATGTAGTCCCAACCATAAAAACAAGCAATTAATAATTAGTAGCATATTAAAAGAGTCAAATTAATTGACTCTACTTTTTTGTAGTAATTACTTCTAATGCTTTTTGTAATTGATTATCATTTGAATCAATAGGATTATCCCAATAAGAAGAATTAAGTTCTATAACTTCATCAGGACTAACACCAACTTCATTAATCCAATTTCCCTTAGGTGTTAACCACTTTTGTACTGTAAATTTTAAACTAGAACCACTTGATAATTCATAAGCTTGTTGAACTGTACCCTTTCCATATGAATTAACACCCACAATAACACTATCCTTATATGACTCCTTAAAACAAGCAGCCATAATTTCAGAAGCAGAAGCACTATTAGAATTTATCAAAACAGCAACCTTATAAGTACGCTTTTCATTAGTCAAAGAATAAACTGCTTCCTTCACACCTTTTGTTTCTAATTGATATAAAATTTTATTCTTAGGTAAAAACAAAGATAAAATAGATGTGACCTGATTTAAATGACCACCAGGATTATCACGTAAATCAATCACTAAGGAATCAATTTGCTTTTTCTCTAAACTTTTAAGTTCTTTGTTAAATTGACTATATGTATTAGCTGCAAAAGTAGAAATAATAATATATCCAACCTTCTGATTATTAACTTCAAATATCTTACTAGATACAGACGGAATTTCAATATTATCCCTTACTACTTTAACATCAACTGTATCATCACCACGTATAACAGAAATACTTACTGTTGTGCCTTTTTTACCTTTAATCATATCTGTAACTTTATTAATATCAAAAGAGCTAACATCTTTACCATCTATTGTTTTAAATATATCTCCAACTTTTAACCCAGCCTTAACAGCGGGAGATTTTGGAAATAACGCAACAATTTGATTTTTACCATTAATATAAGAAACAGTTGCCCCTATACCTGTATATGATCCATCAACTGTTTGATTAAATGTTTCAGTTTCAGAAGAATTCATATAAGATGAATAATTATCACCTAAAGAATTTATCATTCCCTCAATCGCAGCATTTAATAACTCTTTTTTATCAACTGATTCATAATAATTATTAACAATATTATTATAGGTAGAAATAAATTCATCTAAATTACCAGACTTATTACTAGATGAAATAATGTGTTTATTAGGATTATAACTATAAGTAATAACTCCCCCTATTATTCCTCCAAATAATATAGAGATAATAATAATGGCGATAACTTCCGCCATATTAAACCCGGTTTTTCTCTCAACTATAACTTCTCTTATATCATCTTCTTTTAAAGACTCTTTTTCACATTTCTTAACAGCCTGATTTTTATCTTTATAAGCCATATAATCACCTCATATAATACATTACTATAATATCATATTAACAAAGAAAAAAGAAGATTTATCTTCCCTAAATTACAAAATGGCGCCTCAACTAGGACTTGAACCTAGGACCCCTTGATTAACAGTTAAATGCTTTAACCAACTTAGCTATTAAGGCGAAAGAAAACTACTTCAAATAATTTTCTATATCACTTTCTCCCTCTATATAATCACTAACTTTTCCTTCTTTAAAATGAATAAGCGTATTATCTTTTACTTTTAAGTCATTAACAGAACTAGGATTAGTATTAGAAGAATCACTAATATATTTTTTATTTAATGCACTATTAGTATCTACAATATAAACATTTAAATGACTATCCTTATCTTTATAATTACTAACTAAATTAGTATAACTAGATTTCAAGTCACTAATTGAATTATCATAATATAACACTAAATACTCATCACCCATATCAAAACTAGAACTTGCTAAAATAGTTTGATAAGATATAGAAACTTCTCCATTACTACTAACATTATTAGAAGTAGTAGTATTCGGTTTATTTAATAAATACACTGTAAGTAAATAAAAAACCACTAATACCACAAGAACAATAACCAAAACTTTTATAGTTTTAATAACTTGTTCCCTAAAACTATTATTACTATAATTTTTATTTTTATAAGCTTTGTTTTTCACTATATCACCAAAAAAATTATATCACATTTAAAAAAAGAGGTAAACCCTCTTTAATGACTACTTCATAGTAGGCAAAACATTAATAGACTGTGCAACATCAATAAGTTCATTTTGATTTAAAATATCACTAACTAAATAATACTCAATTCCACCAGTTGTCCAAGATAATGAATTATCAGTCATAACACCAATTGTATCCATTAATCTAAAAGGTTCACCATAAGTTGGAATAATAGTTGGTTCATCCTCGATATTAACAGTTTCCTCTACTAATAAGAAAGATTTTTCTCCATCAAAAGTCATAATTATTCTTTCTCCATCATCCTTTTTAACCCTTTCTTCATTAGTTAATTTAGTACCGCTAGGTAAAGTTAATGGATAAATAGAATCTTCTAAACTACCTGTTTCTTCTACCAAAGAATTATCAATCGAAACTTCTTTCATAATTTTATCTAAGTCAAAATAATCTTTTTTAAATGTTGGAGAATAATCTATACTTTTATACTTCATAGTCATAATACCAATATTATTTTTATCATAAACTGTAACTTTCTTTATATTAAGTTTTTTATTAAGTTCAATTTTTTGAGAAACTAATTTACTATTATTAGGATAATTAACTTTTGTAGTAAAAGTATATCCATTCTTTGTCTCAGTATACTTTTTTGAATCATCATTTTTTATATCATTTACTAAAGCAGACAATAAATATATTTGAGAATTATCATAAGGCCAATCACTTTGGAATTTAAAACTCTTATTCAACGACGGAGTTAATAAATAAACACCATCTTTATTTTTCAATATGATTTGTGTATGATCATTAGCCACATTAGTAATACTTACCTTATAATTATTATCCTTCTTATAACTAACTTCAATATTATAATTATAAACATCATCATTATTAACTATTTCTAAAGTACCACTAACTTTATAACTAGATAACTTAGTTATCTTCTTTGACAAATCATTGACAACATCTTTATCAGTATATTTTCCACATCCACTAACTAAAAAAAATAAGGAAAGCAACAGCAAACAGATTTTTTTCATAATTCACCTCATCAATATCTACTTAATTATATGGATATAAACTTATTTTATTACAAAAAAAGAAATAGTATTTTTACTATTTCTCAGAAATTTTAACTTTAACCTTTTTAGTCTTAGAAACATATGTTAATTTCAAATCATCACCAGTTACCTTGACTTCGACTTCATGTTCTCCAACACCATAATCTTTTAAATCAATATATGCCTTAATTGAAGATGTTTCTACTACATTAACTATATCTTCACTACCAGATACAACAACATTTACCTTACTGTCAGCTTCAGATAATGCTTGAACCTTATATTTTTCATTAAGATTTTCAGTAGAAATTTGAATATTATTAAATTCTTTAGTAATAGAATTATCAATAATTACTTTAACAGTCATAGTCTTAGAACTTAATTCCGTAATACCAGCTGGTTTTTTCAATGTAATTGTATAATCTTTATTTTTATCAAGACCTTCTACATCAATTTCAGCCTCTATACTATTAACCTTATCCAATGAAGCTTTATCACCATAGATAGTTACTTTAGATAAACTAGCATTAATAGATTTAATAGACTTACCAAATGCTAATGATCCCTTTGGAACAACTTTTACTGCTACTTCTTTACTTGGTGATGATATTTGTATTTTAGCATCAACCTTTCCAGGAACAATTTCAACATCAACTATTTTTCCATTAGTATCATATGCAACTAAAGGAACATCTTTTAAAGTAAGTTCGCCTGCCTTAGGTTTACTAATACTATTAACATCAACTAAAGCCTTAACAGTCGCAACTTTCTTTAACTTATAGTCAGCACCCTTAATAATAACATTATCTCTATCAAGTTCTACACTATCTATAGATAACTTACTATCAAGACTATCTTGATGTAAAATATCAACTGTTAAACTTCTTGTTTCACTAACCTTTTCATATATTGTAACTGTAATCTGTGAAGGATCAAGTTTATAATCTAATGACTTCAATCTTTGAGAATATTTCAATTCAACCCTATGATTACCAGGTTTCAATCCAGTTAAATCAACAGTCGCTCCTTTCGAAGGAGATTGCTTAGCTAAGAAAATATGCCGTCTTTGACCTATTAAAGTTATATCAACTTTTTTTGGAAGGCCTTCAACTACATATAATTCTTCATTATAAACAGCTGTTACAGGTTGATTATATAAAATTTCAGCATATTGATCTATCATAACAGTAGATTCATTATCAATGATTATAAATACCCCAAAAGCCAAAATCAAACTAACAACAATCAAAGTAGACTTTTTACTAATAAATCTATCTATAGACTTACCATTATCTTTAAAAAAGTCAACAATCTTTAAAATAAATTTAGTTAAAGGAGTAATTAACCATTTATCAAAGAATGAACCAATACGATGAAAAATTTTACCAATTGTTTTACTTATTTTCTTCATATATATCTTCCTCATCCATTTCATCTTCATCAAAATCTAAATCTTGTTTAGGTCTCAACTCATCAATTAACATCATTCTAACATCATCTAAAGCTAAGTTATAGAACAATTCACCCTTTACAGCTATTGAAACACGTCCAGTTTCTTCTGATACAACAACACAAATTGCATCAGTTTCTTCTGCTAACCCTAACGCAGCTCTATGTCTAGTACCTAAACGGCGATTAAGCTTAGGACTACTACTAGTAGGGAAAACTGCCCCAGCACAAGTAACTCTATCTCCTTGAATAATAACACCACCATCATGCAAAGGATTACCTTCATAGAAAATAGCAATTAACAAATCACTAGATAAATCAGCATAAAGTTTCTTTGCTTTATCAATATAATTACCTAAACTAATATCCCTCTCTAAAACAATTAAAGCACCTATTCTTTCCTTCTTCATATATTCAATCGAATTCATAAGTTCATAAACAACACGTTCTCTCTCATCAACTGTTAAGACTTTATGTCTTCCAAGTAATTGACTTCTACCAAGTTGTTCAAGAATAGTTCTAATTTCAGGCTGAAAAATAACAATAAGCGCTATAGGTCCCCACTGAATAATATATTCGAGTAAAACCTCAATAGTAGTAAAACCACACCAATCCGCAACAAATTTTAAGATAATTACAAATGCAACTCCCTTAAATAATAAAGAAAGTTTAACATTATTTTTTATATTTTTTAAAATAAAATAAAATATCAACCACACTAAAGAAATATCAATAATCTTCTTTAGAATAGAAAATACAGTAGTTAAAGTAATTGTCATTACATCGTCTCCTTCAAAATTCTCTTAAATAATTATGCATTTAATTACAATTTCTGATTTTCAGAAACACTTATATCAATATAAGCTTGTTTGTTTTTCTTGTTATTTAAGTAACGTTCACCTAAATAACCAATACACGAACATATTAAAATAGAATTAATTATCACAACAGCAATATATAAAGGACCATCCAATATATCTCTAAAAAAAGTAATTATAAAATCCAATATATCACCCCTATCTTTACATACTATATCATAACATTTTAATAAAAATTTCGCAACAAATTAAATTCATAATAAAAATGGTGCCGATTAAAGGACTTGAACCTTCGACCTTTACATTACGAATGCACTGCTCTACCAACTGAGCTAAATCGGCAAATAATCATACATATATTATAAACCAAAAACAACATAAAAAAAAGACTTAATTAAAAGTCTTAGTGGGACTCTATATGATTAAATAGTAGTCCTATATTAATAAGGCCAGCAATACCAACAATAACATAGATAATTGTTGTTAAAACACTACCATCACCAAATATAGTTGTTACTAGATTAAAATCCAATAGTCCAGTAAGTCCCCAATTGATGGCACCTATAATTGTAAAAACTAATGCCGTTTTTTGTAAAATTTCCATTTTTATTCCTCCCATTTTTATTGTGTACAGAAATAAATATTTTATAACAAAAAAAATAAAAAAATATAATTAGCTAATATTACATACTCATACTATTAGCATTTATATTTTCATTAACAGAATTACCATCTTGTAACATCTGATTTAATTCTTCTTTAGTATTATTATAAGCAAGCTTAATATTATTCTTAATAATAGAAATTTTCTTCATAGAATTTCTCATAAAATTAGTAGATTTCTTAGTAACAATCATAACATTAGCGCCTTTGAAATCAACATTCTTTTCTTTCATAGTATTAAATATATTAGCTTGATATTCATATTGTTTTTGATAAAATTTACCTTTTATATCATATATTTTGCCTACAACTTTATCTTTAACTGAGTCCCCCAAATCACTTTTCAAAACACTATTATCATTAATTTTAGCCTCAGTCATTTCCATAGCTGTTTCTCTTTTAGAAAGCATTTCATTTCTTTTATTAGTTGTATTTTGCTTTTTCATTAAAATAACACGTTGTCTTTGTTCCAACTTCACTTCTTTTTGTTGTAACTTTTCTAATTTTTGATACTTACTTTCAATTTTTTTATCAATCATATTTTTAAAAACATTAGTTTTAAGTACTTCTTTTTTAGCTTCTAATTCTGTTATTTGTTGTTTTACTTCATCTTGAGTATTTAAATTATTATCATATTTTTCATTAACCGACTCTAATTTTTGACTATCTTCTGTAATACCGTTATTTAATTTAAATTCATTAATTTGTTCTAATATTTTAGAACGTTGCTTTTCTAAAGAAGAAATCTCTAAATTAATTTTATCGTTAATTTCACCTAATTCTTGATGAAGATTATTTATATTTTTAATTGATTCTTCTATACCTTTTAAACTATTTAACAAAATTTCTGCTTGAATTTTATTAGCATTATTCATTACTGTTCACCACCATCTAAATTACTGCTTTCATTAATAGCTTCTTGAACAGCATTCCACTCAGTAGCGTCACTAATTTCTTTTAAATTATAACTATCATTAACTTCTTCTAATATAGAAACATAAACTTTATCATTTTCTTGATCTACACTCTCACCAAATGAATATAAAATATAATCTTTATCATCATATCCTGCCACTTTAAAAATATCTAAAATTTCTGCTTGAAATTTTTGACCATTTTCAGCTGTAACCGTAATCATATTCCCATTAACTTCGCTATTATTCATAATCATCACTCTCCACATACCTATCCTATTATAATAGTAATTATACAATTAATTATTCAAATAGTCAATGAAAGAATATATGATTTATCCACTATGAGAAGCTCTATTTCTACGTCTCAACATATTTTCAAATGCAGGAAGTCCATAGCTAGAATTATAGTAATCAGGGAACTCATTTAGATGAGCTAAAGCTATCTTAGCAGTTTTTTCTAAATCATTATCTGTTACATTAGTCTTAGAATTAACCTTACCATGCTCAAGCTCAATATTTAACCCAACTACAAAATCATCTAATGAAAATTTATCAAACGATATACCCAACTTCTTAGCAATCATTAATGCATCATCTTTATTAAACATCTTTATCACCATTATATAATATGTAAAAAATTAATGATTTGGAACAAAAAAGAAAGATATAATCTTTCTAGCTATTTAAATCTGAAAATTCTTGATTTAATGTTTGATATTTTTCTGCTATTTTTTGTTGTTCCGCTTTTTCTAATACATACCAACCTTTTCTAAACATTAATTCATAAGTTTCTCTTTCTAGTGAAGCATAATTATCAAACATAGTCTTATATTTTTGATATAATTCTTCATTACTAGCTTCAGTTAAAGCAGTTGCATAATTTTTCTCCATTTCTTTTAAACAACCAAGTAGTGAATTTATATAATCTTTATCATTTAATTCTTTACCTGTCGGTACCTCTGTTTTTTGATTTTTTATTTGATTATTATTCATTGTTACCTCCCATATTTAAAATACTTAAAACTGTTGTCATAGTGCCATGAAATATATTAGCACTCTTTTCAAGTAACGCTTTAATTTCCATATCAGAAACACTATTGCTAGCATTATAAGCACTCTTATATGCACCATAATTCCAGTTAAACATATCACTTAAATAATCTAAATCTTTACCACTAATTATATTAGGTACTTCTTGATAATTTTGATTCATATTTTTTCCTCCCAATTTTATTATGATAACTTTCTATTTTTTTATACTACTATAAAAACTTTTTTAAATCTTCTATTGTTTTCTCTTGAAATTTCATAAAATCTTTAGCAATCTTCAAATAATCTTTATTAACTTCATCATCATAATCTTTAATCTTTTTTTCCATATCTATAGATCCCATAGATATACCTTTAATTAACATATCAGCAATAGAAGAATCACTATTATCTTTTTTGACTTCCTTATGAATCCCCATAGAAGACATCATTTTTGCGATAGTACCTTCTTCTTCCAAAGGTGAACCATTATTTTTAAGTTCATCCTTTGTTTTTGATACAAATTCTTCATATCTTTTTAAAATATCTTCTATCGTACTCTTTATTTTATTATCCTTTTCTTTTAAATCATTCAACAACTTAGTTAAATTATAAACAGCCATAGAACTATCTTTATAAATATGTTCTATCAATTCAATATTTTCATCCATGTTCATTCCTCCTATATTATAGTTTTAATAAAAAAAGCGAAATTATTCTCACAATTACTCTTTACCAATATTTTTAATAGCAGGACCTAAAATTATATTTCCATCTAAATCAAATCTAGAACCATGACAAGGACAATCCCAAGTTTTTTCCTCTCTATTAAAAACAAGACTACATTTCATATGAGGGCAAATCAATTTAACAATGTGGCGTTCATTATTATCATCTATATAAAC
This sequence comes from uncultured Bacilli bacterium, assembly GCA_934162665.1. Lineage (GTDB taxonomy): Bacteria > Bacillota_I > Bacilli_A > RF39 > UBA660 > RUG14670. The sequence goes on from CAKPJN010000007.1 coordinate 15,006, forward strand.
GCCATATATAATACCTTTTATTTTAACATAAGAAGGATTATTCTTTTTCCACAAAGCCTGTGCATAAGCTTTTACATAATGAAAACTTCCAAGTAAAGAATCAATAAATAACGTAGGATTTTTTCTCTTAGGATCAAATATATTTTTATAAGGGCTATAACCTTTTAATATTAAATCTGAAATAGTTTTTGCCGCAATAGTCCCATTAGTCATTCCCCACGCATTATAAGCAGTTGCTATATATAGATTCTTATGTATATTCCCAATAAAAGGCAAATTATCATTAGAGACTATATCTTGATTCATCCACGTATATTCTGGTTCAACTCCAAAATATTTTTTAAAATCTTCTCTACTCTGATTATACATAACTTTATAATCTATTTTACTAGTCAATCTTTGCTGATTAGAACCATAAATCAAGTAATCCTTATAAAATCTAACAGAATGAAGTTCCTTATCAATATTAACAGCACTAAAATTACCAATTTTTTCTACTTTAGCAGCATTTACATATTCACGTTTAATATAAGTTTTCAAAGGAATAAAACTAGGTAATAAAAAAAACGGATAGAAACATGCAATAATTACTTTATTCGCAACAATTATACCCTTATTAGTTTGAACATGATATTTATCATCAACTAATCTAACATCAGTAGCTAAAACTTTTTCATAAATATTCACACTATCTTCAATTGCTTTTTTCAATCCATCTAAATACTTTAAAGGATTAAAACAATATGTATCACTAACCTTAATACCCTTTTTAATTTTAGGATGATCAACATATTTTACATCAATATTCCAAGAAGTTAATAACTTATTTAAATTATTTATCTTAGAAACATCATTATCTAAAGTAGTAAAAACTATAGAATCAGTTTTAACTAAATCACAAGATATTTTATTATCAGAAATTATATTTTTAATAATAGATACTGCCTCTACTTGTGAATTTAAATATCTTTTAGAGATATCTCTACCAAAATTTTTGTCTAACTGATTATAAATATTACCCTGTAAATAAGTAACCTTAGCTGTAGTTTTACTAGTAACTCCGCTACCAATATTATCCCTATCTATTAATGTTATGTTTTTTATACTATCACACAAAAAATAAGCAGTAGTTAAACCAGTTATACCACCACCTATTATTAAAACATCAGTATTAAAATTGTTAGGAATATTTCTAGAAGATTTATGAATATTATTTATCCAAATTGATTTATTTTTTATAAGTATCACCTATAGTAGTATGATACAATTTAAAGAAAAATATTTACATAATATTCTAAACCACTAATATATGACATATTAATGAGATTTATTTTCCATTTTATAAGCTTTTTGAACTTCCTTAAAATATTTAAAATTTAAAAAAGTATATCCAATTTTTGCATTTGGACAATGCTTATATATATAATTAACAAGATTCTCTACTGTTTCTGCATTTTTAGCATAAATACTAATTGTTATTTTTCCATTTTTTGTTACTAAAACAATTTCACGAGTAACTGTTATAAAGTGTTCATAAGTAAACTTTCTTTCATATATACAAATAATTTCTTCAAATGACGCAATATTTAGCAAATTCTTTTTATTCGCAATAGTATTATTAGAACATATAATAAAATCATCTTCATATATAATGTTATTAAAAACTTAATCAGCTTGCCTTAATAAATCAGGATTACGTCTCAAAATATAGATTTTTTTATACCAAAATTCATAACACCAAATATCATAATTAATAAAGAAACGATAGTTGTTACTGTTAAAAAAATCGCCATTCCAAATTCTTGCTCAAAAAAGCCATACAAAGCTAAAGGTACAGAACTAATAAACAATATAAATCCTAATACAAATATTAAAACCGCTCTTTTTCTAATTTGTTTAATTACTTTTTTACTTCCCATGTAATAAACTCCAATCCCAAAAATTATAAATTAAAATAGATTGACAATTTTAATCAATCCATTTCATCATTATATAAATCTACTTATTAAAAACTAAATTTTGCCATTGAATATTAGATACTTCTCCATTTTCATTAAAAGTAAATTTATAGCTTCTATAAGTTTCTTCAGATTCATATCTATACACTTTTGCTATACTATCAGTAACCATAGAAGGTTCACCAAAAACTTCTTTTACTTTAGCTTCAGATGTACCAAGTTTAATTCCTCCATAAACTTCAAAATCAGAAGCCTTAGAATCATTCTTTGCAGTAACATAGCTTAAATCTATACCACCAATAACTGCTTCAGAAACCTTAATTGAAGAACCCTTTGTATTAAATGGTGTAACATCAAAGATATTTTTATTATCAGAATTAAGCATATGTCCTGCACCAATCATATACTTGTTAGCAGGTAATTCTTCATCTTTCTCACTTGCTCTTAAACTATAACCAACTTTTTCTAAAGCTGATATTTTATCTCCAGCATAGAATTTTTTACCATCAATAATAATAAAATAAGACTTATTATTATCAATAAAGTTAACTTTTTCACTAGAACCTGTACCATTAGTACTCTCTTTAGAACCACATCCAGTCACTAAACTTAAAGTTAAAAAAGATACTGCTAAAATAGACATCAAAAATTTATTTTTCATATTATTCCTCCTATTTCAGATTACATCAGAAACTAAAGAAATTCAATAATTAATTATAGGTTAATAATATGCGCAAATAATTTATATTATATAGATTTTAATATTCTGATAAAGTGATTAGCTTCCCTTAAAACATGATCAGCTAATAATGGAATAATAATACTCTTAATTTTACAATTTAAAATTCCTTCTTCACCAGCAACTTTAAATTTTTGAAAATCCATTGTTTCTTTCAAGCTAGCATTTGTTAAAAGACTCATATTATTACTATAATTATTAATAATATTTTCATAACTCTTAGCATATTGATCAGCGGTCATAATCAATTCTTTTTCAGTAGGATCTAATAAACCTCGAATAAATTCTGCATGTTCCTTCATAATAGTATTCCAGAATAATTCTTGTTCATATACATAGTTGGCACTAAATGTTTCTCCACTTTCCAGTTTATTTAATAAACTTAAATACATTTTTGCCTCATTCATAATATGAGTAATCAGCAATGGATAATTTGCAGTATATAGCTTACAAGATAATACCTCATTTAAAATATTATTTTTAAATGTAATTAAATTTTTAACTATTGGAATTGTTTGTCTATTAATTAATCTAATATTATTTACTAACTGCTGATTCATATTTAAGTTACCACTTCTTAAACTCGCTTCTTTTCTAGTTAAATTAGTATCAATTCTAATTCCTGATAAATTACTAGTTTGATCCTCAGCAGTTAAAGTATTTTTAGTAACAATTTCATTTGATGATAAAAATTCCCCACTAACATTCCCGTCAGCTAGGCTAATAACCTTATCTAAAATATTAGCAAAAGTTTTTTGAAAATTATTAGCTGTCACTCTCAATTCATTATCCTTAAGCATAAAAGCAGCTTCTAAAAAGAAACTATGTTCTTTCATAATACGATCAAAAAACAAATGAAACTTTAAAGAAAGCCTTACATATTCATTATAATTCATTATTCTCCTCCTATAATAAATATATATGTAAGGGGAAAAAATTTATTTATAATCAAATATAATTTTATAACATTATAGGTAAAACTTATATTTGAAATTCTCATTTGTTTTTATCATATTAATATTTATTTTTTCTTTTAAAATTTAAAATCTTATGCTTATATGACTCCTCTTGCATTTCATAATAATTATTATAAAACTATCTTGATATTCTTTTAATTCTTCTATATTTAAATCATTTGCCATCATTTTAATGAAATAACAAAAGATATCAGAAAATTGAATCTGATATCTTCTATATTTTAATCCCAAATAAAAAGTTCGAGTTTGGTATCAATCTGGTGCCACAAAGGTTGTAGTACAACAACTTTTAAGACAATAATTATAGGTAGTAATAAATTACTAACTGATATAAGTATAACACGATAACTATTTTAATGAAAGTCAATCTCAAAATATCGATTAAAAATTTGATATATGTTAAAATATATTTGACAGACAAATAGTAATTTAGTGTTAAAATAAATATTTATAAATAAAAGTTGTAAGATATATTTACAATTTTTATTTTTTATAATATAATTACAAGCGTTATATAACTTATGTAATAAAGGAGTGATAAAATGCCACCTAGAGTTAAAATAACAAAAGATGATGTAATAAATGCGACTTTAAATATTGTTAAAACAGAAGGAATTACTAATATATCCGCAAGAAGAATTGCTAAAGGACTTAAAAGTTCAGTTCAGCCAATATTTACTCATTTTGAATCAATGGAAGAACTAACAAATGTCGCAACTATGAAAATTTATGAACAATATAAAAATTCTATGATAGAGGCTTCAAAAAAAGAAAAATTACCATATAAAGCAATGGGGATGGCATATATAAAATTTGCAAAATACTATCCTGAATATTTTAAAGTATTATTTATGCAAAAATCAGATAAAAGTGCGATGGATTTTATGCTATCTGATAATACTGGAAATAATGTTGTTGAAGTTGGAACAGAAATGTCAGGATTAAGTTTAGAAAAGCAGAAAGAATTTCATATAAAAGTATGGATGTTTACACACGGAATTGCAAGTTTAATGGCAACTAAAACTATAGAAATGAGTGATAGTGAAATAGAAGATTTACTTGGAAACACGGTTCGAGAAATGTTAATAGGATTTAAAAAGGAGGAAATGTAATGTCTAAAAATGTTATAGAAGTTAAAAATTTAACAAAAGAATATAAAGAATTAAAAGCAATAGATAATTTATCTTTTGAAGTTAAAGAGGGAGAAATTTTAGGACTATTAGGTCCTAATGGAAGTGGAAAAACTACAACGATAAATTGTATTTTATCATTACTTAATTTTAAAAGTGGAAGTATTAAAATATTTGATAAAGAAATGAATCCTAATGCTTATGATATAAAAGCAAATATTGGTGTAGTATTTCAAGAAGTTGCAGTATTTGAAGAATTAACAGTAATAGATAATATTGATTATTTTTGTGGTTTATATATAAATGATAAAAATACTAGAAAAAAATATGTTGAAGAAGCAATAGAATTAGTTGGGTTAGAAAGTTTTAAAAAATTTTATCCAAAACAATTATCTGGAGGGCTTTTAAGAAGATTAAATATTGCTTCTGGTATAGCACACAAACCTAAATTAATATTTTTAGATGAGCCAACAGTTGCAGTAGATCCTCAAAGTAGAAATAATATTTTAGATGGTATAAAAAAGTTAAGAGAAAGTGGTGCAACCATTATATATACAACACATTATATGGAAGAAGTAGAAATACTATGTGATAGAATTATTATTTTAGATAAAGGTAAAATCCTAGTAAGTGGTACATCTGATGAATTAAAGAGCTTAGCAAATATAGAAGAAAAAATAACAGTAGAAATTATGGAATTAGATAAGAAATATATTGAAGAAATAAAAACTTTAAAGAATGTTGATGAAGTGATATATACTAATCAAACACTAATAGTTACATATAAAAAAGGCAAAAATAATCTAACTGATTTTATAGATTATTTAAAAAAAGAGAGTATTAAATATAATAAAATTTATTCTGAAAGACCAACACTTAACGATGTATTTTTAGAATTAACTGGTAAGGAATTAAGAGATTAGTATGTTTTGGCATAATTTTAAATATTCCTTAAAAACTCTCTTTAAAAATAAAATGCTAATATTTTGGACATTTGCCTTTCCAATAATATTAGGAACACTTTTTCAAATGGCTTTTTCAAATATAGAAAATAGTGAAAAATTTGAAGTGCTGGATGTAGCGATAGTAGAAACTGATGAATTTAATAATAACGAAATATATAAAGAATCATTTAAGGCTTTAAGTGATGAAAATAGTGATAGCAGGTTATTTAATATAGAATATGTAACAGAAGATAAAGCAAAATCATTATTAGAAAGTAAGGAAATAGTGGGATACGTTCTAATTACTGATAAAGCAAAAGTGATAATAAATTCTAGTGGTACTGATGAAACTATTTTAAAATATGCAGTAGATGAAATTACAAATCAGGAAAAAATTATAAATAATTTAGTAGAAATAGAAACTGGAAATGTATTACAAGAAAATAAAGTAAGTATAAATTATGAAGAAATTTATAAAAGTGCAATTTCTAAAATAGAAAATACAACATCAAATATTGAAGATACATCTAAATCTAACTTAAGTTATACAATGATAGAATTTTATACTTTGATAGCAATGGCTTGTTTGTATGGTGGAATATTTGGTATGGTATCTATTAACAATTGTTTAGCAAATATGTCAAGCAAAGGAAAAAGAGTTGCTGTTAGTCCTACCAAAAAAGGAAAACTTATATTGAGTAGTGTTTTAGCAAGTTATATTACACAGATAGTAGGACTATTACTATTATTTCTTTACACAATATTTGTTTTAAAAGTTGATTTTGGAAATAATTTATCAATGATTATATTACTTGCTTTAACTGGAAGTCTTGCAGGATTATCACTTGGCATATTTGTATCTACATTTATAAAAGCAAATGATAATGCTAAAACAGGAATTTTAATTGCATTTACAATGCTTTGCTGTTTCTTATCAGGAATGATGGGGATTACTATGAAATATGTAATTGATAAAAATATTCCTATTTTAAATAAGATAAATCCAGCAAATATGATTACAGATGGTTTTTATGCTTTATATTATAATGATACACTAGATAGATATTATTTTAATGTATTTAGTTTACTTGTATTTTCAGGAATTCTTATCTTACTTTCTATAATAAGTTTAAGGAGGCAAAAATATGATAGTATTTAAAACATTTTTAAAAGTATTAAATAAGTGTAAAATGCCTGTTATAATGTTTACAATTATGCTTATCATATTCGGAGCATTTAGAACAACAACTAATGAAGATACTGGAAACTTTATAGAAACTAAGCCTGATATTGCTATAGTAAATAATGATGAAAACACAGGAATCACAAAAGATTTTATAAATTACTTAAATGAAAATGCCAATGTTAAAGAAGTAGATAACCTAGATGATGCTTTATTTTATAGAGATGTAAGTTATATTGTATATATTCCAGATAATTTTAGAGATGACTTCTTAAATGGTAAAAATCCTAAAATAGAAGTAAAAAGTACAGGAGATTATGAATCAAATTTAGCAGAAATGATAATTGATAGATATATTAAAGTAGCAAATATCTATGTAAGCGAAAATCTTTCAGAAGATGAAGTCATCAGAAATATAAATGATACTTTAAATGATAAAACAGAAGTAGAAATAACATCAAAATTAGATGAAACAGGTATTTCAAAATTAGTCTTTTTCTATAATTTTGCTAATTATTCTCTTTTAGCAGGAGGAATATATGTTGCATGTTTGATTCTTTCTAGTTTTAAAGAAGAAAAAATTAGAAAAAGAACAATAATTAGTAGTATGAATGATAAGAAATTTAATAGGCAACTATTACTATCAAATAGTTCGTTTATGATTTGTTTATGGGCATTTTACTCTTTACTAGGTATAGTTCTTTTGGGAGATATAATGTTTACAAAGCAAGGATTAATTTGTGTTATAAACTCATTTATATTCAGTATGTGCTGTTTAACGATAGCATTTCTAATAGGAAATATAAGCAGTAATAAAAATGCTATAAATGGAATTATAAATGTAATTGCACTAGGTTCAAGTTTCTTATGTGGTGCATTTGTTCCAATGGAATGGTTACCAAAATCTATATTATCACTTGCTCATATTCTACCATCATATTACTATATTAAAACAAATGAATTATTAAAAGAAATAGAAATATTTAATATAGATACTTTAAAACCTATTATTTTGAATATGATAGTTATAGTGATATTTAGTGTAATATTTGTTGTAATTACAAATGTTATTTCAAACAAAAATAAAAAGATAGATTAGTAGTTTAAAAAGTTATAAGTTGTTGTTAGATAAATTACAATTAATCGAGCAGATTATAAAAGGAATATGAATCTATAAAACTCATATTCCTTTTTCTTTTGAATCTAACATTTTGATGTAACCCATTTCTAATAACTGAACCATCATTTTAGTAGTTGATATACCATAGAACTTTGCCATTAATTTTATTCTATCATATAGTTCTATTGGCAGATAAAAATTAAATCTATGCATTATATTTGACCTCCTTTATTTATTTTATTTAGGATGAAAATAACTAAAACTCTCGTGAAATATGAAACAGCAGGATAAGAAACTTGTGCATCATACCTTATCAATCCCTTATAAAATAAGGAATTAGGTATGTGCAAGTCTTATTTCGTACTTACGAAATTCATCCTACTTTGTAGGTTGATATAAAGGTTAATCCCTTTTTTATTTCTTATATTTAGGGACTTTATTGTTTTAGATTTTCATCCTAAATGCTAATTTTTAGTGATTTTTGTAGGATGATTATGTTTTTTGAGATTCTAATTCATTTTTGAATTTTTCTTTTAAGTCTTTAAAGATTTTACTATATGTTTCATTACTAATATTTGGAATATTACTTAAATCTAGTGTAATAACTCCTAATTTTAAATTTTGATTTTTAAACCCTTTATCTGGCTTTATAGAAATTAATCGTATTATTTTTTCTAGATTAATATTAGATGAATATTTTATATCTTTTAAATCATCATCAGTATCTATTTCATAGTAATTAAATTTATATTCGTTTAATGTACTACATAACTTATCAAAATAATTTTTAACTTCTTCTTTACTTTTTACTTCATGGTTCATATTAAGATAACAACCATATTCATCTTTAAATAATCTTAAGTTAAAAGGTACACTATAATTATTATGGTTATCTATTAAATCTTTCAAATAGGAACTTCTAAATTCTCCATTTATGATATTGATTTTATTATTCGTTTTTAGAGTGGTTAAGTTATCAATATATTTAGCAATTATTCTTTGTTTTTCCTGTTTTTCTAAACCATCCCATTTATAAAAATCTTTTAAGTAGTTGTCGGGTTTGGTAAACATTTCTATTTCTTGCTTATCTTCTAGTATTAGCAAATCATCTAAAGTAAAACTTAAAATTTCATATTGTTTTTGTTCTTTTTGTTTATTTAATAGTTCTTCTCTTTTAAAATCAATATGTTTTATTTCTTTATTAAAATCAATTTCACTATTATCTAATTCAGATTTTATAAATTGTGTATAGTAATCATTTAATAGGTTATCTTGTCTTAATAATTCATTAAATAGTAAGATTAAACTTTCTTCTATATCTTTTTCAGTATAATATGCTTTACAACCTTTACATTTGTAATAATAGTATTTCTTGCCACTAGGTTTTGTACTAGCACATCCACCTAAGAAACAACCACATTTAGAACATTTAAGTTTATTAATAAATAGATATGTTGCAGTTCTTTCATAGTGCCTAGCATTTTTTTTTGCTTGTATTTGGCAAGAATCCCATTTTTCTTTAGATACAATAGGCTCTATAACATTTTCATAGTAAGTTGGATGCTTTGTTCTTTTGCCATGAATAAAATCGCCTTTATAAAGTTGATTTGCTAGTATTTTTTGTATTGTAGAATCATACCAATTTGTTTTATCTAATAATTTTTCTTCGTTAATGATGTCAGAAAATAAAGAATTATATCAAATAAGTAAAAAAATTGGCCATAGTGACTACTCTACAACAGTTAATAAATATGGCCACTTATCAAATCAAATTAAAAGAGAAATTGCGGAAATTACAGATAAATATATTTAAAATGGGAGTAATTTAAAGAGTAAAAATAATAAAAACCGTTACAGTATAACGATTTGAAAACACAAAATGGTGCCAGTAAGGAGCAGGTCTAACAACTCCTAGACAAAAAGATGATAGTAAGTAATACTTACTAACTAATTACATTATACACATTAGCAAAACAAAAAGAAAGTATTTTATTCTACTTTCTTATTTTCTTTAGTATCGGTCCTTTTTCTTCATGAATTGCTTAATATAGTTTTTCTCTAGCAATTGATGATTGTGGATTTCTCATTTCTTTTATATTTTCTAAAGCATCTAACAATATTTTTTCTTTTTTTGAAGCGTTTTCTAATTATACTTTATCAATTGACAGATCAACATACAGATAATTATTCTTTATTGATGTTTTCTATATTTACTTTTATACTTTTGGAAATGCCATATCCTAAATTAACAACGATTGAACTTACAAATAATATTCCAAAAAGAATTATGTCTTTTGTTAATAATATAGTAGCAACTGAAATTACTCCTCACCAACTAATCTATTTATTGTATTTCTAATAATTTTATCTTCTTTTCATTAATTTTAAAGTTTTTGTTTGCTCTTCTAATTTATCAATTTTACTATCAATAATTTTTTCTGCTATCTTATATCCTATACTATTTTCATTTAATTTCTCAACTATATATTTAAACTCATTAGGAGCTATATCTAAAAATGTTCTTAATGCTATTTCAAGTACATACAACTTTTTATCTTCATCGATATCGTAATGTCCGACACCTGTTTTTATAGTCTCAAAAATTTCACCATATCTTATATAAATAATAGTTTTTTCTTGAAATGTACCTCTTATATCAGATTGTTGCTCTATAATAATAAAATTAGTACCGATTACATCATCATACTCGTCTTTAATATCATTATGACTTATATCTGCCATTTTTTCATCTCCTTTTTGTAATTGTTTATTATAACATAACTTAATATATATGTGTATATATTAAAAATCCTCATATATTGTTCTTTCAATTTTCTTTACTTTTACTAAATCAGGTCCAATTTCAATATTCTTTTTACATTGTTCCATATAATATCTGCATAATGGTTTACTCCAATTATAATATTTTAAAAATAAATCTGAATAACCATAAACAATATTATTAGCAATACCAATTAATTTTTTCTTATCTTCTAATAATTTTTTTTGTGTTTCTAATTTTTCTTCTTTGGTATCATTTCTATATGATTTTTGAGCAATTTTAATAAAATAGTATTCTCTAATTAGATTATCTAATGTCATATATTCTTCTTTAGTATATTTATTATCAGTAATTTCTACTCCCCAACCACATAATTCATTATTAGAAGAATCAAATCCACATGTCATGGAAACATTAAATCCCACTACAAAGCCTCCCCTCAAATAGTAAAAAATTATACCATATTTTCCCACTTTTATAGCATTTTTATAATCATTATTTATTTTCGATAAAAACTCTATTGTTTTCATTTATTCTTTCTTGTAGTAATTCTAATTCTTTAATACCTTTATTATTTTTTAATATTTCCATTTGGTTTCTAGCAGAATTATTCAAACTAATCAATCTTTCACTCTGTGACATACCTAGTTTTATAAACTCTGCATTTGTATTTTCTAAATTATTTAATATTACTAAATGTAATAAATCAGTATAATCTCTCATATTACCATTTTTTGCTAATTTAGGATTATTTTCTCTCCATTCTTTAGCAGTCATTCCAAATAATGCAACATTTAATACATCAGCTTCTTCAGCATATACAAATCTTTTTTGTTCTTCTGTTAGTGTAGGAACTATATAATTTTTAACTGCATCTGTATGAACCACATAATTTAATTTAGATAATAATCTATTAGCGTGCCATTCAATTTTTTGTTGATACATTTCATTACTTTTTAATCTTTCAAATTCTTTTATTAAATAAAGTTTAAATTCAGGACTTAACCAACTGGCAAATTCAAATGCAATATCAGGATGAGCAAATGTTCCACCATCATATCTTCCAGATTTTGAAACAATTCCAATTGCATTAGTTTCTTTAATCCATTTTTGTGGGGACATTTTAAATTTATTACTGCCTGCTTCATTTTTAAAGGTAGCGAATTCGCCCCCTTTAAAATTTTTATTATTCATACTTTCCCATAGTCCTAAATAAGAAATAACTTCTTTATTTCTCATCCAATCTCTAATTGGAAGTCTTGGTTCTTCTGCATCAGCATATCTCGCTAAATCAGTAAGTGATATATAATCTACATCTCCAATTCTCATTATTCCTATTTTATTATCTATAACATTTATTTCAGTTTTTACTAAATCTTTTGACATATTTTTGCTCCTTTCTAAATAGTTAGACAAATCTGACTAATTGTCTTCCTATATCAATTTTACCATAAAATTTAGTTGATTATCTTTATAATTCAATATCATCATCTTTTTTCTTATTTTCTTTATATTTTTTACTAATAGGTAAATCATATATTTTCTTATATTCTTTTTCAGTTATTATATTACTTTCTCTTAAATCATCTGTAATATCCTTATATTTACTTTTTAATATATTACCAAATAATCCTTTAACTCTTTCAGATATAAAATCTACAATTTCATTAACTCTTTGCTTCCAAGATTCTACTTTTGCTTCAAGTTCAATTATTTTTTTATTTAATGTATTTATTGTATTTTTTGAAACCATTAACAATCTTTCTTTTTCTTCTAATTTAACTTTTAAATCTTCATTATCATTTGTTAAATTTCTAATAGTATTATGATTATCTTCTAAATCTTTTTTTATATTTTCAAGTGATAAATTATAATTATTAATACTTTTAAAGTTTTTATTATTCTTATCAATATCATTTATATACTCTAATAATTTATCTTTTTTATCATTAGAAATAATTAAGTTGTTGTTTGATAAAGGTTGTTGTTTTAAACTTTCTAATATTTCTTTAACTTCGTTTGATTTCACATTTATCTTATCTACATTTTTATTTATTTCAGTTATTTTCTTATGTTGTTTTTTATAATCATTTTTCAACTTATCATAATTTTTCATTTGTCCAACACGATAATCTTGATTGCTTCCTTGTTCTTTTTCTTTTAATTTAGCATTCAAGCCATAAACTTTATTAAAATCATTTATACAAGATTCTCTAAGTTTATCTTGAATAATTTTTAATAATTCTATTGTAAATACATCAGATTTTCCTACTTGTTTATTCATACCTGTTTTACAATTTTCTTTTACTGGAACACCAACTATATGCAAGTGTAGAGAGTATTCATCAAAATGGCAAGTCGCATTTGCTACATAGAAGTCTGGAACTATTTCTTTTAAATCTTTAATTAATATCTTATTACTTAAATTTTCAATATAGATATTTGTTTCATAATTAAATGCAAGAAATGTAATACCTTTAATAATTATTCTATGTGGCTCTACATAAGATAAGTTTGTTCTTTCTATTGTTCTAATTGAACCTTTTTGTATTTCACATTTAGTATTGCAGAAACTACATACAAATTCTAGTTTCTTTCTTAATGCTTCTTCAATATCAATTTCTTGCTTAATAATATTTACCATTAAATCATCCCTTTCTTTTAAACACAACAAAAAATCAATTCCATTTCTAGAATTGATATTTATTAGTAAAGTTGAACTAATGTTCAACCAGATTCTTTAATGGTGGAGCTGAGGAGAATCGAACTCCTGTCCGAAAATAAAGCTACATAAACTTCTACAAGTTTAGTTAACTAATTAAATTCATCTAATTATAAAGTAGTTAACACCCAGATAATTAGACTAGACTATTAATTTCATTTTAGCTATAGTCATAACTAAAACATAATCTGTTAAAAATTGAACCTCCATATATCTAGCAGATAAGATATATTTCAGTGCATCCCATTAAATTAAGCGAATGCTAATTGATTTCTGTTTCCAGTTATTTTTAATTTGCTTTAACGTAATGCGTACGACTTGCCATTTATGCTCTAATATTCCCGTCGAAACCAAGTCAGCCCCATGCACAAATTATAACATATATACACCATAAAATCTAGAAGTAAAATACTGGTAATAAAATATTAAAAATACTTATAGCAATTATTACAATCAGAGCCATAAGCTTTTTCAATTCTTTTAATCATATTTTTATCATATTTATATACTTTATGAAAATCATCTGTATGACCAAAATAGCCACAATTAGATAAGGCAACAGTATCTGTTAAATCCCTTATAGCATTTTCTAAACACACATTAAAACTTGAAATATCATTAGTATTAACCTTATTTCTACTCTTATTAAAATTACTTTTTTCCAAATAGGAATTTTTTAAAATATATTCTGTAATTTTATCCATAAAATCTCCTAATACTTTTTTAAAGTTTTCAACGCTTCCCTTTTAATATCTCTTTCCTTTATACTCTCTCTTTTATCATATTCTTTTTTACCACGACAAATTCCTAATTGCACCTTTAACCTATTATCCTTAAAATAAAGCTTTATAGGGATAATAGTATACCCTTTAATATCAATTGCATCTTTTATCTTCAAGATTTCTTTTTTATGAAGCAATAACTTTCTAGTCCTAGTTTCATCATGATTAAAAATATTTCCTTCTTTATATTCACCAACATACATATTTAGTAAATATATTTCGTTGTTCTTTATAATACCATAACAATCCTTTATATTGCAACTACCATTTCGAATAGATTTAATTTCTGTTCCAGTAAGTACAATACCAGCTTCATAAGTATCTTCAATAAAATAATCATGCTTAGCTTTTCTATTTAAGATTTCCATTCAATCACTCTCCGTTTATACCCCAAACTAATTCAGGATATCTTTCACTAACAACAGCCTTATATTTTGTATAATAGTTCATATAATTAGGTAAAATAGTGTTATTTAATTGACTATATGGATATACTTTAAAGTTACGCTTACCACCTGCTGATGATTTTGTATATAAAAGTTCAGCTTTTGGTGACTCAATACTAATTGTAACATTATCATCAATATCTACATTCTTTTTAATCGTCAACTCCATCATCAAACCAGTTAACCTTTCAATACCAACCTGATCAGATATGTAATTACCTAAAGAATATATTACAAAAGTTCTACCATTATTAATATATTCAACAGGCTCTACAACGTGTGGATGAGAACCTATAATAATATCAACACCTAAATTAGATAAGTAATTAGCTATATTAGTTTGAGACTCTGATACTCCTAATGAATATTCATTACCCCAATGCATTGCGACAATAACAACATCTACCTTGTCTCTAACTTTTTCTATATCAGCCTTTGCTTTTTCATCAGAATAAACATTATTTAAATATTCTTTACCAACAGGTGTTTCAAGTCCATTAGTCCATGTAGTATAAGAGAAAAAAGCATAACTAATATTATTAATTTCATATATATTAATCTTATCTCTTTCTTCCTGTGAAGAATATTGTCCAGCTGTAACAACTCCTGTCTTAGCTTTCCAATAATTAACAGAATTAAGTACTCCTTGTTCACCCTTATCCATCGTATGATTAGTCGCAAGTGATACTAAATTAAAACCAGAGTCTATAAAAGCATCTCCCACTTCATTAGGAGAATTAAATCTAGGATAGTTAGAATATCCAAAATTAGCTCCTCCTAAAATGGTTTCTTGATTATAATATACTAAATCATATTTAGAAGTAATTGGCTTAGTCAACTCAAGCATTGGTTTAAAATCATATGTCCCATCACTTTTCTTAGCATCATAGAAAAGAGAACTGTGTATTAATGCATCTCCTACCATTATCATCCTAGTGCTATATTCCTTAGGTTGTTTTTTTTCTTTATAAACCTTAGGAGTAGGACCATTTTTATTATCATTAAGAGAAAAATTAGTAGCTTGTAAATAAATACCTACATCGATTAATAATATAGCAAATAAGAATAATACTAATACTATCCTTGTACTTTTTTTTGCTTTTCTAACTTTTCTCTTTTTCATACTATACTACCTTCCTAACAATCTCAAAATCTATAGTCTTTTCCTCTTTAGAAGCTCTAACAACTTTAATAACAACCCTCTCACCAATAGTATACTTAATATGAGTTTTCTCACCTGTTAAAGTCATATGTTCTTCATCATAATGGAAAAAGTCTTTCATATCACGTAATGGAACTAATCCTTCTATTAAATTATCTAATTCTATAAACATTCCAAAACTAGTTACAGAAGAAATCATTCCTTCAAATTCTTCACCAATATGCCCTTCCATATACTCAGCCATCTTCATATCTTCAACTTCTCGCTCGCAATCAACACTAGCTCTTTCTCGAGCAGATGAATGATCAGCAATATATACTAACTTTTCTTCCCACTTACGAACAGTTCCTGGATTCAAATCCTTATTAAATAAATATGTTCTTAAAAGACGATGAACAGTAGTATCTGGATAACGTCTAATTGGAGAAGTAAAATGTGTATAACATTTACTCGCAAGGCCATAATGTCCTAAATTTTCAGGTTTATAAACAGCTTTCTGCATACTTCTAAGTAATAAACTAGAAAGAATTTTAAATTCTTTTTTATCTTCCAAAAATTTAAGTAATTTTTGTATAGTTTGAGGTCTTGTATCTTTAATATCTCCAGGTATCTGATAACCTAAACTTCCAATAAAACCTAAATAACTTCTAATTTTTTCTTCCTTTGGCACCTCATGAATACGATAAATAAATGGTAAATTCATAAAGTAAATATGAGAAGCAACACACTCATTAGCCGCAATCATAAAGTCCTCAATAAGCATTTCACCTGCTCCACGTTCCCTTAAAACAACTTCCGTAGGCCTACATTTCTCATCCACTAAAATTTTAGCTTCATCTACTTCAAAATCTATATATCCTCTTTTTTCCTTCATTTTTCTAAGTATCTTAGCTAATTCTCCCATAGTAGTCAAACTTTTAACATATTCTTCATATCCTTCAGGAATAACATTTTTTTCTAAAATACTATTAACTTTTTTATAAGTCATCTGAATACGTGATCTAATAACACTAGGAAATATTTCATAATCTAATTGATTTCCCAAATTATCAAATTCCATAATACAAGAAATAGCTAAACGATCAACATTAGGATTCAAAGAACAAATACCATTAGATAACTCATGAGGAATCATTGGTATAACTCTATCTACTAAATAAACACTAGTCCCTCTTTCCATAGCTTCATTATCTAGTGGACTTCCCTCTTTTACATAATAACTAACATCAGCAATATGAACACCCAATTTATAATGACCATTATTAAGTCTTTCAATAGAAATTGCATCATCAATATCTTTTGTATCATCGCCATCAATAGTAAATATTTCTACATCTCTTAAATCACGTCTATCTTTTAATTCAGCTTCTGATACAGAATTAGGTATATCTTTAACTTCTTCTTTTACATCATCGGGAAATTCAGTATTAATATTATACTTATAAACAATCGATAAAATATCAACCCCTGGATCATTTTTATGTCCAATTACTTCAACAACAACACCCTCATATTTAGTATTAGTAATCTTTTTACCAAGTTCAATAACAACCTTATGTCCATCAACAGCATTTAAACTGTTTTCTTTAGATACAATAACTTCTATTTTTACCTTCGAATCATCCAATTTTACATGACCCACATTTTTAATAAAATTAATTTCCCCTACATATCTATTAACTTGTCGTTTTAAAATTCTTAAAATTCTACCTTCTAGTCTATCTAAATTCATTTTACTAGTAATTTCAACAAGTACTATATCATCATGTATTGCCCCATTAATATTATCCTGAGAAATATATATATCATCATCTAATCCTTCAACTTCAACAAAACCAAAACCCTTTTTATTAACATGCATTATTCCTTTTTTTAAGTGACTCTTTTCAAGCATCATATATTTATCTTTATTAGAATGATAAACTACTACATCTTCTTCTAAAGCTCTAAGTGCTTGACTTAAATTACGAACCTCATCAACAGTTTTTAGGCCTAATTTATCCTGAATATCATAAATACTAAGTGCCTTATCACTACTTTGTAATATATCAATTATATTGTCTCTCATATTCTTCATAGTATCACCTTCCAACCTTCTAATATATATTATACTTTATTTTACCCATATTAACTAGACTTTTTTTAATAAAAAAAAGAACTATAAAGTTCTTAATCAATAAATACAGATACTAAACAAATAATAAAGAAAGAAAGACCAAGTAATAAAGTCAAACGACTAATAAAAAGTTCAGAACCTCTTTCCTTTCTATTACTAAATAAATCAGAAGTACTACCAGAAAATATTTGAGCAGCACTTTCTGCCTTACTACTTTGTAAAAGTACTATAACAATTAATAAAATGGATATAATTAATAATACTGTTTCCATATAACCCTCCATAACAACAATAATATACTAACATAAATCAATATAAATTGCAACTTATTGAAGCTATATATTTAATTCATCTTCAATTCTCATTAATTGATTATACTTACAAATTCTATCAGTTCTAGACATTGAACCAGTTTTGATTTGACCTAAATCAAGACCAACGGCTAAATCAGCAATTGTAGTATCTTCTGTTTCACCACTTCTATGAGAAATTACAGTTTTATAACCATGACTTTTAGCAAGTTCAATAGTCTCTAATGTCTCAGTAATTGTACCAATTTGATTAACTTTTAATAAGATTGCATTACCAGCTTTCATATCAATTCCCTTTTGTAAACATTCTTTATTCGTTACAAATAAGTCATCACCAACTAATTGAACCTTATCTCCAATTTCTAGAGTAACTTTAGAAAATCCTTCCCAGTCATTTTCATCAACAGGATCCTCTATAGAAATAATTGGATAAGTATTAATTAATTCTTTATAATAATCAATTAATTCATCTGTTGTTAAAACTCGGTTTTCACCTTTAAGTTCATATTTACCATCATTATAAAATTCTGATGCAGCTACATCAATTGCATAACACACATCTTTACCAGGTACATAACCAGCTCTTTCCACAGCTTCTGTGATTAATTGAAATCCTTCTTTATTACTTTTTAAATCAGGAGCAAAACCACCTTCATCTCCTACACCAGTTGCATAACCCTTTTCATTTAATACTTTTCTTAAACTATGAAAAATCTCTGCTCCTACTCTTACACGCTCACGAATACTATCACGTTGTGGAATAATCATATATTCTTGAAAATCAAGACTATTATCAGCATGAGCTCCACCATTTATAATATTCATCATTGGAACTGGTAAAGTCTTCCCATCACCAATATATTTATAAAGTTCTAAACCCTTACTTTTAGCAGCAGCTTTCATTACAGCCATTGAAATACCTAAAATAGCATTTGCCCCATATTTACTTTTTGTCTTAGTACCATCAGCTTGTATCATAGCGTAGTCAACCGCTTTTTGATCAAAAGCATCCATTCCAACAACAATATCTTTTAAAGGACCATTAACATTTTTTAAAGCATTCAATACACCTTTACCATTAAAACGACTTCCACCATCACGCATTTCTAAAGCTTCTCTTTCACCAGTTGATGCTCCGCTTGGCACTGCAGCACGTCCCATAGTTCCATCTTCTAAATAAATATCAACTTCTACTGTTGGATTACCTCTAGAATCTAATATTTCACGTCCAATTACATTATTTATTTTCATCTTTTCTTGCCTCCATATTTAAAACATAATTTTTAAATTCTGTACCTCTTATTTCACATTCCTTATATTGATCCCATGATGCAGATGCAGGTGAAAGTAAAACAACATCACCACTATCAGAAACATCAACACATTTATCAAATCCATCTTTTAAAAACTCATAAATAAACGTTGGAATATTAAGAGCTTTTCCAAATTCAAATACTCTATTACGACATTGACCAATCCCAATAATTGTCTTAACATTTTTCATAAAAGGAGTCAACTCATAAAAATCTTGTCCACGTTCTAAACCACCTAATATTAAAACAATTGGATCCTTAAATGAAGACAAAGCAATTTGTGTACATTTAATATTAGTAGCTTCTGTATCATTATAAAATTTAACACCATTAACAGTATCAACATATTCAAGTCTATGTTCAACACCCCTAAAATTCTTTATAATATCGACAATTATATCATTTGAAACATCTAATTCCTTACATACCATAATAGCGGCCATACAATTTTCTATATTATGACTACCAGCTATAAATATATCATCTATATCAATAACTTTCTCATCATAATAGTAAATAGCCTCATCCTTTAAATAACAACCATTAATTTCCTTCTTACTAGAAAAATACTTTGTTCTAGATTTAATAGACTTGCTAGACTCTACTACATCATCATTTTCAATGTTCAAAATAGCTAAATCATCTGCAGTTTGATTCTTAAACAACTTACATTTAACTCTCTTATAATTATCATAACTTTTCAAAAAATCAATATGAGCTGGACTTAAATTGGTCATAACCGCAATATTAGGCTTAAACTTATCAAAATTTTCAAGTTGTTGACAAGAAACTTCCATAACAATAATATCATTAGATTTTAACTCATCTAAAATACTACAAAATGGATAACCAATATTACCAGCTAAATGAACTCTTTCTCCAAATGCTTTTTTCAAAATATTATAAGTAAGTGTTGTTGTAGTTGTTTTTCCATTAGTACCAGTAATTCCAATCAAAAACACATCATCTGGTAATAAACGAAATGCCATCTCTGCCTCATTAATAACCTCTATTCCTAAATCTCTTGCCATCAACACATATTTATGATCAATTGGAACCCCTGGATTTTTAATCAAATAATTAAATGTATTATCTAACAAATTATCAGGATGTTCTCCAAATATAAGCTTAACACCCAATTCTCTTAACTCTTTAATTTGAGCAGCATCAAGCTTGCTTTCTTCTTTACCATCATTTAATACTACTTCATTACCCCTTTTTACTAAATATTTTGCAGCTGCATACCCGCTTCTAGCCATCCCTAAAATCAAAACTTTTTTATTTTCAAACATTATTATCACCAATATAAGTATACTATAAAAAGATAGTTTTAACTACTAAAAATTAAGAATAATAGATATATTGATAACAGTAAGTAAAAATGATATAATTAAAAAGATAGGAAAGGGATTAATATGAAAATAGTAACATTAAGTCCAAAAAAATTTGATGAATTTGCTAAAACTCATAAATATAGAAATTATTATCAAACATCTAATTATGGTAATTTAATGATAAAATTCGGATACAATGTTCATTATTTAGGAATATTAGATGAAAGTGATACTTTAATAGGCGCAACTATAATTTTATACAAAGAAGTATTTATGGGCAATAAAATAGCTTATGCCCCTCGTGGAATTTTATTTGATTTTGAAAACAAAGAACAAACACTATTACTTAGTGATAAATTAAAACAATTACTAGGTAAACAAGGTTTTATGTTACTACGAATGGATCCCTATATTATATCTACTATTCGTGATTCAAAAGGAAATATAATAAATTTTAATAATCAAGCAAATATAATCCAAGCAAATTTAGAAAGTGCTAACTTTAATTATAAAGGAAAAACACTATATTTTGAAAATGAAAAACCACGTTGGGAAAGTCTAGTATTACTAAACAAACATACAGATATTTTATACAAAGAATTAGATAAAAGAACAAGACACAAAATAAAAAAAGCTACTATATCAGGGGTAGAAATAATTAAAGATAATGACACTGATCTTAATAAGATATATAGTTTCATAAAAAATAAAAATCATAAACCATTAAGATATTATAAAGAATTAATCAACAACTATAATTGTGATATATATATAGCTAAATTAAATACTGAAACATTTGTAATAAATAGTAGAAAGTTATATGAAAACGAAATGAATAGAAACGATATTTTAGCCAAAAAGATTCAAAGTCCAAATACAAAAGGAGTCGCAAAAAGAACTATATTAAATGCTAAAATGGAATCAGATAAACTATTAAATATCTATAAAAACAATCTAGTTTTAGCTACTAAATTATTAAAAGAAAATCCATCTGGATTAATAGTAGGTGGAGGAATAGTTCTAAATTATGACAATGCTGCTTATTTAATAATTGAAGGATTTGATAAAACATATTCGTTCCTTAATTCTAATTATTTATTAAAGTGGCAAATGATTTCAGATTACAAACAAAAAAATTACAAATATTTAAATTTAAATGCAGTAGTAGGAGAATTTGAAAAAGATAACCAATATAAAGGATTAAACGAAATGAAATTAGGATACAAATCTTTAATTACAGAATACATTGGAGAATTTGATATAATTTTAAATAACTTTACATATGGTATTTATAAAAACTTTAGTAAAAACAAAAAATAGATTATGGAAAATGATCTATTTTTTTATACAAACAAAAGAAAAAGTCGATATAATCGACTTTTAATTTTATTATTCAATGATATCAGTAACATTACCAGCACCAACAGTACGTCCACCTTCACGAATAGAGAATTTAGTACCTTGTTCAAGTGCTATAGAATGGATTAAATCAACATCCATATTAATGTTATCACCTGGCATTACCATTTCAGTTCCTTCTGGTAAAGTAATTACACCTGTAACATCAGTAGTTCTGAAATAGAATTGAGGACGATAGTTGTTGAAGAATGGAGTATGACGTCCACCTTCTTCTTTGCTTAATACATAAACAGCAGCTTTGAATTTATGATGAGGTGTAACACTTCCTGGTTTAGCAAGAACTTGTCCACGTTCAACATCTTCACGAGAAATACCACGTAATAATACTCCAGCATTATCTCCTGCTTCAGCAAAGTCTAATTGCTTACGGAACATTTCAATTCCAGTAGCAACAGTTTTTTGAGTATCTTTAATACCAACGATTTCAACTTCATCATTAAGTTTTAATGTACCACGTTCAACACGACCAGTAACAACTGTACCACGTCCAGTGATAGTAAATACATCTTCAATACTCATTAAGAATGGTTTATCATTATCTCTCTCAGGAGTTGGAATCCATTCATCAACAGCATCCATTAATTCATTAATCTTACCAACCCAAGCAGGATCTCCTTCAAGAGCCTTAAGAGCTGATCCACGGATAATTGGAGTATTATCTCCATCATATCCATATTCGTTTAATAAGTCACGAATTTCCATTTCAACTAAGTCTAATAATTCTTCATCGTCTACCATATCACATTTATTTAGGAATACAACCATTCTTGGTACTCCAACTTGACGAGCAAGTAAGATATGTTCACGAGTTTGAGCCATTGGACCATCAGTAGCAGCAATAACTAAGATTGCTCCATCCATTTGAGCTGCACCAGTAATCATGTTTTTAACATAGTCAGCATGTCCTGGACAGTCTACGTGTGCATAATGTCTCTTATCAGTACTGTATTCAACATGAGCAGTATTGATAGTAATTCCACGTTCTCTTTCTTCTGGTGCTTTATCGATATTAGCGAAATCAACAGCTTCATTACCATTTTTTCCAGCTAAACATTTAGTAATAGCAGCAGTAGTAGTAGTTTTTCCATGATCTACGTGTCCAATTGTACCAATGTTAACATGTGGTTTTGAACGATCAAATTTTTGTTTTGCCATAATTTAATTTCCTCCTTTTAATTACAATATTTATTTTATCTAATAATTGAATAAAATTCAACTATTTTGATACGATTTTATTAATTTCCACTCTTTTTAATTATTTCTTCAGCAATATTTTTTGGAACTTCTTCATAATGATCTGGGAACATTACGAATGTTGCTCTACCTTGTGTATTAGAACGTAGGTTAGTAGCATAACCAAACATTTCTGAAAGTGGAACCATAGCGCTTAATTTAACAGCATTACCTTGCGCTTCTTGACCAAGTGGTTTACCACGTCTTGAAGTCAAATCACCCATTACATTTCCAAAATATTCTTCTGGAGTAGTAACATCAACTTTCATAATTGGTTCAAGTAAAACAGGTCTACATTTATTCTTAGCTTCTTTAAGTGCTAAACTAGCAGCTACTTTAAATGCCATTTCGTTAGAGTCTACTTCATGATATGAACCATCATGTAATGTAGCCTTAACATCAATCATAGGATATCCAGCAATAATACCTGTTTGCATTGCTTCTTGTAATCCCTTATCAACAACTGGAATGTATTCACGAGGAACAACACCACCAACTACTTGATCGATAAATTCATATCCTTTATCTGGATTAGGTTCAAATTTAATCCAAACATGTCCATATTGTCCACGTCCACCAGATTGTTTAATATATTTACCTTCACAGTCTCCCTCTTGCTTAATAGTTTCACGATAAGCAACTTGAGGAGCACCAACATTAGCTTCAACATTGAATTCACGTTTCATACGATCAACTAATACATCAAGGTGTAACTCACCCATACCAGCAATAACTGTTTGACCAGTTTCATGATCAGTATGAACTTTAAATGTAGGATCTTCTTCAGCTAACTTTTGAAGTGCTATAGCCATTTTATCTTGATCTGCCTTTGATTTTGGTTCAACAGCAAGTTGAATAACTGGTTCTGGAACTACTAAGCTTTCAAGAATAATAGGTTTCTTTTCATCACATAAAGTATCTCCAGTAGTTGTATTTTTAAGTCCAACTGCAGCAGCAATATCTCCTGTATAAACATCACTAATTTCCTTACGGTTATTGGCATGCATTTGAAGAATACGTCCAATTCTTTCCTTAGAACCTTTAGTAGAATTTAATACATAACTACCACTAGATAAATGTCCAGAATAAACTCTAAAGAATGTTAAACGTCCAACAAATGGATCTGTCATAACTTTAAATGCCAATGCACTAAATGGTTCAGAATCACTAGGATGACGAACATCTTCATCACCATTTAAATCAGTTCCTTTAACAGATTCAATATCTAAAGGACTTGGTAAATAATCAACAACAGCATCTAATAATAATTTGATACCTTTGTTACCTAAAGCAGTTCCACACATAACTGGGAAAAATTCTGCTTTTAAAGTACCTTTTCTAATAGCAGCTTTAATCATTTCAATAGTTACTTCTCCACCATCAAGATAAGTCATCATCATTTCATCATCGAATTCAGCAACTGCATCAATTAATTCAGCACGCTTTTCTTCTGCGATATCTTTTAAATCAGCAGGAACTTCAATTTCTTCTGCATTTTCTTGTTGTTGACCATCATAATGATAAGCTTTCATAGTAACTAAATCAATAACACCATTAAAGTCAGCTTCAGCACCAATTGGCCATTCAATAGGTTTAGCATTAACTCCTAAACGGTCTTTAATTGTTTTTAAACTATATTCGAAATTAGCACCCATTTTATCCATTTTATTTGCGAAAATAATTCTTGGAACTTTAAATTCAGATGCTTGTCTCCAAACAGTTTCAGTTTGTGGTTCAACTCCAGCTTGTGCATCAAGTAATGCAACTGCACCATCAAGAACACGAAGACTACGAGAAACCTCAATAGTAAAATCAACGTGACCTGGGGTATCGATAATATTAAAACGATGTCCCTTCCAATGAGCAGTAGTAGCAGCAGAAGTAATTGTAATACCACGTTCTTGTTCTTGAGCCATCCAATCCATTTGGCTTTCCCCATCATGAGTTTCACCAATTTTATGAGTTACTCCTGTATGGAATAATACACGCTCAGTAGTTGTTGTTTTACCAGCATCAATATGAGCCATGATTCCAATATTTCTTGTCTTTTCTAAAGACGTATCTCTTGCCATAATATGACTCCCTTCCTACCATCTATAATGTGCAAAAGCTTTATTAGCTTCAGCCATTCTATGAGTATCTTCACGTTTCTTAACTGCTGCACCTGTACCATTAGATGCATCAATAAGTTCATTGGCTAAATTATCTGCCATTCCTTTACCACCACGTTCACGAGAATACTTTGTTAACCATCTAAGAGCTAACGCTTGACTTCTTGCAGGTGTTACTTCTATAGGTACTTGATAATTAGATCCACCAACACGACGAGATTTTACTTCAAGTTGTGGCTTAATATTTTCCATAGCAGCATTAAATACTTCTAATGGATCTTTACCAGTTTTTGTTTTTACTTGTTCAAATGCTTCATAAACTATTGATTGAGCAATTCCTTTTTTACCATCTAACATAATAGTATTTACTAATTTAGTAACAACTTTTGATTTATATATTGGATCTGGTAAAACATCTCTTTTAACTGCACGTCTCTTACGCATTTTTAAATCCTCCCTTCACTATATTTATAAAAATTACTTTTTAGGTTTTTTAGCACCGTATTTACTACGTCCTTGCATACGATCTTTAACACCAGCTGTATCTAATGTTCCACGAACAATATGATAACGAACTCCGATTAGATCCTTAACACGACCACCACGAATTAATACAACACTATGTTCTTGTAAATTATGTCCGATACCAGGAATATAAGTATCTACTTCTTTTCCATTAGATAAACGAACACGAGCATATTTACGTAGAGCAGAGTTTGGTTTCTTAGGTGTCTTTGTTCCAACACGAGTACATACTCCACGTTTTTGTGGTGATTTAGTATCTGTAGTTTTCTTCTTTATTGTATTTAAACCAACACCAAGAACTGGAGCTTTACTCTTTCTTGTTTTATCACTACGATTTTTACGAACTAATTGATTGATTGTAGGCATAAAATATATCTCCTTTCTTTACACATATCCAGGTGTATCATTTTTCTTTTTAAATAAAACTTTGCATAAGCAAAGAACATTTAAACAGTGTAACTAATATATCATTATACTATGCTAAAGTCAATAGTTTTATAACAATTATTCTTCTATTTTTTGTGTATTATTAGTATTATATATTGGATTTTTTGAATCTTTTTCTATTCCCATTTTATAAGATAATATAGCGATTACTAATATAAATAATAACATAACAACGAGAAAAATAATCATTGTATTTAATCCCCAGCCTTTATTATCAAGCTTTTTCATATATATTACCTCCCAGCAATCTATTACAATTTTATATCAAATAAATATTTTTGTAAAGAAAAAAGAGTAAGTCTCCTTACTCCATAAATTGATCTTCTAGTTTTTCTAGAGGTTCTTCATCTATAAATTGATTTTCTAATTCGAAATCAACATCTCTATATTGTTTACTACCAGTACCTGCAGGTATTAATTTACCAATAATTACATTTTCCTTTAGGCCAGCTAATGGATCAACTTTTCCTCTTATTGCGGCATCTGTTAAGATACGAGTTGTTTCTTGGAATGATGCTGCTGATAAGAATGAATCAGTTTCAAGTGCAGCCTTTGTAATACCAAGAAGAATAGGTTTACCAAGTGCTGGTTTTTTACCCTTAATAACTGTTTCTTTATTTTCATCTGTAAATTCACGGAAATTAACAAGTGCTCCTGGAATAAGTTTAGTATCTCCACCATCAACTATTCTAATCTTAGAAATCATTCTACGTGCAATAATTTCAACGTGCTTATCAGATATATCAACACCTTGAGAACGATAAGTATATTGTACTTCTTTTAGAATATATTCTTGAGTAGTAATAGGATCAGTAACAGCAAGTAATTCTTTAGGAGAAATAGCTCCTTCAGTTAATTTTTGACCACAAACTACTTCTTGTCCCTTTTCTACACAAATCTTAGCTCCATAATTAGAAACATGTTCTTTAGTCTCTAACTTATTAGTAATACTAATCTTATATTTACCATGATCTTCTTTAATCTTACTTACAGTACCATCAATTTCAGCAATTGTTGCTTTTCCTTTAGGATTACGTGCTTCGAATAATTCTTGAACACGTGGAAGACCTTGAGTAATATCTTCTCCGCCAGCAACTCCACCAGTATGGAATGTACGCATTGTAAGCTGAGTACCAGGCTCACCAATAGATTGAGCAGCCATAACACCAACAGCTTCTCCAATCTCAACTAAGTTACCAGTAGCTAAGTTTCTACCATAACATTTTTGACAAACACCATTTTGTGTTGCACAAGTTAAAATTGTACGAATTTCTACTTCTTTAATACCAGCTGCAATAATCTTTTCAGCCATAGACTCTGTAATCATTTGAAGTTTATCAACAATAACTTCTTTTGTCTCAGGATTAATAATCTTCTTATTAGCATATCTACCAACAATACGATCATATAATTTTTCAATTACTGCTCCTGTTTTTTCATTAACAAAGTCACGAACAACAACACCTTGATCTGTACCACAGTCTTCTTCTCTAACTATCATATCTTGACTAACATCAACTAAACGACGAGTTAAGTAACCAGAATCTGCAGTCTTTAATGCTGTATCTGCAAGACCTTTACGAGTACCATGTGTAGATAAGAAGAATTCAGAAACTGAAAGTCCTTCTTTAAATGAAGATAATACTGGAATTTCTACTGACTCACCATTAGGCTTTGCCATAATACCACGCATACCAGCAACTTGTGTAAAGTTTGAAATATTACCACGAGCTTTAGAATGCATCATCATAAAGATTGGGTTATCTTCATCACTATTAGCAATTTCCTCAAGTTCAGCTTGAACTTTATCTTTTGCTCCATTCCATGTTTCAATTACTTTAGAATATCTTTCTTCTTCAGTAATTAAACCACGTTTATATTGTTTATTAATTTTATCAACTACTTTTTGAGCTTCTTCTACAATTTCATTTTTATGTTTACTAGTTTCAACATCAGAAAGTGAAATAGTAATACCAGCAATAGTAGAATATTTAAATCCTAAATCTTTTAAGTTATCTAACATTGTAGAAGTTTCTGTAGTTTTATATCTTTTAAATACTTGAGCAATTATTTTCTCTAATGTATTTTTAACAAAAGGTTTAACTAAAGGCATTTCCTTAATAGCTTCAGGTATATTTACACCTTTTTCTAAGAAATATTTATTAGGTGTAATATTTTGAATATTATCATCTGTTGGTTCATTAATAAATGCAAACGAATCAGGAAGAATTTCATTAAATTTAATTTTTCCAACAGTAGTAACTAAATATTTACCTTTTTGAGTCTCAGTAAATAATTTATGTTTGAAAGAATCAACTGGAATAGCAATACGAGTATGTAATGTTAATTCACGTCTTTCATAAGCCATTAACGCTTCATTAGTATTTTTAAATACACGACCTTCTCCATCTTCTCCAGATTTTTCCATTGTAATGTAATAGTTACCTAAAACCATATCTTGAGAAGGTGTAACAATAGGATCACCACTCTTTGGATGTAAGATGTTATTAGACCCAAGCATTAAAAGTCTAGCTTCAGCTTGAGCTTCTTCTGATAAAGGAACGTGAACAGCCATTTGATCTCCATCGAAATCTGCATTAAAAGCAGGGCAAACTAATGGATGTAATCTAATAGCCTTACCACCAACTAAAATTGGTTCAAATGCTTGAATACCAAGTCTATGTAAAGTTGGTGCACGGTTCAACATAACAGGATGTTCTTTAATAACTTCTTCAACAATATCCCAAACAACAGGATCTTGATTATCTATAAGTCTTTTAGCAGCTTTAATATTATGTGCAATATCTTTACTAACTAATCCATTTATAACATGTGGTTTGAAAAGTTCAAGTGCCATTTCTTTAGGAATACCACATTGATACATTTTTAAAGATGGCCCAACAACGATAACAGAACGACCAGAATAGTCAACACGTTTTCCTAATAAGTTCTGACGGAAACGTCCTTGTTTACCCTTTAACATGCTAGAAAGTGATTTCAAAGCACGATTCCCGGCACCAGTAACACTTCTTCCACGACGTCCATTATCAAATAATGCATCCACTGCTTCTTGTAACATACGTTTTTCATTTTGAATAATAATACCAGGAGCACCTAAATCAATAAGTTTTTTCAAACGATTATTACGATTTATTACACGTCTATATAAATCATTCAAATCACTTGTTGCAAATCTACCACCATCAAGTTGAATCATTGGACGAAGTTCAGGTGGAATAACAGGAATACAATCAAGAATCATCCATTCAGGTTTATTTCCAGACTTATAAAAAGCATCTAAAACATCAAGTCTCTTTAATAAACGAGTTCTTTTTTGACCTTGAGCATTTTCTAATTCTTTAGTAATTTCATCAATATCAGCTTTAAGATCAACTTTCTTTAAAAGTTCTTTAATCGCTTCAGCTCCCATACCTACTTTGAATCCATTACCATATTTTTCATAATATGCACGATATTCTTTTTCAGATAAAGTTTGTTTATTTTCTAAAGGCGCATTACCCTTATCGATAACAACATAACTAACGAAGTATAATACTTCTTCCAAATCTCTTGGACTCATATCAAGTACAAGACCCATACGAGATGGAACACCTTTAAAGAACCAAATATGAGAAACAGGAGAAGCTAACTCAATATGTCCCATACGTTCACGACGAACTTTAGAACGAGTAACTTCAACTCCACATCTATCACATACTATATTTTTATAACGTACACGTTTATATTTACCACATGCACATTCAAAATCTTTTGTAGGTCCAAATATTTTCTCACAAAATAATCCATCACGTTCAGGCCTAAGAGTACGATAATTAATAGTTTCAGGTTTTTTTACTTCTCCATAAGACCATTCACGTATTTTTTCAGGAGAAGCTATACCAATTTTTAATGCTTCAAACTTATTTACTTCTATCATTAAATATCAGCTCCTTCCTCTATATCTTCATCTTCCATAAATTCATAATCATCATCGAACTCATCAGGTTCTTCATCTAATTCTTCATCATCCATTTCATCATCAAAATCATATTCAAGTTGAGAATTAGAATTTTCTTTACTATCTAAATTATTTTTATCAGCAGGAGCATCTAACTCATCAATAGATAATTTAATATCTTCTTTATCTTCTGCTTCTTCTATTTCTTTAAGTTCTAAAGCTTGTCCTTCATTATTAATGATAGAAACATCAAGTCCTAATGCTTGGAACTCTTTCATAAGAACTCTAAATGATTCTGGAACACCAGCTTGATCAATTTCTTGACCTTTAATAATTGATTCGTAAACTTTAACACGTCCAACTACATCATCAGACTTAACAGTAAGTATTTCTTGTAATGTATGAGCTGCACCATAAGCATATAATGCCCAAACTTCCATTTCTCCAAATCTTTGTCCACCAAATTGAGCTTTACCACCAAGTGGTTGTTGTGTAACTAAAGAGTAAGGACCTGTAGAACGTGCGTGTAATTTATCATCAACCATGTGATGTAGTTTAATCATATACATTACACCAACTGATATACGATTATCGAATGGTTCACCAGTACGACCATCATATAAAACAGTCTTACCATCTTCATCCATTCCAGCTTCTTTCATCATATCTTGAATATCATCTATATGAGCACCATCAAATACTGGAGTAGCAATATGTACACCTAATTTTTTAGCAGCCATACCCATATGAATTTCAAGAATTTGACCTAAGTTCATACGAGAAGGAACACCTTGTGGATTAAGCATAATATCAACTGGAGTACCATCAGGCATATATGGCATATCTTCTTGTGGAAGAATAAGTGAAATAACACCCTTATTACCATGACGTCCAGACATCTTATCTCCAACTTGGATTTTACGTTTTTGAATTATATAAACACGAATTACTTTTGAAACACCTGCTGGTAATTCATCATTATCTTTTCTTGTATAAATTTTAATATCATGAACAATACCATCTCCACCGTGTGGAACACGAAGTGATGTATCACGAACTTCACGAGTCTTCTCTCCAAAAATAGCATGTAATAATTTTTCTTCAGAAGTAAGTTCAGCCATTCCCTTAGGAGTTACTTTTCCTACTAAAATGTCTCCCTCTTTAACTTCTGTTCCAATTGTTATAATACCATTTTCATCCAAATTGCGACGAGCTTCTTCACTAACATTAGGTATATCTCTAGTAATTTCTTCAGGGCCAAGTTTAGTCTCGCGACATTGCATCTCATAATCTTCTAAGTGAAGTGATGTAAATTTATCATCTTTAACTAAATTTTCATTTAAGATAACAGCATCTTCATAGTTATAACCATTAAATGTCATAAATGCAACTGTCATATTTTTACCTAAAGCAAGTTCACCTTTATCAGTTGAGTTTCCATCAGCTAAAATTGTCTTATCGGCAATAACTTTATCACCAACATGAACAATTGGTCTTTGATGTGAACAAATACTAGAGTTAGCTAATTCAAAGTTAGATAAGTAGTAAGTATCTCTATCTTTTGCATTTTTAACAACAATTTTCTTAGCATCAACGTATTCAACAATACCATCAGCTTTAGCAACTATTTCAACACCAGAATCCTTAGCTGCAATAAATTCAACACCAGTTCCAATAAATGGAGCTTCTGTTTTAATTAAAGGCATAGCTTGACGTTGCATGTTTGCTCCCATTGAAGCACGAGTAGCGTCATCATGTTCCAAGAATGGAATACAACTTGTTGTTACAGATACAACTTGTTGTGGAGATACGTCAATATAGTCAACTTGTTCTGGTTTAGCTAAAATGTTTTCACCACGGAAACGTGCATTAACATTTTCATCAATAATAACATTTGATTCATCAGTATTAACAGTAGATTGAGAAATGATATAATCTAATTCTTCATCTGCTGTTAAATAATGTACTTCATCTGTAATTTGTGAATTAACAACTTTACGATATGGAGTTTGAACAAATCCATATTCATCTATTCTTGCATAACTTGCAAGAGAAGTAATAAGACCTATATTTGGACCTTCAGGAGATTCAATAGGACAAATTCTACCATAATGTGATGAATTAACATCACGAACTTCAACACCAGCTCTATCACGAGAAAGTCCACCTGGACCTAAAGCTGATAAACGACGTTTGTTAGTAAGTTCTGCAATAGGGTTAGTTTGATCCATGAATTGTGAAAGTTGTGAACTACCAAAGAATTCTTTCATAGCAGCAGTAACAGGGCGAATATTAATTAAAGTCTTTGGAGTAACTTCTTCCATCTCTTGAGTAGTCATTCTTTCACGAATAACACGTTCCATACGAGAAACACCAATTCTAAATTGATTTTGTAAAAGCTCACCAACTTGACGAATACGTCTATTTCCTAAATGATCGATTTCATCAAAGTTACCAACACCATGTAATAAATTTAAATAATATGAAACAGAAGCATAAACATCTGAAATTGTAAGTCTCTTAACATCAATGTCTTGATCATTACCAATAACGATAATCTTTTTCTTTTTATCACTAGGATCAACAATTTTAATTTCTTGAACTTTATTATAACTATCTAATTCTTCATTAACAGTAAGCTCTTTTAAACCATAACCCTTAGATAAAATATCTTTTAATTGTTCTAAATTAGCTTTAGTAATAACAGTTCCTTTTTCAAAAACTACATTATCACCATCTTTAATATCTTCAGCTAATGTTTGATTTAATAAACGAGATACAACATTTAATTTACGATTAAACTTATATCTACCAACTTTAGCTAAATCATATCTAAATTCATCAAAAAATCTAGTAATAATTTGATTCTTTGAAGAATCTAAAGTAGCTGGCTCTCCAGGTCTTAATTTTTCATAAATTTCAATTAATGCTTCATCTGTATTCTTAGTAGAATCTTTCGCAATTGTATTCTTTAAATAATCATCTTCACCAAAAGTCTTAAGAATATCTTCATCACTAGATAATCCAAATGCTCTAAGTAAAGTAGTTAAAGTTACTTTTCTAGTACGATCAATTCTAACATACAAAACGTCTCTTGCATCAGTTTCAAATTCTAACCAGGTTCCACGATTTGGAATTATTTGAGAAGTTATCAATTCACGTCCATTTTTATCAATTTCATGATTAAAATAAACACTAGGTGAACGAACTAATTGAGAAACAATAACACGTTCAGCACCATTAATGATAAAAGTTCCACTATCTGTCATTATAGGCATATCACCCATAAATATTTCTTGTTCTTTAACTTCACCAGATTCACGGTTAAATAAACGAACATCAACTTTTAAAGGAGCAGAATAAGTTGATTCTCTATCTTTACTTTCTTTAATTGAAAATCTAGGTTCATCAAAATGATAATCACCAAATTCAAGCGATAAAGTTCCAGAGAAATTTTCTACTGGAAATAAGTCATCAAATACTTCTTTAATACCGTTTTCAATAAACCAATTGTAAGACTTTTTCTGAATTTCAAGTAAGCCTTTTAACTCATAAGTATTTTTAATTCTTGAGAAATTTCTTCTCTCTCTGTAGTCACCATATTTTACTGTTTTATATGCCACTATACATTCACCCCTATACATAATAATAATTCAAAGAATATATCTATAAAAAATACATCGCCAATTTATATTAATAGCATAAATCTAGCAATTAGTCAATTATAAACTACATTTAATTATAAAAAATCCTTTGCTTTTTTCAAGTACTTCTACAGTATACTGTTTTTTTAAGTCGATTATTAGCGATTTAGCTCCTTGCTCCTTACGAATGACTAAAAAAAGTTTGCCATCAGTATCTAAATAATTTTTCGCATTCATCACTATTTCATAAACGATTTTTTTACCAGCCCTTATTGGAGGATTAGTAACAATTGAGGAATATTTAGAGGAAACATTTTCATAACAATTACTTTCAAAAACACAAGCATCATCAACATGATTTTCAACTAAATTTCTCTTTGCTAAATGCAAAGCACGAAGATTAACATCAACCATATCAACATGAGCTTTAGTAATCTTGCCTAGAACAACACCAAATACTCCATAGCCGCAACCCATATCTAGAATTTTGCCTCCAACTTCTTCAAGCGGGATTGCATCAAGAAGAAGTCTACTGCCAAAATCCAAACCATCTTTCGAAAATACTCCATTATCAGTAAAGAATGTAAATTTACACC
The DNA here is from genome assembly GCA_934162665.1 of uncultured Bacilli bacterium. Taxonomy (GTDB): domain Bacteria; phylum Bacillota_I; class Bacilli_A; order RF39; family UBA660; genus RUG14670. Next base: position 49,958 of record CAKPJN010000007.1, read on the forward strand.
CTCTTACAAAGCATTCAGTCTTTCTAACATTACTAGGTAAATCATCATTAGTAAAATATTGCCCCATTTTATCGCCTCAAAAATAAAAAGAAAGAGAAAACTAAACAAAAATTATTAGTTTTCTCCCTTTCGTAAACATATAATACACGAAATTGTTTAATATGTCAAACATTTTTTTAATTTTTTTCAATATAAATAAAAAAAAGAAGTTAATTACTTAACTTCTACAGTAGCTCCAGCTTCTTCTAGCTTAGCTTTAATTTCATCAGCTTCACTAGCAGGAATATTTTCCTTAACTGCGCCATTATTATCAACGATATCTTTAGATTCTTTTAATCCTAAACCAGTAATTTCTTTAACAACCTTAATAACTGCAACTTTAGCAGCTCCAGCATCAGCGATTGATACAGTAACTGTACTAGGAGCAGCATCAGCACTTCCAGCAGCTGGTGCAGCAGCAACAGCTACAGCTGAAGGATCAACTCCAAATTCCTCCTTCATTGCATCTACTAATTCTTTAATTTCTAATAAATTCATTTCTTTTAAACTACTGATAAAATCTTCTTTTGTTAATTTAGCCATTTTCTAATCCTCCTTATTTTTTAATAATTAATTTTCTTTTTGTTGACTATATAAGTCTAAGCAAATTGATAAGTCTCTTGCTATTCCAATCATACCGCCAGCAAGCATAGTAAGTAATCCATCTCTTGATGGTATTGTAGCATATTCTGCAAGTTTAGCTTGATCTGCCTTTGCTCCATCTACAATCCCTACTTTTAAAACTAATGCTGGGTGATCTTTAGCAAAATCTGATAAAACCTTAATTGGTGCTATTTGATCTTCACCATAAGCTAAAGCACTTGGACCAGCTAAAGCTTCATTAAGATCAATATTTAAATCGTTAAAAGCTCGAGTCATTAAAGTATTTTTGTATACTTTATAATCAGAACTAGATTCTCTTAACTTACAACGTAATTCTTTTGCTTCACTATCAGTGATACCACGATAATCAAACAAAACAATAGTATTAGCATTATTAACGCGATCTTTGATCTCATCAATAACAGCTTGTTTTTGCTTTAAGATTTTCTCACTTGCCATAACACACCTCCTCATATATTTAGGGATGCCATATAAAAAGTCCTTGCATATAGACACAAGAACTTTCAATTACTACTAAGTCCTCGGTAGGATTTACATTTACCTACTGTCTATGGCACCAATAAATTGTCTTTATTATATACTATAAAATTTTATTTGTCAAAATTATTTTCAATTTTAATTCCAGGACCCATAGTAGAAGCTATTGAAATATTTTTAACATATTCCCCTTTTACAGTTGCAGGTTTAATTTTAATAATTGTAGAAACAAATGCATTTAAGTTTTCTAATAAGTCTTCTTCAGAGAAAGAAACCTTACCAATAACGCCATGTACGTTTCCAAAACTATCTGTTCTATATTCAACACGACCAGCTTTTACTTCTGAAACTGCTTTTGCAACATCCATAGTAACAGTACCTGTTTTAGGGTTTGGCATTAAACCTTTTGGTCCTAAAACACGACCTAATTTACCAAGAAGTGGCATCATATCAGGAGTAGCTATCATTGTATCAAAATCAAACCAATTTTCTTTTTCTATTTTCTCAAGCATATCAGTATCACCAACAAAGTCAGCACCTGCATCTTTTGCTTCTTGAGCTTTTGGACCTCTAGCAATAACTAGTACTCTATTAACTTTACCAGTTCCCTTTGGAAGTGTAATTGCACCTCTTAATTGTTGATCAGCCTTTTTAGTATCAAGATTTAATCTCATAGCTATTTCAACTGATCCATCAAAAGAACTAGTAGAAGTTTCTTTAACTAATTTAACTGCTTCTTCTCTTGAATATAATTTATTCTTTTCAATTTTAGAAACAGCGTTAGTATATTTTTTACTTCTTCTTTTCATTTTAATTCCTCCTTATGTGGTATATAGCGGATTATTCCTTCCACATAGGTAAAACCTATATGTTAAATAATTATTCAGAAACTTCTTCATTAGAAGAACTATCATCAGCATTTGCTTCTTCTAACCTAGCTTCTTTTTCTGCTTCTTGAGCATGTTCAGACATTTCTGCATCATTAACACCCTTAACAGCAATACCCATATTTCTTGCAGTACCTTCAACAATTTTCATTGCTTCTTCTACTGTATAAGCATTTAAGTCAGGTAACTTAATTTCAGCAATTTCTTTAACTTGAGCTTTTGTTAAAGTAGCAACAATATCATTTGCTCCCTTAACAGATCCTTTATTTATCTTAGCATACTTCTTTAACAAGAAACTTGTAGGTGGAGTTTTAATTATAAAATCAAAACTTCTATCATCGTATATTGATATTTCTACAGGTAAAACATCACCCATTCTATCTCTAGTAGCATCATTATACTTAGTACAAAATTCTTGTAAATTGATTCCTGCAGGTCCTAAAACAGTTCCAACTGGTGGAGCTGGTGTAGCTTTTCCTGCTTGAATAGCTAACTTAATTTTCTTAACTGCTTCCTTTGCCACGAAAAACACCTCCTATTTTTTAGTTTTCGCGAGTGGTACAAATAGCTTGATTCCCGCTTTCATAAATGCAAACCTTGCTTCCCACTAAATCTATATTAAATAATATAGCCCTTAAATAATAACATAAACATCTTTTTTTTGCAACTATTTTATGCTTTTTCTATTTGATTTATTTCAACTTCAACAGAAGTTTCTTGTCCAAATAAATCTACAAGTAACATAACTTTTTGATTTGGTAAATCCATAGAGTCAACTTTTCCATACATTCCATTAAATGGTCCAGCAACAATTTTAACCTTTGCACCAACTTTAAGATCTTCATCAACATTAATTCTACTAATGCCCATACCATTAAGTATTTTATCAACTTCTTGAGGTTGTAAAGGTGTAGGTTTAGCCCCTTTCCCACTAGAACCAATGAATCCTGTAACTCCAGGTGTATTACGAACAGCATACCAAGCTTCATCAGTCATAACCATCTCTACTAATATATAACCAGGAAACATTTTCTTAACTTTTTCCTTAGTAACTCCATCTTTTACTTCAACAACTTTTTCCTCAGGAATAACAACTCTACAAATATAATCTTTCATATCCATAGATTCAGCCTTCATTTCGAGCTTTTCTTTTACGTTGTTTTCATGACCAGAATAAGTGTTAACTACATACCATTGTTTATCCATAATATATACCTCCTACGCAAATAATGATTGAACAAAAGCAAATATAACATTAATTAAAAAGAAAAATATTGAACAAAATATAATAAAAAATATTGTCGCAATAGAATATTTAACCATATCATTTTTACCAGTCCAATGAACTCGTTTTGTTTCACTTCTAACACCATGACAAAATATTCTAAATTTTGTCCATAAAGATTTTTTTTCTTGATCTTCATTTACTTTTTTCTTAGGTTGTTCCTTCTTAACTTTTTCTTCTTTCTTAGGTTGCCTTTTTTCTTCTAAATTGTTTATTTTATACTCTTTAGCATTTGTTTTTTTCTTTACTACTTCAGCCATTTTTTCACCTATTTTCTATCAAAATAAAAACACCATTTCGTGTTCATCTATAAATTAGCACAAACAAAAGAAAATGTCAATTATTTTATGACATTTTACCAAATAAAACCATAATAGCAATAACAATTCCCAAAATAACCAAAATAGTAGGAAAAATCATAAATCCAATAAACGCTGCATCCTTCTTAGTATTTAACTGTCTATAAATAGTATCATTAATCCTATTATTAATATCAACTACATTATTAGAAGAATCAGCTTTAAAATGACCATTACTTTTTACTAAACTCTTATTTGATGTATTATTTAAAGAGCCTTCTGAATCCATTTGACTATTCATAGAACTAATATCTCTTTTTCTTTTCTCTAAAACATAATCACTAAAATAAATATTAGCGCCTCTTTCAATAATTCCACGATAATATGGAACATCCCCTTCAGGTAAAAAAGTTGCGAAATTATCAAAATGTTCTTTTAAAAACTGTGGCTTCATATATTGCAAACACTTAGTATAAATACCAACTTGTAAAAAAGCTGAATTATATATATCCTCATGAATAAGTTCATTATCAACAGAAAAATCATTAGGTAACTTAAGTAAAGTGTCAAATTTAATTTGTTTAGGCGAATTATTAAGTACTTTTATTTCATCTAAATTAAATGACTTAACACAATATCCTTTTTCATGAATGTATTTCATAGTTAAATCCATATTAAAAAATAACTCACGCATTTCCTCATCAGTCTTACTACGTAACCATTCATTTAAAGTTGTAGAATAATTATTATTATCCATACCCAGTCACCCTATTATCATTCTATAACATATTTATAAAAAAGACAAATCAAATTTAATTTTTAAGCTCATTTCTTAATATTTTTCTAATTCTACACAATCTACTATCAACAGTATTTACCGAAACATCAAGCAATTTACTTATCTCTTGATAACTAAAGCCATTATATCTAAGTTCAAATACAGTACTATTTTTAAGAGAAAATAAATTTTTATAATAAGAAAAAATTTCTTCTGTAAAAAAATCATCTTCAATAGATATAAAAGATGGATAATTTTCCATTACTTTATCATAATCTGCCAACAATGCCTGATTTAATATCTCATTTTTATATACGCCTATACTCTTACAAAATGTCTTTATTTGTCTCTCAACACAAAGACAAGCAAATGTATAAAAAGTACAATCCATATTTTCCTTAAAAGAACTTATTGCGCCATTAAAACCAATATATCCTTCCTGAACTAAATCTTCAAATTCTACTCCCTTTTCTTTTGCATATAAAAAGTATTTAGAAGCAATTTTCTTAATAAGATAATAATATTTTTTAAATAAGAAATTATTATTATCCTCATCATTTTCTCTTACCATATAGATAAGTTCATAATCATTAACATCTTTATAATTCATAGAAACCTACTTTCTATGACGTACTACCTCATAGATCATAATTCCACTCGCAACTGATGCATTAAGACTATTTGTTTTACCATACATAGGTATTTTAGCGACAAAGTCACATGACTTTCTAACAATCTGAGAAATTCCATTACCCTCATTTCCAATTACTAATCCAATTTTTCCTGAATAATCTATACTTCTATAATCAACACTATCTTCAAGCGCTGTTCCAACTATCCAAAAGCCATTATCTTTTAACTTATTTATTGTATTAACTAAATTAGAAACCGAAACTATCCTTACATTATCCAAAGTTCCAACACTAGTCTTCATAACAGTTGAATTAACTTGGACTTGTCTATCTTTAGGTATAATAATCGCATCAACTGAAGCAGCTTCACAGGTTCTAATAATTGCACCTAAATTATGAGGATCCTCCAAATGATCTAAAATAACAATAAATTTAGGATCAGTTCTTAAAACTTGATCAAGATCTACATACTTGTAATCGTCAATGTATAGTAGTATACCTTGATGAAGTCCATTTGCCAAACGGTCAATTTCTTGTTTTGACTTATAAATAACATTCAAATTTGCACTTTTTATAGCTGAATTTAAATTTTTATCATCAAATCCTTCCTGCAAAATAACTTTTTGCACTTTTTTAGGATTTTTTAAAATTTCTTTCGCAACATTTCTACCATAAACTAACATTATATTACCCTAAGATAAAATTCATAATTTCATCTATTCTTTCTTTTTTATTTTCCAAATCCAAATAACCAATTAAAGCTTCAAGTCCAGTAGCTAACTTATAAGTAATAATATCACAGTTTTTAGGATGTGACGTAGTCTTATAATTTCTAGCCCTCATAATAACAGACATCTCATCATCTGTAAAAAAAGCTACATCAATCATTTCTTGCAAAAATTTTGCCTGACTCTTAGCGCTTACAAATTTAACAGCTGAAGATTGTAAATCATTAACATTACCAATTCCCGAATTTACTAAATATCTTCTAACATAATTTTCATAAATTGTATCTCCTAAATAAGCAAGTACCAAAGAATTAATCTCTATCGTTTTCAAATAAATCACCCCTACTAAAAAAGGACAAAAGCCCTAAATCAATTCATATGTTGTTCCATCTCTAGTATCAATAAGCTTAATACCTTTTGCCAAAAGTTCATCCCTAATACTATCCGCAACAGCAAAATCTTTATTTTCCTTAGCTATTTTTCTTTCATTAATTTTAGTTAAAATTTCAGACTCTAATTCCTTAGATATATTAACATCTTCACAAACAGTTAAGTCTAAAGATAACACTTCATCAAACTTCCCTATTATTTTAAACTTAGTCCCATCTGTTAATTCATCATCTTTTAACACATCATATACTAATGTAATCATATTAGAAGTATTTAAGTCATCTTCTATTTCTTTTTTAAATTTATTAATATACTTATCATATTTCTCTAAATCAACACTATCCTGTTTTAATCTAGAAACTTTATTTTTTAACTTCATATAAGCATTTTGAGCTCCATCTAAAATATCATAACTAAATGTTAATTGACTATGATAATAAGAATTTAAACATAAATAACGATAACTTAAAGGATTATAGCCTTTTTCTTCAAGTAACGAAACCGTTAAAAATTCACCCTTAGATTTACTCATTTTACCACTTTCATCATTTAGAAAACCAAAATGTAACCAATAATTACACCATTTATGTCCAAGATATGCTTCACTTTGCGCAATCTCATTTGTATGATGTGGAAAAATAGCATCCTCTGCTCCACAATGAATATCAAGATACTCACCTAAATTCTTTATAGAAATTCCCGAACACTCTATATGCCAACCAGGATAGCCTCTTCCCCAAGGAGAATCCCATTGTAACTCTTGATTATTAAACTTCGAATTAGTAAACCATAACCCAAAATCAAAAGGATTATGTTTAGCGGTATCTTCTTTTATATCATCACGTACCGCTACCATCAAATCATCACTATTACGGCCAGATAATTCATAATAATTTTTAAACTTTGATGTATCAAAATAAACATTACCATCTGAAATATAAGCCTGTTCATTATCTAACATCTTAGATATCATCTTTATATATATATCAACATTATCAGTAGCTTTTGATACAATATCTGGCTTTCTAATATTTAATTTGCGACAATCATCAAAAAAACAATCTGTATAATATTTAGCTATTTCAATAGATGTCTTATTCTCTCTCTTAGCCGCTACAAGCATCTTATCTTCTCCAGAGTCTCCATCACCAACCATATGACCAACATCCGTAATATTCATTGCTCTTAAAACATCATAACCTAAAAACTTAAGTCCTTTTTCCAAAACATCTTCAGAAATATAAGTACGCAAATTACCAATATGTGCAAAATGATATACAGTAGGTCCACAAGTATACATTTTAACTTTTCCTGAAACATTAGGAATAAACTCCTCAACTTTTTTTGTTAATGTATTATATAATTTCATATTATCACCCATTCATCTATAAGTTATTATATCAAGAAAATATAATAAAATCTATAAAATAATAGAAACAAAAAGAGTACTATTATTTAGTAATAAGTACCCTATTTTTAATTTCTTTTTCTATAACTTTATCCACACGTCTCGCCCCAAATTTTTTATATTCACACAAATTTTTTATTTTATCCACAAAATCTGGGGATAAAAGTTTTTTATCATTAAACTTAGTAACGTATTTTTCTAGTTTATTTTTTATAATCTTTTCAATCACCTTAGAAGAAATACTATCAAACATAATTACCTCATCAATCCTATTAATAAACTCTATATCTAAAAAATCATTTATCTTATCTAAAATAACCTGTTTTTTATTATCAATAAAGCCTATACTCTTAGAATCACACCCTAAATTAGATGTCATAAAAATAATCGTATTACTAAAATCAATTTGTTCTCCATAAGAATTAGTCATATATCCATCATCAAGAACCTGTAAAAAAAGTTTCAAAACACTACGATCAGCTTTTTCTATTTCATCAAGTAAAATAATAGAATAAGGATTATACTTAATTCTATCTAACACAGAATTTTTATCGTCATAACCAACATAACCTGGAGGAGAGCCTATTATCTTACTAATAGAATGACTCTCTTTATATTCGCTCATATCTATTCTAATTAAAGATTCTTTACTATATAATAATTTAGCATATTCTTTAACGAATAAAGTTTTACCAATCCCAGTACTACCAACAATCAAAAATGATGAAGGTATTTTTCTATCAAAAATCTGCCTATTAGAAATAACATCTATAATTTTCTTTATCTCATCATCCTGGCCCAAAATCTTACTTTTCAATTTATTATATATCTGAGTAGTATTCATATTATCAATATCATAAACCGGAATCTTTGTTCTAGCATAAATAATATCATATAATATTTTTAATGTAATATTCTTAGCATGCGACACTCTAGCATTTTTAATATCTAATCTATTTATTTTATTAGTTAACTCCAATTCTTCGTTTTTAAGGAGTGAAGCCCTCTTATAATCTTGATTAATTATACACTCATTTTTTTCATTCGATAACTTATGCAACTTAGCCTTCATAGTCTTAATCTTCTTATCATAATCGTTATCTATTAAGCTAGTTTTACAACAAGCTTCATCTAAAATATCAATGGCTTTATCTGGTTGTCTATTATTAGGCATATATCTATCAGTTAAATCAACAATAGATTTTAATATCTCATCACTAATCTTAACCCCATGAAATTCTTCATATATATTTCTAATCTTAAATAGTATATTCAAAGTATCAACACTATTAGGTTCCTCAATAAATACTTTTTGAAATCTTCTATCAAGAGCTTTATCCTGTTCAAAAAATTTAGAATATTCGGCTTTTGTAGTTGCCCCTATAATCTTTATTTTTCCACGAGCTAAATAAGGCTTTAAAATATTAGAAGCATCTATTGCCCCCTCTGCACCACCAGCACCTACTAAAGTATGAATTTCATCAATAAAAAGTATTATCTCATCATGACTTTCTAACTCACTAATAATATGGTTAATTCTCTCCTCAAATTCACCACGATACTTAGTACCCGCAACTAATGAAGCAGTAGATACACCTAAAATTCTTTTATTTAATAATTGATCGGGAACCTCACCATTTACTATTCTTGTTGATAATTCCTCTATAATAGCCGTTTTACCAACGCCAGCATCTCCTATCAATAATGGATTATTTTTAGTACGCCTTAATAATATCTCAATAACACGATTAATTTTCTCATCTCTACCGATTACCGGATCAAATTCACCATTTAAACTTTTCTCATTAAAATCAACCGCAAAATCGTCTATTAATAATTTAGTATGAACATTTGCTTTTTTATAAATAAATCTATCAGTAAATTTTTCATATAAAGCATCTATATCAATATCCATACCCATTAAAGTTCTAATCGCAACACCATCGCCTTCTTCTAAAAGAGAAATAAATACTCGCTCAATAGTAACCTCTTTAATATTTTCTTCCTTGCATTCTAAAATTGCATTCTCTAAAACTCTTTTAAGTAATGGTGTATACAAAAACCAATTATTAGAAATATTACCCTTCCCTATAACCTTAATTATTTCATCTCTATAGTTATTATAATTAATATTATACTCATTTAATATTTTAGTAACAGTTAAATTATCATTATGAAGAATTGAAAGCAATAGATGTTCACTACCAACATAAGGGTGTTTTAACATTGCCATTTCTTTCTTTGCCATAATTAGTACTTTTTGTGTTTCTTCACTAAATTTTGAAAACATTAAAATCTCATCTCCCTACAATAATATTCTATGTTTAGTTTATGATATAAAGCAATAAAATATGTTCCCAAAATACTGACAAAAAAAGCAAAAAAAGAAGCATAAGTATGCTTCCTTAATATCTAAATTAAAACTAATATAATGAATATAATAGCTAAAACAACTACTAATTCAAGTAATAATTTCCAAATAGATTTTACCCAATCTTTATAAGGAATATCTAAATAAGATAATACTCCCATTAATATCATACTAGTTGGAGCAATTAACATAGTTGCACCATATAGTGATTGGAACATAACTCCAATAACAGAATAAACTGTTGAATCAGTAACAACACTAGCTAAATAAGGTAGAGAACTGTTAAATGCATAAGCAGGATCTACATTAAAGAAACTAGCTAAGATTGCTACAAGACTTGAAGTTAATACATTAAATCCTTTAGTAATTCCTAATATAGCTTTATAAATAACTAATTGGAATGGATGATATGTAACAATAACTAAACAAGTATATAGTAATAATACTATAATAGCTGGTTTTATTGCTTTCTTTGCACCATCTTTGATTCCATCAATCATATCATCAAAACTAACTTTATAAATTAGTGATAATAATAACATTGCAATCATTAATACAACTGACATTTCAGCTACTGTCCAGTTACCAAAATCTTTTACAGTTCCAAGTATTTTTCCAAATAACTCAAAACCAAATAATTTAAATTCAGTAACAGAAGCAGTTACATCAGTAAATACAGTATTATTAAATGCACCAGTCCAAGATATAAATGCAAGAACTAATACTACAAATATCATTCCTAAAATTATAGTTAAAGGAACTATACTATGTTTCTTGCCCTTTACTTCATTAGGAACAAATTCATCTAATTCATCCTTAACAGCAACAACAATTTTTTCTTCTGACTTTGCTGCAGCTTTAACAGAAGATTTAGCAGCTGTTTTTGTTGTCTTAGTAGTCTTTGTTGTTTTACTAGTTTTAGTTTTAGAAGTTTTTTCTTCTTTAGCAACTTCAACTTTCTTTGTTGATTTTTTCTTACTATCTAATTTTTTAATATATAATAGTGTATTAAAAATAAGTAAGATTAAACCTATTACTAAAATAACTATCTTAGTAATAATTTCTGAATCAATCTTTAATGATAAAACTCCCATAATAAGACTAGTATTTCCATAACCATAAGTTGAACCAGCCATACCAATCATAGTTGAACCAACAACTGTAAGTGCAGCAACCATCTTATCATATCCCATAAGTAAAATTAAAGAAATTACCATAGGGAAAAATACTATTAGGCCTACTTGTAATCCACATACAGATGTTAATACAGCGAATAATACCATAATAACTGAAATTACTATTTTTTCTTTACCTTTAAAACATTTAACCATCTTATCAAGTAAGCTACGATAAGCTCCTATTTTATTTAAAACACCATAGAAAGCACCAACTACTAATACAAATATAGCTAAATATCCAAAGTAAGATAAAACAGTTGATGGATAACTAAATAAATCAAATAGTCCCATTTGAATGCGTCCTTGATCAACATATCCACCTGAATAATATGCAGCAGGTAATATCCAAGTTAGTAATAATAATACTAAAATTATTATAAGAACGACTTTTAATGTATTATGTTTTTTCATAATTAACCTCCCATTATCATTATACTACATTAACCATATTTTACAAGCTTTTGAATATGTTTTTTATGAAATTATTGGAAAAAAAAAGAGTAAATAATCACTCTAATTTTCATTATCAGATGTATCTAGTGGCTTCATTAAAGGAAACATTACTACATCTTTTATATTACAACTATTAGTAAGAAGCTGAACCATTCTATCAATACCCATTCCCCAACCAGAAATAGGAGGCATACCATATTCCATAGCCGAAATATAATCATAATCCATATCCATAGCCTCTAAATCTCCAGCCTCCTTTAATTTTGCCTGATCTAAAAGCTTTTCTTCTTGCTCTACTGGATTAACAAGTTCTGAATATCCATTAACAATTTCTGCACCATTAACTACTAACTGAAAACGATCTGATATTTCAGGATTTAAATCATTAGTACGAGCTAAAGGAGATAAACTAACAGGATGTTCTGTTAAATAAATAGGTCCAACCAAAAATGGTCTAGCAACTTTCTTATATAAAACATCTACTAAGTTTCCAAATCCTAAATCTTCAATAGGTGTTTCACTCTCTAATTCAATTTTATCTTCTTTAATTTTAGCAAGTAATAACTCTTTAGTATTATACTCATTAATATCAATATTTGCATATTTAACAATCAAATCTCTAAATGATACAATAGGCCATTCACCGCTCATATCAACTTCCCTATCATCTATATTAACTTTAAGAGTACCAAAAATATTTTGAATAATTGTTTGTAACATATTTTGAATTAATTTCATATTATCTTTATAATTATAATATGCATGATAACATTCAATCATAGTAAAGTCTTGTAAATGAGTTTGATCAATTCCTTCATTTCTAAAACATCTACCAACTTCATATACCTTAGGAATACCAGCCACTACTGCTCTTTTCATATAAGTTTCAGGAGCAATTCGTAAATAAACATCCATATCTAAAGCATTATGATGAGACTTAAATGGTCTTGCAGATGCCCCACTTGCTTTATTATTTAAAATAGGAGTTTCTATTTCAATATAACCTAAATTATCTAAATAATTTCTTAATTCTTTAATAAATTTAAATCTAATAAGAAATCTATCACGAGTTTCTTGATTCATAATTAAATCAACATATCTTTGTCTATAACAAGCTTCTTGATCAGTCAATCCATGAAATTTTTCTGGTAATGGTTTTAAAGCTTTTCCTAAAAATTCAAAATTATCAACTCTAATTGTTTTTTCACCGGTATGAGTAGTAAATACTTCTCCACTTGCACCAATAAAATCTCCAATATCAAAATTATCTTTAAAGAATTTATAGTTTTCTTCACCAACCATATCAATTTTAATAGATAATTGAATTTTTCCCTTTATATCTCTAATAGTAAGAAAACTCATCTTACCCATTTTTCTCATAAATACTATTCTACCAGCTACTCTAACATCAGTTGTACCATCTTCTAAGTCTTTAACAGCATCTATTTCATAATTTACATCATATCTATCAGGATATGGATTACATACTTCTCTAATTTTTTCTACTTTTTCTCTACGAACTAATTCTTGTTCACTAAAATTTCTCATACTAACACTCCTAATCTACATTAACTACTCTTGTGTGAGATAATCTATCATGAATACCTCTACATTCTCTACCACATAAAATCATAAATATTGAAACAATAATTACCAAATATTGAAATCCCATAAATATTGAAGTTGCATAAAAATAAACATCTTTACTTGCGAAAATAGTAAATGCTAAAACAAGCATATCTACTAAAATAAAATTAACAATTAATGAACGTATAATAAGATTATTCATAGTCAAATCTGATGAATCATTTGTAACAACCCTAATCTTCATTAATTTTTTACCTAAAGTTTGACCATTATTATAAAGCTGATAAACAACAAAATATAAAATTAACATAATTACTTCTATAATAGTAGCTATTCCATTAGCTCTTGATATTTCATAACTAATATCTGCACTTTGATTTAAAAATGTTTTTAAATCAATTTTTCCAGCTATATATTGATCAGCAACTTTATTACTTTCTACTGATAATTTTTCTATAGACGAAGTCTTTACAAATGGAGTAGATAATAAACCAGAAACTATTCCGACAATCATCATATCAATAATAAAAGCTATTACTCTCTGAAAACAATATGCACTTTCTTTCTTTTCCATTTAATTTTCCTCCCTAAATTTCTCTAATATCATGATTATATCATGAATATTATTAGTTTGATATACTTTATTTTTAATTTCACTTGCCCCTTTAACTGATTTTAAGTACCAACCTATATGATTTCTTATTTCAAGCGAAGCTAACTTCTCATCTTTAATATCTCTTAAATATTCTAAATGTTTTAAGCACATATCAATTTTAAGAGTAAGAGAAATATCATTATTATAAAAACCTTTCTCTAAATAATCAATAGTATTTTTTATTAACCAAGGATTTCCCAAAACACCTCTACCAATCATTACCGCATCACACCCAGTTTCATCAAGCATTCTTTTAGCATCCTCAGGACTCTTAATATCACCATTACCTATAACTGGTATATTAACACTCTCTTTAACTTTTTTTATTATACTCCAATCAGCTTTTCCACTATATCCCTGATTTCTTGTCCTAGGATGAATACATATAGCACTAGCACCAGCTTTTTCAATAACTTTAGCTATCTCTACTGCATTAATATTATTACTATCCCAGCCACTACGAATTTTAACTGTAACAGGTATATTAACCGCTTCCTTAACCGCTTTCACAATCTCATATACTTTATCAGGTGACTTTAATAGTGCTGAACCTGCCTGAGCTCTAACTGCAACTTTTGGTACAGGACATCCCATATTAATATCAATAATATCTGGTTTCATTTCTTGTTCTATATATTTAGCCGCAGTAACAAAAGAATCTTTATCACTTCCAAAAATTTGTTGTGAAATAGGCCTTTCAAAATCAGTCATATAAAGCATATCGATAGTCTTTTCATTTTGATAAGTAATTGCCTTATCACTAACCATTTCAGCATAAATTAATCCACAACCCATTTCTTTACAAATACGTCTAAATGCTGAATTACAAATACCAGCCATTGGCGCTAAAACAACTTGATTTTTAATTTTAACATTTCCAATTTTCCACTCCATAATCTCTCCCCTTAATAAAGCAATGATAGTATACTATAAAATAAACTTTTTTTCAAACTAAAAGAATTAATCAACATTAATTCCTCTTTTATATCTATTTCTATTTACTCTTTTTCTTTTTTAATAAATCCCTTATTTCTTCTAAAAGTAATACCTCATCACTCTTTTTAGGCTTTTCCTTTTTAGGTTCTTCTTTCTTTTTAAATTTCTCTAACACTTTAATCATCATAAATATTGAACAAGAAATTATTAAAAAGTCAATAATAGTTTGAATGAACAGACCATACTTTACAACAGCATCTCCAACCTTTATACTCAAATTACTAAAATTCAAACCACCTAACAACACTCCAATAACAGGCATTAAAATATCATTAACTAAACTAGATACAATCTTACCAAAAGCACCACCTATAATAACACCTACTGCCATATCAACAACATTTCCACGAGAAATAAAGGCTTTAAATTGTGACACTTCATTAGTTAATTTATTTAACTGTTTATTTGCTTTTTTATCTTTACTCATAAGTACCTCCTGATAAATATTATAATGATTATCAAATATTTTTCAAAAAAAAAGAGCTATCTCTTTTATTTAGAATCTAACTCTTTTAATAATTCAGCTTTACTCATTTTAGAATAATTCTTAACACCTTTTTCTTTTGCCATTTCTCTTAGCTTTGTTAAAGACATATTTTCAAGTCCATCATTTTCATTTGCCTCAGGCATTTTTCCATTCTTAACTAAATAATCAATTTGTTCTTTAGTTAATGTTTCATATTCTAATAAAGTCTCAGCAATAAGTTTTAATAAATCTTTATTACCTTTAATTATTTTTGTTGCTTTAGCATGGCACTCATCAATAATCTTTCGCATTTCCATATCTATTTCATTAGCAACTTCATTAGAGAAGTGTTGTGTTTTATTATAATCTCTACCTAAGAAAACACTACCTTCTTGTTGTTCAAATTGAAGTGGTCCTAAATCACTCATTCCATACTCACAAACCATAGCGCGAACAATTTTTGTTGCTTTTTCAAAATCGTTATGAGCTCCTGTTGTTATTTCACCAAAAACAATTTCTTCAGCTGTACGTCCACCAAGTAATCCTGTAATTTCTTCTAACAAATCAGTCTTTGTAGAACAAAGCTTTTCTTCATTAGGAACCATCATATTATATCCACCAGCTGATCCACGTGGAATAATAGTAACTTTTTGAACATCATTAGCATTATCAAGTTTTAACCCTATAACAGCATGTCCTGCTTCATGATATGCAACTAACTTACGATCTGCTTCACTATATTTATGAGATGTTTTAGCAGGTCCCATTAAAACTCTATCAGTAGCTTCATCTACTTCACTCATTGTAATTTTTTCTTTATTACGTCTAACTGCAAGAAGTGCAGCTTCATTAAGTAAATTTTCAAGATCAGCACCACTAAATCCAGGTGTTCTCTTAGCTAAGTTATCTAAAGTTACGCCATTAGCAAGAATTTTATTCTTAGCATGAACTGCAAGTATTTCTTCACGACCCTTTACATCTGGTAAATTAACAGTAACTTGACGGTCAAATCTACCCGGTCTTAAAAGTGCAGGATCTAATACATCTGGTCTATTAGTAGCAGCTATTATAATGATACCTTCATTTTCACCAAAGCCATCCATTTCAGTAAGTAATTGATTAAGTGTTTGTTCACGTTCATCATGTCCACCACCAAGACCTGTTCCTCTTTGTCTACCAACAGCATCTATTTCATCAATAAATATTAAACAAGGAGCATTTCTCTTTGCTTGTTGGAACATATCTCTAACACGACTAGCACCAACACCAACAAATAACTCAACAAAGTCAGAACCACTTATAAAATAAAACGGTACATTAGCCTCTCCTGCAACTGCACGAGCAAGTAAAGTTTTTCCTGTTCCTGGAGGACCAAATAATAATACACCTTTTGGAATTCTAGCACCTAACTTTTGGAATTTCTTTGGATTCTTTAAAAAGTCTATTAATTCTTTTACTTCTTCTTTTTCTTCTTTAAGTCCAGCAACATCTTTGAATGTTACTTTATTATTATTAGTACTTAATCTTGCTTTACTTTTACCAAAATCCATAGAGCTCTTATTTCCAGCCATCTGACGATTTAAGAAAAGGAATGCAAAACCAATAAGTAATACAAAAGGTAATACATTAACTACAATTAATAATAATGAAGATGAATCAGGATCAGCACGAGTTACAAACTTAAAGTCTTGTACTTCACTAACTTCAACAATTTGTTTCATAACTTGATCACTAAGTGGAAGTCTTGCAAAGAATGTTTGATTTGCTTTATATCCTTTTAACTTTCCACGAGCTTCATAAGTCACTGCATTAGTCCTAGCAGTTAACTCTAACTCCTTAATATCTCCTGCATTAAGCTTATCTACAAATTCATTATATGTAAGAACCTTAACATCATTATTCATAACGTTAAATACATAAAATATTCCTAACATTATAACTGCTAAAAATAAATATGGTAATAACCCTTTTTTCACGGTTTTTTTATCAATGTTTTTATTCACTTTTTCTCCTCCTACCTGTATTTCATTATTATATCATAACTTTCATTTTTTTGTTTGTCAAATTTAGATTTTTTTAACCCTGGCAACCAAACAACTTTACCAAGCGAATCAACAACAATAGGCCAATTTTCTCGATCACTCAATTTTATTTTTTTATCAATAAAAATATCCTTGATTTTTCTAGAACCATCTAAACCCTTAATATACATTCTATCTCCATATTTTCTTGTTCTAATAATTAAAGGTAATTTAACTTCTTTACTATTAAGCCTACATATATTATTACTATTATCATTAGTATCAGAAACTAATTCTATATAATGATTATTAGGTAATTTTGCATATTGATTAAATTCTATTTCATAACTTAATATTTCTTCAGTACTTCTTTTTAATTCTACAAAATTATAACTCTTTATCGCAACAACCTCATTAGGTAAATTAATCAAGCCATTAACTTTATTACTATAAATTAAGTCATTAATTAATTTAATATGTCTATCATTAATAAGAATTAAATCATCTTGATAAAACTCATACATCAAATAATATAAAATTTCTTTCTGTAAAAATGAATCTATAGAAATAAACTTATCAATAATAATTTTTTTGTCATCTAAAACATCTTTAAGTACTTTATTTCTTTCTCTTTCAATAAACTTATTTGCATTAATTAAATTCTCACTAAATTTTAAAAACTTCTTATGAATATACTTATCTTCATTTTTAAGGAATGGTAACACATATTTTCGGTATCTATTTCTAGTATACTTATCACATAAATTAGATTCATCTATAAAATATTTAATATTATTTTCCTTATCATAGTTCTCAAGTTCTTCTTTAGTAAATTCAATCAAAGGTCTTACTATTTTATATGTTCCCATATCAACAACTTTATGAAAACCACTATATCCTGCTAAATTAGATCCTCTACTAACTCTCATTAAAATAGTTTCCATCAAATCATCTGCATGATGAGCTGTCATAAGATAATTGGCTTTATACTTCTCTACCAATCCTTTAAAGAAGTGATAACGTATATTTCTTGCTTCATTTTCAAAATTATCATCACCATATTCTTCAATAGTCATAGTCTCAAACATTAAATCATTATCATTACAATATTCTTTAATATATATAGCTTCATCATAGCTTTGCTTACGTACATTATGATTAACATGAGCTATTACAATCATAAGATTATATTTTTTTCTTATCTTTAATAGCATATCTACTAAAGCCATAGAGTCTGGTCCACTGGAACAACCAACTACAATGATATCATCTTTATTAAATTTAAAACTTTTATCAATTCTTATTCCCATCATATATTCCTCCAAAGACCAGTAAATATTATATCATAATAATTAAAAAGAAAAAACTCTTATAAACAAAGAAAAGAGATAAAATTTCTAATTACCCTCAGGCATTCTCAAAATTATCTCACCATCTTTAGAATATAAGTACTTTTCTCTAGCATATCTAGCAATATAATCAGGATCTTGAAGTTTTTTTGCATCAACCTTCAAAACAGATTCCCTCTCTTTCAATTTAGTAAGTTTTACCTCTAATTGTTTTTTTTCTTGATATTTATCATATATCTCAACCCAATATTTACCGATTGTAAAAGTAGTCACAATAATAATAGCTAAAGATCCAAGCCATAAGAATATAATACGTCGTTTCATTTTTTTCTTACTTTGATTCTTCGCCATTATTACACCTACCCTTCTAACATATATTATAAATTTAGAAAAGAATAGATTCAAGTGGTTTTACAAAATTTAATAAAACTTTACACTATTTCTTACGAAAAGATTTAGTAATTGGAAAAGAAAAATAGAAACCAATCAATACCATTAAATAAAAATAAGGATGAACAACACCATTATTAATAAACTTTAATAAAAAGAAATAAATCAAAGCGCAATTAATAACAAATACTAAAGTCATAATAATTTGAAAAACTCTAGACTTAGAAAATAATAATCGATAATTAATATTGACTAATAAAGAAAATATAATTCCAAAAACAAATGAAAAAAGTAAAGATATAATCTGTATTTTTAAATTCATTATTTAAATAACCTACTAAAAATACTATTTTCTTTATCTTTTTTTGCATTTTCTTCAATATAGTCCATACTATTAATTAATCCTTTTATGGATACAGTTCCCTGTAATGTATCTAATTTAATAAGTTCAAGCCCCTCACCTTTAATTAACATAAAGCCCATAACTGTTTCAATTAAAAATTGTTCACTATCAAAGTTTTCAATCTTTTTAACTCCAGTAATAACTAAATTTTTTCTTTCAAATAAACTAATACCATGATTATAACTATTTAAGTTTTCTTGTTTATCCATAAAATTCCTCCTGCTAAATTATATGCATAGAAAAATTTAATAGAACAAATAAAAAAAAGCTTATTCAGCTTCTTCTTCATCTGGAGCGTTATTATATCCCTCAATAATTGCGTCTTGGAATAAAGCTCTAACTTCTGGATTAATTGGATGAGCAATGTCTCTATATCCACCAGTAGCAGTTTTTCTACTAGGCATAGCTATAAATAAACCATTATCTCCTTCTATGATACGGATATCATGTACAGCAAAACTATCATCTAATACTACAGATGCAATTCCTTTCATACGTGATCCTTCTTTTTCGATTTTACGTACATTTACTGATGTAATCTTCATGTAAAAATTCCTCCCTCTTAAAGTATGATAACTTTATAATTACATTTTATAATATAATTCCTTAAATTGCAACATATAAAAAGAAATAATTAGTCAATTATTTCCAAATTTTCAGTAAGTAAATCACTATAACTAAAGGATTTTACACGAGGGACATTATCCTTAACATTAATAATAAAAATAGCTTGATACATATCAGTAATAACTCCATCAAATTCATCTACTTGATTTCTAGTTCCCCTAAATCTAAAAGAATGTTCAACACCCTTGTTACTCTTAACTATTTCTTTAATTTTATCTATTGTCATCTTGGATACCCCACATACATAGTTCCATTAGTAATAATTCCACCAATTCCATCTTTGCCATACTTTGTTTTACCAATTAAATTAATTAAATCAATATTTTTATTACGATCAGCAAGCGCAATAGAAGACGCAATAATAGCTGGATCTAACGCATGAAGATTTATTCTTTTAGGACTTGACGCAAAATTTGCTCCTGCTTTAATAAGCCCCTCATAATTAGATTGACAAGCCCCCGCAATAATAATTAATTTATCCTGACACTTCTCATATTTTCTAGCTTCCACAACAGCTTCAATAAATCTAGCCGTATTTTGATAATTATTAATATCATCAATATCATTACGTTTTCTATAATAAGCATCATGTCCTGTTATAACTACAATATCTGGTTGATACTCTTTAAGTAAAAATCCTATTTTTTTAGAAACTTCCCCCTCAGAAATATTAAAACCATTAGCTTTAACACCCATACTTTTATAAAAATTCATACAACGTTCTAAATAATCAGAATCTCCATCAATATGTAATATTTTCCCCGGTAAATAAAAATATTGACTCCTATCAATATTTAATTCCCTAACATTCCTCTCTATTATTTTTTTATCAGAGTTACCCCCATCAATTTCAGATTTAACCAAGTCATCTACAAAACTATCCGCATAAAGTCTTAAATCAACACCTTTTAATATAACATTATCTCCATCTATCTCTATGATTTTGAATAAGATATCATGATTATGAGAAATTCGTGTTACTATATCACCAATTTTTATATTCAAACTAATCATCTCCAATAGATTTTATGTCAAAAAAAAAGAAATATGCTAAAGACCTAACATATTTCATTAGCTATTTTTACAAATACTAAGACACTAACTTCTTCAGCCCTAGAAGATAAAGATAAATTATATTTATTCAAAATTCTTTCTATAACATCTAGTGGATAACCAGCTAAATTATTTTTTAAATTTTTTCTCTTAAACTGAAAGCTATCTTTAATTAACTTTTCAAAAACAGAGAAATCTTTTAAATACAATAACTCTTTCTTAGGAATAAGAGAAATAACCTCACTATCAACATTAGGTACAGGTACAAATTCTTCTCTAGGAACAAACATTAAAGACTTTATATCATAATAATAATTTAAAAATACTGTAATAGATCCATAGTTCTTATTACCTGGTAAAGTAGAAAATCTAGTCGCAACTTCATGTTGAACCATCATAACGATATTATCAAAACAAATATTACTACTAATTAATTTCATAATTATAGGAGTAGTAATATAATAAGGAACATTACTAACAAAATAAATATGTTTATATTCATATTTTTTTATATCTTCCAAAATATCAGAAGTTAAAAAGTCTTGAAATTTAATTTCAACATTAGAATAATCCTTAAGCTTTTCTTGTAAAGTACTTTTTAAATCAGTATCAACTTCATATGCTAAAACATTATCAGCAACTTTAGCTAACTCCCTAGTTAATATTGCCCCACCTGGACCTACTTCAATAACTAAAGATGAGCTCTTTATATCTGATAATTCAACAATCTTTTGAACAATCGAAACATCACTCAAAAAGTTCTGCCCAAACTTCTTCTTAAAATTATGATTATATTTTTCCATTACCAATCACCAAAAATAATATAACATATAAATAAAAAGAAAAGAAGTACTAAAGTACTTCTCTTTTTTGTAATTTCAACCGCACCATTATTTGTAATAATTTAATTCTACATCATAAACACATTTATAGTCAAATAT
>CAKPJN010000008.1 GCA_934162665.1 uncultured Bacilli bacterium
TGGTGGCTCCAGCGGGAATCGAACCAGCGACACAGGGATTTTCAGTCCCTTGCTCTACCGACTGAGCTATGAAGCCAAAAATAATGGCGGTCTCAACGGGACTCGAACCCGCGATCTTCTGCGTGACAGGCAGACGTGTTAACCAGCTGCACCATGAGACCAAATTGGTTGCGGGAAGAGGATTCGAACCTCTGACCTTCGGGTTATGAGCCCAACGAGCTACCAAACTGCTCCATCCCGCGATATAAATAAGTGGCGGAGGAAAAGGGATTCGAACCCCTGCGCCGCTTGCACGACCTTCCGGTTTTCAAGACCGGTCCCTTCAACCAGACTTGGGTATTCCTCCAGTTAATATCACTTAACTTAAGCGACATATAGATTATAACATAGTAAAATTAGTCATGTCAACAATAAATTTATAACTTTTTTACTTTTGTTTCAATATAATATATAATTTACTATAATTATAGTTTAATTATATATCATTTATGAATATTTTATTAGTTATTAAATTCTAGACAGAATAATATATAACAATTTCCTGATATTTTTTTCAAAAGTTAAATTGCTCTTTTTAAGCTATTTATTTTGATATTCGGAATTCTACTAATTTCCATGTATTATTTAATTATCTTGTTGCGTAATTTTATAATTATTATTGTTATTTACATAAGGGCCACGAAGAAGTGTTATTTATTATTCTATTTTAAATTTAAATATATTAAAACCTAAACTTTTATAGTTTAGGTTTCTTATCAAATTGGTGCCTAAGGCCGGACTTGAACCGGCACGAGGGTTGATTCTCGCAGGATTTTAAGTCCTGTGCGTCTACCAATTCCGCCACTCAGGCAACAATGGTGACCTGTATGAGATTCGAACTCATGACCCTTTGATTAAAAGTCAAATGCTCTACCAACTGAGCTAACAGATCATATCAATAAAAATGGCTGCCTCGGTTAGATTCGAACTAACGCATGTCAGAGTCAAAGTCTGATGCCTTACCACTTGGCTACGAGGCAATTTAAGTGGTGGAGAGAGATGGATTCGAACCATCGAACCCGAAGGAACAGATTTACAGTCTGTCGCGTTTAGCCACTTCGCTACCTCTCCAAAAAAATGGTGCCGAAACCAGGACTTGAACCCGGAACCTACTGATTACAAATCAGTTGCTCTACCAATTGAGCTATTTCGGCATGGTGGGCGATATAGGACTCGAACCTATGACCCCTTGCTTGTAAGGCAAGTGCTCTAACCAACTGAGCTAATCGCCCATAAAACATCAGTTGACATAATTAAATATATCAATTTATACTTTGTTTGTCAATAGTAATATTTTAATTTTTTAATTTTTTTTGTTTTTTTCTAGAATTTCTTGTTCTTTCTCTAGAATCCATTCATTTAGTTTTATTCTAAGTGTAGAAAAACCTGATTCTGTTTCCTTAATTTTAACTCTTTTCTTTTTAGTAAATCTATAATCAATATCTTTTATGCTTAATTTAAGATGAAAATTTTCATCATCACATTCAATAACTTTAACTTTAATAGTTTCACCAATATTTACATAATCGCTTATGTTTTTTACAAATGAATTAGATATTTCTGAAATGTGAATTAAACCACTATAGTACTCATCTAGGCCTATAAAAATGCCATAATTTTCTATACCTGTTACACATCCAGTTACAATATCTCCTTTTCTATATTTTGTCATGTTAATACACCTTCCGAGTAAATTATAACATTAAAAAACACTTATCTCAAGAATTATTATTTACTATTGTTAAAATTATAGTATAATATATTTGGTGATTATATATGAATAGTGAAAATATTGTTATTAAAATCAATTCAGTTATAGATAAATTAAGACCATTTTTAATTCAAGATGGTGGTAATTTAGAATTCATAAAATATGAAGACAATATTGTTTATGTTAGGCTTACTGGTGCTTGTAGTGAATGTTCTATGATGGATATAACTCTAAAAGATGGCATTGAACAATTGATTATGAATGAAATACCTGAGGTTAAAGAAGTTAAAAATGTTATTTAATAACATTTTTTTATATCCAATCTATCTTTTGAATTTTATTTTTTTTATTTATTATATTATATATAGTATTTATAAATTTTTCATATTCGTCTATTCTTTTAATAATTTCTGTTAATTCATTCTCTTTAGCGCTTTCATTTATTATCTTTTCATAAATGTCAAAGTAAAAGCTAGGATAAAACATTCTTCCATATAATAGTCTATAACTAAATTTAGAAAAATTTAATTTGATAATAAAACTTTCTAAATTAAAATTAATATATTCTTTACTTATAAATAAATATTTTAAATATTCACTAATGTCTCTAGCCTTATAGTCAAATACTATATTAAATGGATGATAGTAATTATTATTTTCAATTCTTTTATGACATACACATAATATGTCTTTATTTGTTTTTTGCTCATTATTTATAGTATCTCTTATATAAGATATAGCTGTCTCCGTCATACCTATATAATAATCTATTGATTCTGAAATTAGCTTATATTTTTCTTCTAAGTGATTTAATTGATATTCAAAATAATCTATTTTATTACTCCATAGTAAACACCAATTTGATCTATCTAAGCGATATACTGCTTTTGGTATATCAATAGTCCTTAATATTTCATTGTATATTGTCGGATTAATATTAGTCTCTTTTTTTAACATTATATAATTTTGCCCATTAATATTAGTAATAGGCGTTTTATCCTTATTACCAATAATCTTATGGTATTTATTATTTTCAAAATTTAGATTCATTATTTCTTTTAATTCATCTATATTTATTTTCAAAGGTTCAAATAAGTATATTTTATCATTGTATTCAACTCTATAGGTATCATTCATTTTATAGACAGATATATTATCTATTTCATAGTAATACATAATAGCATTTTTCATAAGCATCATCCATTAAAGTATATGCGAATTTTTTTTGTTAAAAACAAAAAAAGAAAATTTATTTTGAATTTCCTTCTTTTGTAACTTCTGATGTATTTTCATCTGTAGTACCATTTAATTGACTTAACATGTCTTCTATTGATTTAGTATAATCATTTGCCATTTCTGCACTCTTTGCAGCTTTTCTTGCTTGGGCATTCATTTCTTCTATTTTTTTGTTTTCTTCATCTATTTTTCTTTGATAGTCTTCTTTAGCTCTTAATGCTGCAGCTTTAGCTATTTCCTCTGCTTTTTGTGCTGATAATGCTTCTTCTTGAGCTCTTTGTCTAGCCTCTTTAACTTTTAGTAATTCTTGTCTATAGTTATTTAAATCATTAATATTTAGATCAGTTGTTTTAAAACTTTCATTTGGTGTTTCAACATTTGAAAAATCATACATTTTGCTTTTTTTATCTGCACTGTACTCAACAATTGTTCCATCTGGTTTAACAATTGTTTCATTCTTTTGAGAATTGTTGGTTTTTTCTAATTCTTCTGATGAATTTCTATCTTTATTCATTATGTAATCTAGTAAAGCTTCTTTATTGTTAGAATTTGCCACTGTAGTTGTTTTCTCAGATTCTTCAACACTATTAGCTTGTTGATTATCATCATTTGCTATATTTTCTTCTACTATATTTTTATCTGCTGGAAGATATTCTCTAATGTTATTTTGCGCATTTTCTATTTCTTCATCTGTCATACCAGGTGTGTTGAAGACATTTTCTTCTTTAGAATTAATTGGCAAATCTTGGATTATTTCATTGTTTTCTTTATTAGAGCCAAACCCTTTTAATTCATCACTAATATTATCACTCATAGTACTATCATTATCACTCATAGTACTATCATTATCTTTTGTATCTGAGTTTGCATTATTTATAAAAATATCATCTCTTGCTTCTGGTGTAAGAATATATTTTTTACCATTAAATTTGAAATTTTCAAACATAATTTCTTTTAACTTTATAGCACGTGCTTTTATTGCATATTTACTTTTATAATCGGCATCTATTAATAAATTTAATTTATCTTTAAGTTTTTCATATTTAAGGATTGCTCTTTGTATTTTCTTAATTTCTCGTTTCGTTCCAATTGCTTTTTCATCATTTGTTTTTGATAATTCAGCATTCATCAAATAACTTTCAACTTTTAGAACTTTTCTTTGTAGTCTGTACCATTTTTTAATCGCTTTAGTTGTCATTTCTGAAAACTTAATTTTTTTTGGTACAGCTTCTATTTTAACTTCTCCATAATCAACTGTTTTTGCTTCTACATTATCCATAATATTGAACCTCCTTAATAATTATTCTTGATCTGATTTTGATAATTCACGTAATACATCTTTTATACGAGCCCATTCTTCTTCATCTTCTACACCTAAGAATCTTGGTTCTCCAGTTGAACGATCTACATTTGATACATAAACTGTTATATTTCCGTTTTCGTCTTTTTCATTTTTTGTATAAATTACATATTCCTTTTTGTTATCCTTAAATTCGAATGCAAGAACAACCTCTACTTCTTCCTTTGTTCCATCCTCATTTATAATAGTCATCATTTGTTTTTCTTCTTTATCTTCTATATTCATATAATATTGTCCTCCCTATATCCTCTTATATATCAATTTTACCATATTTTTTAATAATTACAACCTTTTTGTTGCTTTTTTTAATAAAAATGTTTTTGCCCCAAAGCTACAATAGTTTGTTTTATATTCTTCTAAACGTTTAACATCATTGATTTTAGTAGCTAATTCATTGTTACTTTCATAAAAACCCTTTAGGCGTAGTCCATCGTATGAATAATCACCAAAAATGTAATCATATGGATAGAAATAATCTGTACATTTGTTGGTAAATTCTTCTTGATTAAAACAATTCCTATCATTTTCTATTAGTTCATATTCAATATTGTCTATTTTTATTTTCTTCATTATTACACCTCTTTTATATTTTATCACATTTAATTGGTAATTGGTAGGCTATAGGAATTTGAGTTTTCTACTAGACCATTTTGATAATAATAATTAGGAATTTTTCCTTGAATTACTTTCATTGTTAATGGGATATCAACAGCTACTTTTATCTCCTTTGTCATCATTGGCATTGTAATTCGTTCATCTATTTCTATATGAATATTGACTTCTAGAAAAAGATTATTTATACCATATGATTTTACTTTTGTATTTAAATTTGTTACTACTGCACCTACAAATGATAATTTAATTGGAATAGTTGGTCCTATATTTGCAAGTAATGAATTTGAAAATATTGAAGATGTTGGCAGTTCACAAACTACACCGCTTTTTACTTTAGAAAAATTTTTCCCCTTAAGACTATCTGAAACATTTAAATTATCAATTTTTCCGTGTTCTAAGTTAAGTAACTCATCCTGAACATTTTTTGTTATTTTTTCTAATAGATTATTTACCTTTTTTGTATTATAGTCTAACATTTGGATATTACCTGATGAATCTTTTTCTACTTTAAATAAATCTTCATCAATATTTTTTGCTATATTTCTGCTTACTGATGAATTTATTAGAATAGTGGTGAAACGTTTTGCTTCAACTGTTGAATATCTATATATAATAGGATTCACTTTTGTTGCTATTAATTTTATTAAAAAAAAAGAAGATAGAAATGCCATAATTAAAGTATTTATAATTATTTTTTTAGGATTCATTTTATACTTAAATTAACTAAAATTACATCTTCACCTATTTTAGTTATATCTTTCCACAGTATTTTTTTATCACTTTCTCTATTTAAAGAAAAAAAGGTTTTATTAGATTCAATAATTAAAGATTCTACAGTTCCATCTTCTAATACATTAGCATCAATAATATTTCCAATATTTTTCCCATCAGCAACATTGACAATATTTTTACTTTGTAAATCAGATAAACGCATATTTATCACCAATAAATTATATGCATTTTATTTTAAAACTTTCTTTAACTCTTTAATTGCTCCTTTTTCTAATCTTGAAACTTGAGCTTGACTTATGTTTAAGTCTTTGGCAATTTCCATTTGTGTCTTTCCCATAACAAATCTTTCATCTAGAATAAATTGTTCTCTATCGTTTAATTTGTTGATAGCATCGTCTACAGCTATTTTTAATGAAAAGTCATTATTGTTAGCTTTTTTATCCTCTATTTGATCACATAAATATATTGTATCTCCACCATCATTATAAATTGGTTCAAACATACTAATAGGATCTTTTAGTGAATCTAATGCATTAACAACATCAAATGGTTGCACAGATAAGCTTTTTGCAATTTCTTCTAATTCTGGTTCACGTCCATTTCTTAATAAATATTCTTCTTTATATTTTAGTGCTTTATAAGCAATATCTTTTAAAGATCTGCTAACTCTTATGCTATTATTATCTCTTAAATATCTTCTGACTTCTCCTAATATCATTGGAACAGCATATGTTGAAAATTTTACCTCATGTGATAAATCAAAATTATCAATAGCTTTCATCAAACCAATACATCCTACCTGAAATAGATCGTCCATATTTTCACATTTATTATTAAACTTCTTAAGAATTGATAATACTAAACGTAGATTTCCTTCTGCTAACAAATCTCTTGCGAATAAATCACCTTCATTTTTTTTTACAAATAGTTCATTCATTTCTTGTTGGGATAGTACTGTTAAGTTGCTTGTATCTATTCCACTTATTTCCACTTTATATTTTGCCATAATTCCTCCTATAGAAAAATTATGGTCATATTTTTGAAAAGTAATTCATTTTTTATTTATTATTGAAATCGTTGAAAAAAAAAGATATCATTTTAAGAGGAGATGTTTTTATGAATGAAGAAAATTTAATTAATTATTATAATAAATTTAATGAAGATAAAAGGCTTAATTCTAGACATGGTCAGGTTGAGTTTATTACTTCTCTTAAATATATTAAAGAGTATTTAAAAGATATGGATAGTCCAAAAATATTGGATATTGGTGCTGGATGTGGTAAATATTCAATTACACTTGCTGACTTGGGATATGATGTTACAGCTATTGAACTTGTGAAGCATAACCTAAGAGTTATTGAACAAAAAAGTAAAAATGTAAAAGCTTATCAGGGAAATGCACTTGATTTATCAAGGTTTTCAGATGAATCGTTTGATCTTGTTTTACTATTTGGACCGATGTATCATCTATGTAATGATAAAGATAAAGTACAAGCTTTGAAAGAGGCAAAACGAGTTACTAGAAAAGATGGTATTATTATGGTTGCCTATTGTATGAATGATTACTGTGTCATAACACACGGTTTTAAAGATAATAATATTGTAGAATGTCTTAATCAAAATATGCTTGATAATGATTATAAATGTCTTTCTAGAGAAACTGATTTATATAGTGTTGTTAGAATTGAAGATATTAATTATATAAATCAACAAGTAAAACTATATCGTGAAAAGATTATTACACCAGATGGTCCAGCTAACTATATTAGATCTGTATTAAATAAGATGGATGAGGATACATTTAATATATTTTTAGATTATCATTTAAAGACGTGTGAGCGAAGTGATATGATAGGAGCCGCTGCACATACACTTGATATATTAAGAAAAAATGATTAAATTATGAAATAACCACAAAACTTTATTATAGTTATTATAAAAATACAAAAGATTAAAAATTAACCTTTTGTATTTTTATATATTATTTATTATACATATCTAAGAAGTTCTTTTTTTCTGTGTCAGTTTTTAATCCTAATACTGTGTTTATATTAACATTTAAACTAGAAGCAAAAATATTATATTCTACCATTTTATTATCTTCTTTTAGTTTTTTTATTAATTGTTTAATTGCAAATCTTTTGGAGGTTGTGATATCATTTTTAGATTTTTCAGTAAAACGACACGCACAATTAATAAATGATAAATTATTATATTTGCTCCAAGAAATAATATCATCTTCTCTTATTAGATACATTGGTCTAATTAATTCCATACCTAAATAGTTTTTGCTTCTTAATTTAGGTGGCATGCTTTTATATTCACCACCATACATAATACTCATCATAATGGTTTCTATAACGTCGTCAAAATGATGGCCTAAGGCTATTTTATTACATCCTAATTCCTGCGCTTTTTGGTAAAGACAGCCTCTACGCATTCTAGCACATAGGTAACATGGGCTGGATTTTTCTTTATTAACTATTTCAAAAATATTTGAATCAAATATTTTAATATCTAGTCCTAATATTTCAGCATTATCTTTTATTTTAGTAAGATTTTTTTGATTATATCCGGGATTCATAACTAAGTAAATCAATTCAAATTTTATTTTACCATGTTTTTGTAATTCCTCTAAACATTTTGCCATAAGCATTGAATCTTTACCGCCTGATATACAAACTGCAATTTTATCATTTTCTTTTATTAATTCATATTCTTTTACGGCTTTAGTAAATGGTCTCCAAATTACTTTTCTAAATTTTGTTATAATGCTTCTTTCAATTTCTTCTTTATTAGTTAACATGTTGTTTTTCCAGGTCCATCACAAGTATTAGGATTAGTCTTTATTTTTTTTATCCCATCTTTATATATCTTTAAAAGGTCTTCTTTTTGTTTTTTTGTTAATTCTTTAGATGGATCTTTTTGATCATCAACAGTAGATATATGAAGATCAACTATTTCTCCATCTCTTACAAATACAACAGTAGGAAAATATAATCTTTTTATGGAAGCATCATTTAATCCTTCATAGCTTGATAATTTATCACCTAATATCTTAACAATTTCATAATAATCCTTTGTTCCTTCTTTGTCTGTAATTATTTTTCCATTTTCATCTAGATGTTTTATATCTCTAATTGATAATGCGTTAAAATAGTAAACTTCATCTAAACATTCGCAGTTAGCTGCATTTATTAAAACTGGTATAGCGTTACGACACCATGGGCATTCAGGGAAACCAAAATAGATTACGCCAGTTTTATTTTTTAATATATCTATTACTTCTTTACTAGTTATATATTTTATATTATTATCTTTTGGAATAGTAACTTCCATAATTTTCTTACCACTATTTTTTGATTTAGTACCATTTAATGACTCATATTCTTCTTTAAACTTTTTCTCGTCTGCTGTATATGATTTAGTATTTTTAACAACGGCTATTAAAATTCCTAATATTATGATTATTAATATTAATATTATAATTATTATATTTTTCTTTTTATCTTCCATAACTTCAACTCCAAACACATCCTATTATATAGTATATATTGTAATTTTTTCAATTATCTTTCTAAATAATCTTTTCCTTTATGTGGTTCTTCTCTTAATAAATCATTATAGTTTTGTTGCCTTAGGGCTTCATATAATACAATCGCCACACAATTTGACAAATTCAAGGCTCTTACATTTGAACTCATGGGAATTCTCATGCAGTGTTCTAAATTCTTTTTTAAAAGTTCTTTTGGTATACCAGTTGATTCTTTTCCAAAGATGAAATATAAGTTTTCGTCTCGTTGATTCTCATAATTAAAACTAGTATGTGGTTTATGACCGTATCTTGTGAAATAATAATAAATCCCTGGATTTTTAGACTTAAACTCATCAAAATTTTCATAAATTGTATAATCTAGTTTATCAATATAATTTACGCCACTTCTTTTTAAATGAGCATCATCTAAAACAAAACCTAATGGTTTAATCAAGTGAAGTTTAGTGTTTGTTGCAACACAAGTACGCATTATATTTCCTGTATTCTGGGGTATTTCTGGTGAATATAAAACTATGTTATTCATATACGTCCTCTTTTCTAATAAAAATAGACTACTCGCCTATTTTATTTATTTCAATAAATTGTTTAGTTTTTTCAATAGTTAGTTTTTGCTTTTTTGTTCCTTGTAATATATTAGTAACTTTATTATCTTCAAATATTACAATTGCTGGATAGTTACTTGTTAATTTTACTTTATATTGGTAATTAGAATTAAAACTATTTACAAATTCATCTTGATTAATGTTGCTTAAATTTAAATAGATAATTGAATCTTGTAATTCTTTTTTTTCTATTAATTTTTTAAATTCTTTCTCAAAGTTTCTACAATTATCATCGCTAGCAGTGCACATGTAAATAACAGTAGTTTGATTTTCCATAATATAATGTTCTAATTCTTCTATACTAGTCAATTCTGATAGTGTGCCATTTATTACAGGAGTCTTTCTTTGATATTCATCATATACTTGATACCAATTACATAAATAAAGGATAATTAAGAAAGTAACTAAAAAGGCAATCGTTAAAATCACATAGTTTTTAATTGGCACTTTTCTTAATTCTTCTTGTTCTTTTTCTTTTTTTCTCATTTCAAATCACTCCTATCTATATTTTTATTTTATCATAAATTTATTAACTTTAATACTAAAAGTTTAATTAAAATATTCATTGACAATTTTTTCTATATCTTCTTTTTTCTCATCGTAAAAACAAAATCTGATATTTAATTTATCTTTTATAGTTAAAGGTATTTCAATAGTTTTACTTTGATAATTTAATATATGTGTATTACTTCCATCAAAATAGACAGGAAATTTTCTTTTTCTTACATCAATTAAATTATAATCATAATCATCTTTATTTAATGATAAGATGTTATCTTTGATAATCATATTTTCTATTCTTCCATAACAGATAATTTCTATATTGGGCCAAATGTTAAATTTATTATAAAAATTAGTAAAAAATTTTTCTTGTTCTTGTTCTGTTAATTCATATGATAGAGTAAGTCTTTTTAAACCTAATTTATATAAATAATAAGCTGTGTAGATATTATAAACATTTAAGCCGTAATCACCTATTATTTCTTTATCTTTATCAAAAAGATAATAATCATTTATTAAAGATTTGTTTGTGACTAACGCTCTTAAATCAAATGGACATCTTTTTATAATTTTATAGATTTTCTTATCTTCTTTTACTTTTTCATATAATGAATCTTGTGTATAAATAATATCAAATCCTAAATTTTTACAGGTTAATAGTTGATCTAAATTATTTACACTAGCACATTTATAATTAGTTGCATAAAAATCAACTAATGGAGAAAATTCTAGTGTTTTAATAACTATATCTTTTGTATTTTGAATTCGTTTTTCAATCAGTTTTTCTACTGCTAGTCTACGCAATTCATTTAATTCCTTTATAGGAATAAAAATGTTTTCATCTTTTATTATTTCAATATCAACACATTTAAATGGACTTCCTCCAAGTTTTTCTAATTGATACTTTATTTTTTCCAAATTAGTTGGTGAGGTTGTTGCACTTTCTACTTTATCAGATTTTACTAATATATTATTTTTAGTATCAGACATCTCTAAAGTTAAATTTTCATTTACTTTTGCAATTAACTTTATAGAGATTGGAATTTTCTTTTCTTTATAAGAATTTATCTCTTTAGTTAGTTTAACATCAGATGTTTTAGAAACTGTATCATAACTTTTTAAATCTATTTTGTTATCAATATAGCATATATTATTACTGCTAGATACTAAATTATCATTTTTATCATATAAGTAATTAATAATTAAGCCTTTACCGCTTTCAATAAATCTTATTCCATCTAATTGATTTAATTCTTTATTTAATTTAATTTTTATTTTTTTAGGTGTAATTTCTATTACTTTGCCTATTTCTAATCCTATATGATTGGGAGTACTATTATTCATAAATTCAGATGGTTTTGCATTAAACATGTGTCCTTCAGTAAATCCTCTATTAAAAACAGTTCTTAACTTGTTTTCTTCTTGCTCTATATTAAATTCTTTATTATCATCAATTAAATTTCTATAATATCTTGTGATTAGGCCAACATATTCGCTAGATTTCATACGTCCTTCTATTTTAAAGCTATCAATTCCACTATCAATCAATTCTTTAATCTTTCTGGAAGTGTTTAATTCTTTAGTACTAAGAAGATATTTATTAGATGAAATTATTCTATTTTTATATTCCAATGAATAAGGTAATCTGCAACTTCCTGCACACTCACCTCTATTACCACTTCTTGTTCCAATCATACTACTCATTAGACAACATCCAGAATAGCTGATACATAATGCTCCGTGGACAAAAGCTTCTTTTTCGATTGGAACATCTATCTTTTCTATTTCTTCTTTTGATAACTCTCTTGATAAAACAACTCTTTTTACACCTAGTTTGTGGAACAATCTAACTGTATCAACTGAGGAATTATTTGCTTGTGTTGATGCATGTATTTCTAGGTTAGGATATTTTTCTCTTACTAGGCAAATCATACCAAAGTCTTGCATAATTATGGCATCTATACCTAATTTATGTAAGTATTCAACTTGATTTAAAAAGTCTTCCACTTCATTATCCTTTATTAAAGTATTCATAGTTACATAAAGTTTTACATCATATAGATGACATAAATCTAGTGCCTGTTTAATTTCTTCGTTAGAAAAATTATGGGCAAATTTTCTAGCTCCATAGTTTTTTCCTCCTATATATATAGCATCAGCACCATTATGAATAGCTTGTAATAATGAGTCCATATCTCCAGCAGGAATAAGTAGTTCAGGTTTTTTCATATTATACTTCCTCTCTTACTAAAAGTTTATCATACAAAACATTTGTTTGCAACAACTTTATTTTAGGTATTAAAATTAATAGTTACTGTTATATTTCTTTTTTGTAGCTGAAGTTCATAAAATTATAGTATGAATAGTGAAAAAGAAAATGAAATTAAGAGACTAAGTTTTGAAAACTTTATATGGATAATTTTTATTGTTGTCTCAGCTTTAGATATATACGGCGATGAACTTGTAAAAAAGTATATACGTGAAAATAATAAAAAAGCTGATATACGAGCAAAAAAAATATTTTTCTATGTATTAATTGTAACAATTATTATCTATATGTATTTTTTTATTAGGAATTACCATGATGTGCAAAAGCATCCCGGAAATGATGAATATGAGATAAGGCTTTTAGGTAGTGTTTTTATGTTGGCTGGAACAATATGTCTTTTATATTTTCAAATCGAAACAACTACTATTACTGAAGGCCCTTCTAACGTTTAGTATTCTTTAAATTTTCTATTTCTCTATTTAAAGCATCTACCATTTTCTTTAGTAAAATTATACTTTCTTCTGCTGACATTGAGGTTGCTGTTGTTGTTCTTCTTTCAGCTTGAACTTGCTTATAAAATGCATTTGTACATAATACTTGAGCTGTTAACATTAACCAATTTCCTAAGGCATTTTGTTCATTGGCTGTTAAATCGTCTATTAATAAATATCCTACTATTACCGCGCTAAGACTAAATGCTTTGGCTGAAACATCAGGTATTATGTTCATATTATCACCTATAAAATTATATTATTTATTTTTTAGAATATAATTTAATATGAATGAAAAGATAGAATTATTAGAAAAACTAAAAATTGAAGATTTTATATGGATTATTTATTTAGTAATAATTGCCCTTTCCTATTACAGTAACTATGTAGAAAGAAAATATATTATTTATAATGATAAGATTGCTAAAGAAAAATATCAAAATTTAATTAGAATTATATTTGCTATTGCCCTACTTGTATATCTTTACTTTTTTATAGACGTGTATAAAGGAGTTAATAATTTAAAACACACTGATACCTTAAATAGAAAAGTATTTACTAATTTAAGTTTTACGGCTTCTGCACTAATATTAATAGCTGGGCTATATTACTAGCTATTGCAATATTTGATGAAGAATTGGAAATTGAGCTTGCATTTTCATAAAAAAGAAAAGCCTAAGCTTTTCAACTAATTTATTCGTAATTGTCTGCTTTAACTTCCATAAAACTTTGTGGATGTGCACATACTGGACATACCTCTAGAGCATCTTTTCCTTCATAAACATATCCACAATTACGACAAACCCAGATTTTATCTCCATCTTTATGGAAGATTCTATCATCTTTAACATTTTGTAATAATGTAAGATATCTTTTTTCATGTTCTTTTTCAATTTCAGCAACTTTTTCAAATAAGAATGCAATACGGTTAAATCCTTCTTCTTTAGCAGTTTCTGCAAATTCTTTATACATTTCTGTCCATTCATAGTTTTCGCCTGCTGCTGCATCTTCTAAGTTAGTAGCAGTATCTGGAATAGATCCTCCATGTAATTCTTTAAACCACATTTTAGCATGTTCTTTTTCATTATTTGCAGTTTCTTCAAAGATAGCTGCTAATTGTTCATAACCATCTTTCTTTGCCTTACTTGCATAGTAAGTATATTTATTTCTTGCTTGAGATTCTCCAGCAAATGCAGCCATTAAATTAGCTTCAGTTTTGCTTCCTTTTAATTCCATAATTTACCTTCTTTCTACTTCATTATTATATATTTATATTAAAAAGGATTAACCTTTTAATATACTACTTTTATCAGAATACTTTGTATGTAAAAGTTCTTCTGCTTTACTACTTAGAGGTCTTTCTAAAAAACTATTATAGATATCTATTATATCTTGATTTTCATAGCTAGTTCTAACTTTTAGACTATTATCTTCACGATATAATTCCTTAGTTCTTTTTTCTATTTGTTCCTTAGCGTTTTTTATAGAACCTAACGGTTGACCTCCACCACCTACACAGCCTCCTGGACAATTCATAACTTCAATAAAGTCATATTTACAAGTTCCATTTTCTAAATCTTTTAGAATAGATTCAACGTTTTTCAGTCCATGGACTATGAGTAATCTGATATTATCATCAGCAATTGTTATTGTTGCTTCTTTTAGGAAATCATAGCCTCTGACATTTTTGAATTCTAACAAATCATTTTCTGGATTTTTTCCTGTTAAGAAATGATAAGCCGTTCTAACTGCAGCTTCCATTACACCACCACTTGCTCCAAAGATTACACCGGCTCCACTTCCCCTTGACATTATTTTATCATATTCCATGTCTTCTAAACTTTTAAAATTCAACTCTTCTTCTTTTATCATTAAGGCAAGTTCGCTATTTGTTATTACATAGTCAACATCTTTAATTTCATCACGCGATATTTCGTATTTTTTAGCTGTACAAGGAGTAATAGCAACTGTTACTATGTCTTCTTTAGGAATAGACATCATATCACTAAAATAAGTCTTAATCATGGCTCCTTGCATTCCAATTGGACTTTTACAAGTTGATAAATGATTTAATAATTTAGGATGATAGATTTCCATATATTTTACCCAAGATGGACAACAACTTGTAAATTGTGGTAGATTAATCTTATTTTTAATTCTTTCTATTAATTCACTAGCTTCTTCCATAATAGTTAAATCAGCCCCAAATGTTGTATCAAAGACATAATTAAAACCTATCTTTTTTAAAGCCGATACTAATTTATTTTCTACATTTACAGAATCCATCTCAAATGCTTCTCCTAATGCTACTCTTACTGCAGGAGATGTAAAAGCGATTACTACTTTATCAGTATCTTCTATATAATCTTTTACTTTTTTATAACAGTATTTTGGAACAATAGCTCCAACTGGACAATTAAGAAGACATTGTCCACAATTGATACAAACAGGGTCTATTACTTTATTTTTATTATACTTTATACCAACTTGTTTTTTACAAATAAAACTACATCTACCGCATTTAATACATTTTTCATCAATTCTTTCAATAGCGGGATTATCTTTAGAAATTGGAATTGGAACATCAAATGATTCATCTTCAGAATCTTCTTCTACAATGTTATCGGTTTCTTTTAAAAATGATTTTGGAGCGCTACATATTGGACATGATGTTAGTTTTTCAAAATCTTCTGTTTCTATTATTTCAGCGCATATTTCACATCTATATTTCTTCATTACAACTTTTGCACACTCCTTCAAATACGATATTTGAATTATCTATTTTCACAAAATATTTTCTTTCTATATCTTTGATTACTCGTTCGTATCTATTATCATAAATATCTATTATTCTATGACACTTTTTACATTCTAGGTGATAATGAGGATTACAATCTGCATCATAATGATCAAGCCCATTAATGTCTGCTATCTTCTTTATTTTTCCATCACTTAACAATTTATTTACTGTTCTATAGACAGTGGCTTGTCCTAATGTCTGAGATTTTTTATTGACATTACTATATAACTGTTTTATCGTTGGATGAGTTTTATCTTCTTTTAAGGTATCTATTATGATACTTTTTTGTTTGGTATTTCTAGTATACATAATCGCTCCTTTATTGATAACTATTATCAATAACAATTATATCATTTTATTTTTTTGTGTCAATATTTTTAAAGAATAATTCACTATTAACTAATTTATACATATATTACTATAGGTGAAGTCTATGAATTATAAAAATGGAAAACATAATCATTTTTGTAGATGTAGTTATTGCAAACAAAAAAGAAGAACTAGCCCTATTTGGTTAGCCGCTCTAATAATGATACTTGTTATAATTTTTTATCAATCACTTTTACTTATATTTGTTTGTACTAGATTGAATGCTATTATTCTATTTTCCTTGTTCGCTTTCATCAACTTTTTGATATTTTTCATTTTCTTT
Source organism: uncultured Bacilli bacterium (assembly GCA_934162665.1). Lineage (GTDB taxonomy): Bacteria > Bacillota_I > Bacilli_A > RF39 > UBA660 > RUG14670. Next base: position 16,565 of record CAKPJN010000008.1, read on the forward strand.
TAAAATAAAAGTTCTAGTTTTTATTACATATTTAACTAATTTTGAGACAATTTGAGTATTTAAATAATGACTTTTTTTTAATTCTATTTTTTGCGGTAAAGCAATAAGTGAGAAAAATAATAGTTTTTCATCTTCTAAAAATTGGTATTTTGATTGATATATATCAAATAAAGAATTCATCTCTAAGTTAAGATATTCATTTTTATAAAAGTTTAAGAAGTCATAGACCGGGATATCTTTTTTTGAATGATTCCAACTAATTAAATAACTATTTTCTTCTTCTAAGAAATGGTCAAGTGATAAATTATTATGTAATTGAACAACTCTTTCTTTTTTGGAGTTGCTTTTTATTTTATACCATTTTTCAATATTTTGATATGAGAAATTCAAGGAATTGTATATGGCACTTATATGTCTTATTAGTAAATATTCCTCAGGTGAAAAGTAGATTTTTGATTCAATGTAATCTTGAATATTATGATAATACTCATTTAAATATTGAATTCTTGCTAAGACATCTTCATAGATTTTTTTTACATCATCCAATAAAACTTCTCTGTATGTTGTCGTCTTAATATGAAGCATACTTATAGTATATATTAAATCTATTGCTTTATCTTCTTTAGAGATATTTTTTTCTTCTATATAACGATATATTTCGTAATCATCATCATCTTTTTCTAATGGTAAATAGTAATTAAAATTTCTATTATATAAATAATCGTGTATGTTGTTTACATTTTCACTTTTCTTTTTTAAGACATATTTTCCTTCTTCTGTTTGGATAATTTTTGCATTCTTTTTAAATTCATATTTAAGTGGATTCCAATTATATCTATTTATTATTTTTTCAATATTATTCATTTGTGGTTGGTATAATTAATTTAGAGCCTATTTGAATATTAGTTAAATCATTATAATCTTCTAATTGTTCTCTTTTTACTTTATACTTGTCCATTATTTCTTCTATAGTTTCATTTCCTCGTACAATATAGATAGAATAAGTTGCGAAGGTTTCATCTTCGTCTCTAAATGATGAGAATAACGATCCTACATTTGCATCTATTAATTGTTCTATTTCTTCTTTATTTTCTTTTTCATCCATAATCATATTCTCCTTTTCATATTCTTTTTCCTTTAAGCTAATATTTTCCTCTTGCTCATCTCTTAAATTTGTTTCTATCGGTTCAGTTATTGGTTCAACATCCTTAATTCCATTATCGTTTTCATCATGGCTTTTTTCTATATCACCATCGCATTCTCTTTCTTCTTTACAAGTTGATTCTTCTATTTTTCCGTTTAATTCTTTTTCTACTTCCTCTATTTCAACAACTTCTTCTACACCTTGTATTAAAACATCGATATGACAGACCATTATATCTTCATTTTCAATTTCATAATTAAAGTCATCTATTTCTATCTTTGAGGTTTCTAAATCTATAGTTTCTGGTAAGGCTATTTCTACCGGTAATTCAAAGGAGAAATCTTCCTCAATTTGACTAGCTTCTGTTAATTTATAAGTACCTGCTATAAAAAAATTACCTTCTATATTACTTTGATCAACAAATTTTAGATTATGTTCTAAAGAAATAGATGTAATCTCTCCAATCATAGATTTAAATTCTAATTTTTTATCAAAAGTAATTACTTTTTTCATACATAATACCCCTTTCCTAAACTATAATATGAAAAAAGAAGAATATTTATTCTCCTTTTCTTTTTGTTAAGACCTTATCATTTAATAATATATTATCTAAATTGGTCATAGTTTCTTCTAAATCATTTTTAATTCTTTTTTTTAAGCTTTTCCTTAATACTTTGCTATCTTCTAATGTATCTAAAAGACTACTTAGTGCTGATGTAGCATTATTCCTTGGTAACTCTTTTTCAAATAATTCTGGCATAAAGTATATTAAATAATTTAAGCTAGAACAAAAATAATTTGAAGTTATCATTTCATTTTTATAGGAATTAAGAAAGTTAAATATAATTGCGTCATAAATAATTATTTTTTGAAATGTTTCTTTATCTATATATAAATATATTTTTCTTATTTCTAATTGTTCTTTTATATAATTACTAAGTTTTTCATATTTTTCATCATAAGAATTATATTCTATTTTATTAAGATTTACTATAAGTTCATTTATTTCAGATATATCTTCTTTTTTTGCATAATTAAATCTTATATCGTTAAACATTTTTTGAAGATTAGAAATTATGGATTCATCTAAAAATAAATATCCTTCTTCATTATTTATAAGTTCTAGGCTAGTATCTAAGAATTTTTTATAATTATTTTTATTAACATATATTTGATTAAGTTCTTCAATGTTCATAGTAAGTAATTGATTTTTTAACCCTATAATATATGCTTTCTTATTAAAATCATTTTTATTCACAGACTTTCTCCCTTTCAAATAATTGTTCATATATTTCAATGTAATTATCTATTAATTTAAATTTAATGTTGCCTCTTATTTCTTCAGGTATTTCATCTAAATCGACTTCGTTTTCTTTAGGTATAAATATTTTTTTAATTCCGGCACGTGAAGCTCCAATTACTTTTTCTTTTAATCCACCTATACCTAAAACTTTTCCCCTTAGAGTTAATTCTCCAGTCATGGATATTTTATTATCTATTGTAGTATTAGTAAATAGGCTTATTAATGTTGTACAAATAGTTATTCCAGCTGATGGTCCATCTTTACTTACCGCTCCTTCTGGAACATGAATGTGAATATCATTTTCAGTAAAAATACTATTATCAATACCAAAGTCTGCTGCATGTGATTTTACATAATCCAAAGCTATTTTACATGACTCTTGCATAACATCACCTAGTGAACCTGTTAAAATCAAATTACCATTTCCTTTAAATAAAGTAGCTTCTATAGGAAGAATATCTCCACCAAAAATAGTATAAGCCATACCATTTACTATTCCTGGCAATTTATTTTTTATTGAAGTCATATAATGATATTTTTTCTTACCTAATAAATCTTCTAATAGATTATCATCAATTAAGTAAAATGCTTCACTTTTTTCTATTAACATTTTTTTAACAATTTTTCTAAACAAAGAAGAAATTACTCTTTCTAATTCACGAACTCCGGATTCTTTAGTATAATTTCTAATTAAAGTTAAAATTGCATCATCTTTTATTTCTACTTGTAACGGAGTAAGACCATGTTCTTCTAACTTTTTAGGAATTAAATAATTTTTGGCAATATCTAATTTTTCATATTCTGTATAACTAGATAAATTTATTATCTCAAGACGATCTCTTAATTCATAAGGAATTTGTTCTATATAATTAGCTGTTGCGATAAAGAATACTTGTGACAAGTCAAAATCTTCTTCGATATAATGATCTGAAAATTTTGAGTTTTGTTCTGGATCTAGCACTTCTAATAAGCTACTAGCAGGATCACCTTTTATATCTTTAGTCATTTTATCAATTTCATCTATTATAAATACTGGATTTGCACTTTCTGCTTTTCTTATACCTTGGATAATTCTACCAGGATTCGCTCCAATATAGGTTCTTCTATGTCCAATGATTTCAGCTTCATCATTTATACCACCAACACTAATTTTTGTAACATTTCTACCTAGACTTTTGGCAATTGATAAAGCAAGAGAAGTTTTTCCTACTCCTGGAGGACCAACTAAACAAAGAATTGGACTTTTAATACTGCCGGTATTTTTTTTAACTGCAAGATATTCGATAATTCTATCTTTTACATCTTCTAGACCAAAGTGAGTTTTATCAAGGGTTTCTTTAACTTTATCTAAATCTGATATATCTTTGGTATATTTATTCCAAGGAAGATTTAATAACCAATCTAGGTAATCTCTAATAACACCTAGTTCTGGTGAATTACTACTAATTAGTTCATATCTTGATATCTCACTTTTGATTCTTGTTTTAACTTTGGAATTACATTTTAGACTGTTGCAGCGTTGTTTTAATTTTACAACTTCATCTGTTTTACTATTTACTTCTCCTAATTCTTTTTGAATTATTTTGATTTTTTCTCTTAAAAAATATTCTTTTTGTGTCTCATTTAATTCTTTTTCAACTTCTTGTTCAATTCTTCTTTCTAATTCTACATATTTTAAGTCGTTGTTCATATCTTCAATTAATAGTTTTGTTCTATCAATAGGATTAACTACCTGAATATATTTTTTCTTCTTATTGTAGTTTACTGGTAAAAAAGACGCAATGATATCGCATAATTCATCTAAGTTACTGGCATTGTTTAATTGACTAATAACAGCATTAGACATATATGGTACTTTATTTATATATTTTTCTAAAGCCTTTATTAATATATTTTCATAGTTTATATCACTACTATCTTCTTTCAAGACTTCATAAGTTGCGGTATAAAAGTTTTTCTCTTTAAAATATTTAGTTATTTTAACTCTGTTTAAGCCTTCTAAAATTATCTTGGTTTTTCCATTTGGGACTTCTACTTTTAATTTTAAATACGCTAATACTCCAACATTAGGTAAGCTAGTAATGTCACTTAAATCTGATTTATCTTCATTATCAATTGGATTTACTATTATCATTAATTTATCTTCACTTGAATCAATTTCTGATAAAATATCTTTATAAGCTGTACTTTCTAGTTCCATACGCACTTCGCTTTTTGGAAAAATAACCATATCGTCCATTGATAATACTATTTGTTTTTCTGTTTCCATAGGCTTATTCCTCCAAGACTTAATATACCTTAATATTATATATTAATTAAAAAAAATTACAAGGAAAATTAGGTAATTTCATTATTTTTCCAAAAAGAAAAGAGCTATTTATTGAACTGCACCCCACAAAGTAGACATCAATAAAAAAAGCAGTTCAAATAAAAATATGATAAAATACACTTCCGAAAAGAGGTGTATTTTTTGTGGCTTCAAAGGGACAAAAATTTGATAAATATTCCGAAGAACTTAAAAATGAAGTATATAATGCATATATATCTGGTGAATATGGTGGATATAGAAATGTAGCGAAAAAATATAATATTCCTGATAATACTTTAAATACTTGGATAAGAAAATATCAAAAACAAGGGTCATTAGCAAATGATATAAATCATAAAAGAGGTCATCATAAAAAACCGGTGACTTTAGAAGATTGGAAAGAAAGATATGAAATACTAAAAAATACCAGGCCTTCCTCAAGGCACAACGAGAGAGAAAGTAACATTTATAACCTTGTATAAAAATAGTTATAAACTTACTAACATGTGTGCCGTACTTAATATAAGTCCTAAAGCTTATTATAAGTATAGAAATAAGGAAGTTCCTGATTATTATCATTATTTGATAATAAAAGAAATATTTGATGATTCTAAAGGTACATATGGATATCGTAGGATTGTTGAAGGTTTACTCCTAAAATATGGTGTAGTTATGAATGGAAAGAAGGTATTAAGAATAATGAAAAAATATAATTTAATAGCTGAATATATAAGAAAAGCCAAAATCAAACATAAGAATACAAAAATTGAAGATAATGTTAAACCTAATTTATTAAATAGAAATTTTACAACTGATGCATTAAACAAAGTATGGGATACTGATATAACATATTTAATATTTAAAGGAACTAGAGCGTATTTATCTACAATAATAGATTTATATGATAGACATGTAGTTGCATATAAAATATCTAGGTTCAATGATTTAAAATTAGTTATAGATACTTTAAATGATGCCTTATTAAAAGAAAAAGATGTACATGGACTTATCATTCACAGCAATCAAGGATTCCAATATACATCTTATGAGTACAAAGCTATTTGTGAATCAAGAGGAATTCAAATTTCTATGAGCATAAAAGGTACTCCAATTGATGATTCTCCAATAGAGAGTTGGCACTCACTTCTTAAGAAAGAAACTTTGTACAATAATAATATTACATCTTTACAAGAATATATTCAACTTGTAGAAGATTGGATATTATTTTATAACACAACTAGATTAAAGTCAAAAGTTAAGAAAAAGAGAAAAACTTCAGTTATTTTTATCAAGTATCTCAACTTTTATTACTATATCATTGACTTGATAAGTATATGCTTTTTTTATTTCTTTATGATAAATTGCTTTTCCCAATGGACTATTAACTGATATTTCTTGTAAATGTTTCGTATTATAATTAGCATTTAATTCAAAATCATCTTCTTCTATGCTTCCATCATCATAAGTCAATCTTAATCTTACGTTATCTCCTATATCAACTATATTCTTATTATTGGTTTTTCTTTTGATTATTTCAATTTTTGTATTAATTTTAATCATATTCTCTATTTGAGATAATAAATTTTCTTCTGTTCTTACAATATCTTCAAAACTAAAATTATCATGCCATCCATCACCGGGTGCTTCTTCATAAGCTTGTTTCTTTGATAAATTATTATCTTTAAGTCTATTCTTTAATTTTTCTATTTCATTAATATACTGATTATAGCCATCCATTGTTAATAATATTTTTTCCATATTTACCTCCAATAAATATTCAATATATTATATATATCTTATTTGTCATTATAATTGGGATAATATAATTATATCATAAATTTCTTTTGTTTTATTAATTTAATTTCATTCTGGCACTTCATTATCTAACCTTTTTATTCATATAATAGAAGATATAATTTACCATTTTTATTACATTATAATTTTGTCATATTACAATTTATATTAACAAAAAAAGAGCTATTTATTTAACTCTTTTAATAGTTCAATAGTCTTTCTCATTTCTAGATCATATTTAATCATGTCTAGTCCACCAAATTGGTTTAAGAATTTTTCTTTTTCCATTTGATATTTTTTAGCTAATTCTTCAGCTTCTTTACTAGCATCTTCTTCTGTTACTTTGATTTTTTCTAGAGTAGTTATTTCTTCTAGCATTAATCTATATAAAACATTAGTATATGCTTCTTTTTCAAGTTGATTTCTTAAGTCTTCTTCTTTTGAATTTGTGAATTGGTAGTATAAATCTAGACTAATTCCTTGCATTTTCATTTGTTCTTCGAATCTTTTCATTAATCTTTCTACTTCATCTTCTACCATTTCTTCTGGAATATCTACTTCTACATTCTTAGATACTTCTTCTAGTAATGTATCAACATATTTATTCTCAGCGTCCATTTCTTTTTGAGCAGAAATGGATTTTTTAATTTCTTCTTTAAGTGTATCTTCAGAGTTTACTCCTTCCATTCCTAAATCTTCAAAGAAATCTTCATCTAGTTTTCTTTGTTCTTTTGTCTTAATTTCATTTACTTTTACTTTGAAAACAACAGGAGCTCCAGCTAATTCTTTTACGCCATATTCTTCTGGGAATGTAACATTAAGATCCTTTTCTTCCCCTATCTTCATTCCGATTACTTGATCTTCAAAGCCTGGAATAAATGTATTAGAACCGATTTCTAGAGAATAGTTTTCTCCTTTACCACCATCGAAAGCAACTCCATCTTTAAATCCTTCAAAGTCGATAATCGCAACATCACCATTTTCTACTTTTCCATCTTTTGTTACAAGTTCAGTATACTTTTCTAATAAATGTCCAAGTTCATGATTGATTTCTTCTTCTGTTACTTCTACTTTTTCAGGTTTTACATTTAGTCCTTTATATTTCTTTATGTTTACTTTTGGTGTAGTAATAATTTTAAATATGAATTCAACACCAGATTCATCAATGCTTTTTAAATCAACTGCAGGTTGTACAACTGGAATTAATTTAGATTCATCAAGAGCTTTAATATATGCTTCTTGTAATAGTGAATCTGCAGCATCTAAAAATAAACGTTCTTTACCGAAATTTTTTTCATAAATATCTCTAGGTACTTTACCTGGTCTAAATCCATCTATTTTTACATTTTTTTGTTCTTTCTTGAAAGCATTATCTACTGCTTTTGTCCAAGAATCTCCCTCAATTTTTATAACTACTTCATGAATATTTTCTGATTTAGTAGTTTTTTTTGTTTCTTTCTTTTCTATAGTTTTATTATCTTCTTTTGCCATAATATCCCTCCAACGTCTTTTATTATAACTTATATTTTCTATTAAAACAACCATAATTTATTAAATCTAAAAGAAAAAAAGCCTATTATTAAAAATAGGCTATTATTATTTTATCTCAATTATTTTTTTATTATCAATTGTTTCTTTTTTAGGAACAACGATTTTTAACATACCATTTGAAAATTCAGCATCTATTTTGTCTTGATCTAGATCTCCTAGATAAAATGATCTTTCATATTTTCCATAACTTCTTTCACGACGAATATAATTTTTATCTGTATCTTCTTCATTATTTTCTTCGGTTTTTTCAGCTTTAATAGTTAAGTATCCATCTTTTACTTCTAGTGATATATCTTTCTTATCAAAACCTGGAATATCCATCTCTATGTGATAAGAACCATTCTTTTCATAAATATCACATTTCATTGCTTGCTCCTTCTTTGAAGTTATAAAATCATCAAAAATATCATCTAAATAAAATTTTCTTGGAATTAAATCCATATATATCATCTTCCTTTCATATATTGTTATACCACTATTTTTAGCACTTGTCAAGTGTGAGTGCTAATTATTTTTAGTTTATGCAATTTTTTTGAAATAATACAAAAAAAAGAATTAACTAATTTGTTTAGTTAATTCCTAAATTTCCGCTTTTGTTAAATTTTAATATTCAGAGGTAATTTCAATATCACTATTATCTTTTAAATTAGAGGTATAAACTACTTCAATTTACAAATCTAATATTTTTTTATTAATCTACTTTAATTGTTTTTGCCCAATTAATAAACTTATCATGATATTCATCTTTATTCTTCTTTTCACAGGCAAAATTTACTAACCAGAAAGAATCATTACTTTTTAAAACTACACCCATATAATAGAATGTCTTCCCTGAATTTGTTCTTTCATAAGTAAAGTACTTATAATCAGTGTTATTGATTTCTTTTAAATCTATTGTTAGATTATTGTTTTTAGCAACTGCTTCTGCATAATCATCTAATGATGAATCTTCACTAATTCCTGCAGTCCCTAAAATAGAAAATTCTTCTTTTAAAGCTGTAACAATAACTTTTTCACTTTCAAGATATGTAGTAACAGACGCTAAATCTTTTTCGTAAAAATTGTCTGGTAAAGTAATATTAAATCCATTCGAGCTATATTTTTTAGTGTTTGCTTCTTTATTAGTTATTTCAGTTACACCCATATAAGTTATAAAAAACGCAATTACACCTGCAATAATACTCACTACAGTTTTTACAGTCTTACTATTTTTTTTCATAATTTTTCCTCCATGTACTAATTATAGCACATTTAAATAGTTTTATGCCTATTTATTTTCTTCCCATACCCATTCTTTTATATATGGCATGTCCTCACCGAACTCTGTTATATACTTTTTATGTTTCTTTAACATGTCATTACACCAATCAATTAATACATCTGCATTTTTTTGATATTTTGGAATATTTTTTAATGCAGAAATTACTAAATGGAATCTGTCTATTTCATTTTGAACTCTAATATCAAATGAAGTTGTTATTGTTCCTTCTTCTTGATAGCCATGTACTAATATATTTCTATTTTCTCTATCAAAGGTTAATTCATGTATCAATCCAGGATAACCATGAAAGTTGAAAATAATTGGTTTATTTTTAGTAAATAGTTTATTGTATTCTTCTTGACTTAATCCATGTGGATTAGTAGCTTGTAATTTAAGTAGATCTACAACGTTTATTACTCTTATTTTAATACCTTTTACACATTTTCTTAATATATCAACAGCCGCTAAAGTTTCTAATGTAGGAGTTTCACCACAACAAGCCATTATAACATCTGGATTTTCACAATCATCACTTGCGAAATCCCAAATACCTATTCCTTTTTTGCAGTGTGCTTTAGCCTCTTTTACTGTTAACCATTGTGGTCTTACATGTTTACTCGCAACAATTACATTAATGTGGTTTTTTGTTTTTATACAGTGGTCGAAACATGATAATAAACAGTTTGCATCTGGTGGTAAATACATTCTAATAATATCACTTTTTTTAGTTATTAAATGATTTAAAAGTCCCGGATCTTGATGTGTATAACCATTGTGATCTTGTTGGAATACATGAGATACTAGCATAACATTTAAAGACGCAATATCTTTTCTCCATGGAATTTGTTTAGTTACTTTTAACCATTTAGCGTGTTGTGATATCATTGAGTCGATTATTCTAGCAAATGCTTCATAACTATGAATAAATCCATATCTTCCTGTTAACAGATAACCTTCTAACATTCCTTCACATACATGCTCTGATAAATAAGAATCCATAACTCTACCATCATTAGATAAAAACTCATCATTTTTTAATATTTTAGAATCCCAAGTTCTAGATTCACTTTCAAAGACATGATTAAATCTATTTGATAGTGCCTCATCAGGTCCAAATATTCTAAAGTTTTTATTCTTATCATTTAATTTAAATAAGTCTCTAATATAGTTTCCTAGCTCCATAGTATCTTGTTTTGTTATGGCACCAGGAGACGTTACATCTATTCCATAATCTTCCCAATTTGGAGTAATAAGTTCTTTTAATAATAATCCTCCGTTTGCATATGAACTTGCTCCCATACACTTTGATGGTGTAGGCGCTAATTCTTTTAACTGTTTATTTAGTCTTCCTTTTTCATCAAATAGTTCTTCGGGATGATAGCTTTTTAACCATTTTTCTAATAATGGAAGATTATCTGGGACATCTTTATTTACTATTATTGGAACTTGATGTGATCTAAAGCTTCCTTCTATTTCTTTTCCATCTACTTGTTTTGGCCCTGTCCAACCCTTTGGTGTTGTTAAAACAATCATTGGATACTTAATTTTAGTTTTATCTTTTTCTTTAATCTTCTTTATTTGTTTTACTATATCATCTAAGACTTCAGCCATATCTTCATGTAATTTCATTGGATCTTTTCCAGTTACAAAATATGGATCCCAACCGCAACTTGTAAAGAAATTTTCTAATTCTTCTTCACTCATTCTACCAAATACAGTAGGATTAGCTATCTTATATCCATTTCTATGAAGAATCGGTAGTACTATTCCATCATTTTTTTTGTTTAAAAATTTATTAAGGTGCCAACTTGTTGCGAGTGGTCCTGTTTCTGCTTCACCATCTCCTACAACGCATGCAGCAATTAAATCTTTATTATCTAAAACTGCTCCAAATGCATGTGAAAGACTGTAACCAAGTTCTCCACCTTCGTTAATAGAGCCTGGTGTTTCTGGCGCAACATGGGATGATATACCTCCTGGAAAAGAAAACTGTTTAAATAATTTTTTCATTCCATCTTCATCTTCTGTTATATTAGGATAAAATTTTGTATATGTTCCATCTAAATAATTATTCGCAACCATTGCTTGTCCACCATGACCTGGCCCAGATATATAAATCATTTTTAAATTATATTTTTTAATAATTCTATTTAAATGGATATATATAAAGTTTTGCCCTGGTGCAGTTCCCCAATGACCAACTACATTAGGTTTTATATCTGTTATTTCTAATTTTCTTCTTAATAATGGATTATCTAGTAAGTATAATTGCCCTGCTGATAAATAATTTGCCGCCTTGAAATAAGCATCTATATTTTTTAATTCTTTCTTTGTTAACGCTTTTGCCATACCAATCTCTCCTATTCTTATCTAATTATATATCATAATAAAAAATAAATCTAGGGAGTTTTTATATCATCTATTATTATTCAAAAAGAAAAAATCTCAGATGAGACTTTTATTTTGTTTTTTGTTGTTCCTTTGTATTTTCTTCAGAAATGATTTCGGAGATTTTTCTTAATTGATTGTTTATTATTTCTATAGTTTTCTGACTTGCAGTGGCTCTTTTTTCTTTTACTCTATCAAAATAACCTCTTAGATAACCATTTTTATATCCATTCATATAATCTGCATCTCCATAATTTGTATATGGATATGGATCTACTAATAAGTTTCCATCGTTTATTCCTTTATTATTTCCTACTACATAACCTGTTTTATATTCCGTACTTAGCACTTATGTCATCCTTTCTATATCGCTTTTTTGTTTATATATAATTTCTGCTGTGTTTTTATATTATAACAAATGTTTTAAAGATTTGCTAGTGTATCTCATGATTGATTTTTTATTATTCTTATATTTATTATAAGAACAAAAGAATTAAAACAAGTTTTAATTCGTCTCAGTCGTTGCCTCCTAAGTTTCCTACTTCACAGATAAGGTAACCCTTATTCTCCATAGGCTTAAATTCCGATAGTCGCTACCGTACTCTTTTTTATTCCTTACTAACTTTGATAATGTATTTTAATTATTCATACACGGTATTTATAATTACATTGATATCTTATTTGTTTATATTCATACAATATTGGTATTATCTTGCTATTATACTTAAATCACTTCCATCTTTACAAGAACAATTTTATTATATTTCTAAAACATTTGTTTGTTGATAGCCTATATTGCTTTTTATAAAAATAGAGAGAACTTTCCTTATAAACAAAAAAAAGAAGAAAATTATTCTTCTTATTTAGATATAACCTCACAAATTAAATTAGATATTTCTGTTGGATCTTCAATTGGAAGACCAGCTATCATTCTAGCTTCTGAGTAAAGTATCTTTGTACAACTTTTTAATTCATCTTTATTATCTTTATATAATTGTTGCAATTTCTTAGCAATAGGATGATTTTCATTAATCTCTAGAATTGTTTGGGCTTTAATTCCCATTTCATTAGGCATTGAATCAAATACCTTTTGCATTTCTATGGAAACATCACCTTTTGTTGTTAAACATACTGCGTGATTTTTTAGTTTATTAGTAAATCTAACTTCACTTACTTCTTTAATTTCATCATTCATCAAAGTTAACAATTCTTTATTTTCTTCATTTAATTTTTTTACTTTGTCTTTTTCTTCAGCTGTATCTAGATCTAATTCTTCATTCGCAACATTTGTGAAATGTTTTTTATCATATTCTTGCAAAGCAGTAATTGCGAATTCATCTACATATTCTGTTAAATATAATATGTCATAATCTTTATCTTTTACTTGATCAACTTGAGGCAATTTATCGACGGCATCAACGCTCGTTCCACTTGCATAGTAGATTACTTCTTGATCTTCTTTCATATTATCTACATATTCTTTTAGAGTAATTAATTTCTTTTCTTTTGACGAGTAAAACATAATTAAGTCTTTTAGTTTATCTTTATCCATTCCAAAATTATTATAAACACCATACTTTAATTGAATACCAAAATTTTTGAAAAACTCATTATATTTTTCACGATCATTTTTAAGCATATCTTCTAATGACTTTTTTATCTTAGTTTCAATGTTTTTAGCAATCAATTTTAAGTTGTTTGACTTTTGAAGAATTTCTCTTGAGATATTTAATGGTAAGTCTTCTGTATCAACAACACCTTTTATAAAACTAAAATAATCCGGTAATAAATCAGCACATTTGTCCATAATTAAGACACCATTTGCATATAAACTTAATCCTTTTTCATACTCTTTTGTATAATAATCATATGGAGTATGACTAGGTATAAATAATAGTGATTTATATGTACAAATTCCTTCTACTGATGAAGTTATAATATCTAATGGTTTTTCATAATCATTAAACTTATCCATATAAAAATTATTATAATCTTCTTCTTTTACATCTTTTTTATTTTTCTTCCAGATAGGAATCATACTATTTAGAGTTTCTATTTCTTTTATATCTTCGTATTTATTTTCCTTTTCGTCTACTAATTTGTGATTAGTAACTTCCATTTTAATTGGATATCTTATATAATCAGAATATTTTTTTACTAGAGTCTTTAATTTATATTCATCTAAATATTCACTATAGTTTTCTTCTTCTATATCATCTTTTAAATATAATTTAATAGTTGTTCCCACTTCATCTTTTTCTGTCTTTTCAATAGTGTACCCATCGGCTCCAGATGATACCCATTTATAAGCTATATCACTATCAACGCTTTTTGATATAACTTCTATTTTTTTACTTACCATAAAAGCTGAATAGAAGCCAACACCGAATTGACCAATTATATCAATATCTTTCTTTTTATCAACATTTTCTTTAAAAGCTAGAGAACCACTTTTTGCGATAGTACCAAGATTTTTTTCTAGTTCTTCTTCATTCATACCAATACCAAAATCTGATATAGTGATAGTTCTTTCTTCTTTATCAAAAGATAAGTTTATTTCTAAATTACTTTTCTTTATTTTTACATTTTTATCTGTAAGTGAACGATAATATAATTTATCTAAGGCATCACTACCATTAGAAATCAACTCTCTTAAAAATATATCTTTATTTGTATAGATTGAGTTAATCATTAAGTCTAATAATCTTTTTGATTCTGATTTAAATTCTTTCTTTTTCATTATTTATTCATCTCCTAATTATTACCCCTTCACTTTATGTTATAGCACTCTTATTAGCAGTTGTCAAGTGTGAGTGCCAATTAGTCATTGTTGCTTTCTTCTAAAGATTCCAATGTATCCTCATCTTCATCATCCTCATTATCTGTTTTTACATATTTTTGATGTTTCCAAGATATAGAAGTAACTTTTGGTATAGCACTTAGTTTATTGATTATATTTTCTACTTCTTCGATTCTAGTTGTTATTATTATGGTTTTTAACTTTACCCCATCTTTTGTTATTGTACTTCGTTCTAAACTTTCTAAATTAAGGTTATTTTTATCTATTAATTTTGTTAAGGTTGTTCTGATAGTAGCTTCGATATCTTTTTCGCAAGAAATTCTAATTACACATTCTTCCTTTGAATTTTGCTTTGATTTATCCATAATCTTTTGAGCAATTGACCTTAATAAAATATTAGAAAATAATACTAAAAATGTTCCGACTGTTGCTTCAAGTAATAATCCTGATGCACTTAAAACACCGATTGATGCTACACACCATAAAGTAGCTGCTGTGTTTAAACCTTTAATTTTATTACCATCTCTTAAAATTACACCAGCTCCTAAGAAACCTATTCCTTATACTATTTGAGCAGCGATTCTTGTTTTGTCAGTTGTTTCTATACCAAGGGAAACACACATAAACATAAATGCTCCAAGACTTACCAAGACATTAGTCCTTAATCCAACCATTCTATGTCTGTATTGTCTTTCTATACCAATTATTGTACTTAAAATAAAACACACTAAAATTCTAATTATAAATGTTTGATGACTCACTGTATCACCCTTTCTGCGGTTTTTCCATTTTATCAAAAAAAACAAAACTAGCAAATATTACTTAGTTTTGTTACTATTATTTTCTACATTATATGTTTCATCTAATAATTTATTATTACAAATATCTTTAGTATGATTAAACTTGATATGAAGCGATGTGTCTAGCTCTGATGGATATGAAGTTATATCCATATTACTGTGATGATAAACTAACCTTCTAAAAGTTCTTAGTAATTTTTTTGTTAAGTTAGTTTGAATATTATCATTAGATTCTATATTATCTTCATACTCTTTATAGATAATTTCTTTATCTTTAGTATTATCTAGTTTATTAGTTTTAATATGATTATATTTTATGTTTCTACTATTATATCTTTCTATTAATATTGAAGGAATAATTATTTCATTGATTCCATTTTGTTCTAATATTTTCATACATATATTAGCAACTAATAAAAAGCTTGGTGTTATATCTTTTAAGTTACCACTATCGTAGAGTTCATAGTTATCAGTACTTTCATCAAATCCTTCTTTTGTTTTGTATAGAGCTCTATTTATCATTTTACCAAAATGCCTTTCTTTAAAATCAATTTTATTTTCCTTTTGAATTGCGTATATATAAGCTTTATCATTACTTATTCCTATTTTTACACTAGGTAACTCTATATAATTATTATTATCATCCGTTAAAGTTGTCTTTAGTTTATAAGGAGTTTCATTATCAATTATATCCTTTTCTAAATTAACATTTATAGTGCTTTTTAATATTGATGAATATAAATAATTAGAATCAAATTTTAGTTTTGTATCAAAAAAGTTTATTCTATTAACTAAGAAATTTATTGGATCTTGAAAATCTTCAAAAGTAGCATTAGCCCATAGACGAGTCATTATAAATTTTTCCTTGTTATCATTTTCATTTACTTCATATAAATTTTCTAAGTCATTAATATCATTATAAAATAATTTAGCTTTTTCAACATATAATTTTAATAGATTATTAAATTTATTTTTATCTTTTATAATTAGTGTTGGAATAATTAGATTTTCATCATCTTTTTCTGCTTCATAGTAAATATTATCTTCTTTAATAATAGTTGAAAATACTATATTACTTTTACCATATGAATTAATTTGTTTCTTTGTTGCTTCTTTTATAATTTGATTATAGAAAATGTCTATAATATCCATATTTTCACCCTACTTATCTTAATTTCTATTCTTAACTGATTATAGCATTCATTATTTTTCTTTACAATAATTTGTAAAATAAGTATGTAAAAATATGTAAATTATTATTTAGTGATGATATTTTCTAGTAGCTTTTGTTTATCTTCTATTATTTTTAAATGTCCTTCTTTAATTAAACTTATAGGTAATAAAAGTTTTTCATTAACATCAATTACCTTTAAATTGTCATTTTCTATTCCGTAACATAAATAGTATTTGGCAGTATCAATATTATTTTTATCTTCTAATAACATTAACTTAGTAAAAGGCTTTTTTTCTTTATTTCTTATTGCACAAACTGCCGCATAAATATGTTTTCCATGAATATGGGATGAACAATCACAAAAAGTATTTAGAGTTTTTGTTTTATTATTATATTCAATTATTACAATATGATTTTTAATAATAGAAAAGTATTTATTATTTACTTTTTCAAGATATTTAACTTCACCTTTTTTATAATATTCTATTCCCTTTTCCTTATTTGGTTTATTAAACAGATTATCTATATTATCAGTTTTAATATCAAATGGTACCGATATATTATATAAAATTAGCTTTTCTGAATTTGTAAGTACCGCTAAAATATCTTTACATAATTCATTCATTATATTAGGAATATGTTCAAACATAATAACAATACAATCAAACATAAATAACCATTCTTTTGGTATATATTTAGTAGTTTTAAAAGTATATTTTTCGTCTTTAATATCAATATTTATTTCAATATAGTAGTCAGCTATTTCTTTATTAGTTTTATCTCTTACTTCTTCATTTTTATATTTATCTTTAGAATTATAGATAGTATCTATAATATATTTTACTTCTAAGATATTTATAAATTGATAACATACATAGTCATTTACTTTTTTATCTATTATATCTATTGGGACATATACAACTTTAAATTTCTCTATTTTTGTATTAAAGACTAAAGCTATATAAAAATTAGTATTATTATAATTTTTAATTATTATTTCAAAGATAATTTTTTCTTGTTGTCTTTGTAAATATTTTCTTATTTCAGTTATCCTTTTGTTTACTATCATATACATTCTCTTTTCTAGTTTTATTATATCAAAATAAAAGATAATATAAAACTAGTTTTAGTATTTTATATTATCTAATCTAAGCATCTATATATTAATAACTTCTACCAGTTACTTCTTTTGCTTTTATGACAATTATTTCTTCAGATGATTCATCTATGACTTTAGCTTCTCCTTTTATAATTACAGTATTAAATGTATCATAACTTTTATCATCAAATAATAAACAAACATTAGGATTATTTTTAACATATTCTAATTGTTTACTATTTTTTTTTGGTCTCAATTTTATATAAATAACATCATCTTTTACTTCGTAGTTATAATACATTGGTATACTGTATGGAATATTTTTTTTAGAGACTGATAAAATACAGACATTACCATTATTTAAAGTCTCTATAATTCCATCGTTTGTTAAATTTTCATAATTCATAACTTACCTCCTTTTCATTATATGCTTTAAGTTTTATAAATTACTCTTTTGATAATTCAACTATTCTATACCAACTTGCTGGACCTACTACTCCACTTACCGGAATATTCGCATCTTTTTGAATTTTTTTAACTGATTGTTCTGTTAAGGTATCGAAAACACCTGTTACTCTTACACCTGGGATACTATGATTTTTCCTGCAGATTTTTAAAAGAAACATTTGTAATCTTCTTACGGGCTCCCCATCCATACCTTTTGATAGAAAAAGTCCTGGATAGAATTCATCCTCATAAATTAAATATTCTTTTGGAAGTGTGTTTATTGTTTTTTCATATACTTCTTTAATTATCTTCCAAGTAGCTGCATCTACTATTCCTGTTACTGGTAAATGATATTTTTCTTGGAAGGCCATAACCATATCTATAGTATTTTGATTATAAGTATCAGTTAAATTTAATAACGGAATATCTTTATCAAAATAAGCTATAGTAGATATTAAATAATTAAGAGTATTAATATAGTATCCGGTATCTCCTTTTTGTAAAACTTTACTAAATAATAAAGTAGCTTCTTCTTTAGATATTCCCTCTGAATATAGGTCAGATATTTTTTTTACTGCATTATATATATACTTAATTTTATACCAAGTTTCTTTATCTACTTCACCATTTTGTATCAAGTTAAATATTTCTTGAAACTTTTTTACAGCAGCTTCTGTTTCTACTGTATAATATTCACTTTCATCTAAGATTTTTGGAATTTCTGGATAATTGTTACTAATTCTATTTAGTTGTGTTTTTATTATTCTTACCATATCTCCGGCTGTTCCTACTTTTAGTGGAAATCCTGGATATGACATAATATTTTCTTCTACTGGGGCATTATAAATTAATTTTATATTATCACCATAATAATATTTTAATATATCTAATGGGCTTTTTCCTTCACCAGCTAATTTTACTGAACCCCATTGAGAAAGTCCTTCACATGTTACAGTTTTGCCATCACAATATTGAGCAAATAATGGTTGAACTTGATCATCTTTAATAATATAGTTGTTGAAAATATTGTCTACTATTTCTGTAATTACTTCATAGAATTCACGATCTTCTATGAACATTTGATCATAGATTGGACTACTTGTAATATCAAAATTATAGCCTTGTGATCTATACCATTCATTATATACTCTATTTAAGGCAAAAGATATTTGAGCTAAGATATTTGCTTTTATGGCATCAGTTGGCCAATTAGGATATATTTCACTTGACGCAACATTTTTAATATATTCGACAAAAGGAACTGTGATATTTTTAGCTGCTTCATCAGGGGGGCCTAAATGCACAACTATATTAGTAGGAATAGTGGGAACTCTAATCTGCATTTATATCACCCATTGATTCTGTTTCTGATGTCATTTTAATATATTGGATTACTCTTACACCACCAAACATGGCTATTTCATATTTTTTTATAGTCTCATATCCTTCATGAATAGCTGTCAAATCATATGTTGTATATTTTGGTATTTCTTGAGCCTTTAAATCAACTATTCCTGTTGGAGCTAGCAATTCAATATTATTTATGATTCCACTTGAATCTGTTTTTCCTTGAAAAAAGATTACTTTATCGTTTTCTATGTCTTTAGTGATTAAGATTTCTGCATTTTCTATTGGAATAGCCTGGTAGGCAGTAAAGGCCTGGATCTTCAGATAACCTTTATCTGGATTTTCTTCAATAAACTTTTTATATTCTTCCGTTTTTTTAAATTCTTCATAAGTAATTAAATTCATTGTGTAATCTCCTTTATCTTTAATACTTGACCGATTGACAAGTCATCTGTATTCAAACCATTTAACGCTCTTAAATTTTCTATACTAGTATTATATTTTTTAGCAATTGTATAAAGACTATCTCCACTTTTGACAGTATACATTTGATAAGTAGGCTTTATGTATCCTTCTCCAAAGCATTCTTCTATAATACCAGGCTGTTCTTTACTAGTTGTTTTTTTCACCTTTAATAATTGTCCTATTGTTAAATTTGTATTTTTTAGGTTATTAATTTCCATTAATTCATTCACAGTCATATTAAACTCTTTAGCTATTTTATATAAACTATCACCACTTTGTACTATATATGTCATATAATCCACTTCAGGTATAGGAGCCATATTTTTTATTGGTATCTTTAATTTTTGACCTATTGATAACAGATTAGTAGATAAATTATTTAGTTTTTTCACTTCATTTACTGTAGTATTATATTTATTAGCAATTGAATACAAGTCATCACCTTTAACAACTGTATAAGTAATATAATTTGATTCTGTTTTAATCGGAATTCTTAGTTCTTGTCCTATTGTTAAATTTGCAGATTTTAAATCATTAATATTAATTAATTCAGCTACTGTTGTATTATATTTTTGTGCAATAGAATATAGACTATCTCCCCTCCTAACAATATATATAATAGTTGTTTCTGTTGTTGGGATTTTTAAAGCTTGTCCTTTTATAATACTATTAGATGTTAAATTATTAGCTTCTTTTATATCTTGTATAGGAACTCCAAATTGTCCACTTATTCCATATAATGTATCTCCTTCTTTAACTATATAAGTTTGCATATTTCACCTCTTTTCATTATATTCATTTAATATAGTAAATAGGTAATTATTATTTATTTTTTTAATATAGTTGCATATTTTATATTGAAAGGAGAATATTTTTATGAACAACAATTGTTGTGGACGAGATAATTTATTTGATGATGATAGAGATTGTCCAAAACACCCAAGAAATAGAGTTGTATTCTGTATGGGGCCTACTGGAGCTACTGGACCAACCGGACCTAGTGGTGGACCAACAGGACCTACTGGACCTACAGGGGCTACTGGAGCTACTGGGCCTACTGGACCTCAAGGATTAATTGGACTAACTGGACCAACTCCTGCATTACCGAATATCTACAAAACTACAAATTTCTAATATAGAACAAAAGAATTAAAACAAGTTTTAATTCGTCTCAGTCGTTGCCTCCTAAGTTTCCTACTTCACAGATAAGGTAACCCTTATTCTCCATAGGCTTAAATTCCGATAGTCGCTACCGTACTCTTTTTTATTCCTTACTAACTTTGATAATGTATTTTAATTATTCATACACGGTATTTATAATTACATTGATATCTTATTTGTTTATATTCATACAATATTGGTATTATCTTGCTATTATACTTAAATCACCTCCATCTTTACAAGAACAATTTTATTATATTCCTAAAACAATTGTTCGCTAATAACATATGCTGCTTTTTATAAAAATAGGGAGAACTTTCCTTATAAGTAAAAAAAGAAAGTAAAACTTTCCTTTTATTATTTTAATTTTCATTATTGTAGCTAATATTAAAACTCAACACTCTTTAAAGTATTATATATCTTTTTGTCTATTTCTAAATATATAGAATATTTACCTTTTAGGCCATCACTATTAATATACTTATTTATTACAATACCATTTTTATCTTCATCTTCTGTAAAAATATCAACACATAATGCAGTATATGGCTTTTTACTTACTTTTACATTGTAAATTTTAGAAGTCATATTTTTATATAAAATTATATTAACATCTGTTCCTCTAATAAATCTACCGGTAAATATTAGTCTATCTTCTTCTTTTTCAAATTTAATATCATGTTTGTTGTATAGTTCATCAATACTTTGTACATTTTCTATTAGACCTATCTTTTTAGAAGTTGGTGTTGTTTTTCCAAGGGTACCTAATCTATTTGCTTTTGTTAGTGAAAATTTTGTATCATTATATAGACTCATTTTTTCCACACGATAATTGTTAGTTGGTAAAATAATTTCAAATATCTTTTTATTATCTTTTATTTCAACTGTATCTGATACCAATTTATCGGCACCACCTAAACCGGCTGGTTGATTTTGAACTTTACCATCTTTATAGACAATACCACCTGAGTGAACAATATAGTGATCTTTTTCTAAATAATCTACATCTGATATGTATGGAGAATAAAAACTACTTCCACGTTCTTTTCCATATTCCCATACTTGTTCAATGGTCATTTTTTTAGTATCTATTTTATACATGACTCCTCTACTATATGAGTCTTTTGCATCAACGTATTTGTCTTTATCTTTTGATTTGTTATTACCATTATCAAATAGGAAGATATATCCCTCTGGTGTTACCATAGCTGCATGTTGAGACCACTGCCATTCAAAGTCATCTCCAACTGGAGTAAAGAAATATTTTTTATATTTATTATCCCAATTAGTTGGATCACCTATTATCCAATTTAGTTTTCCTGTTTTATAGTCAATATTAATAACTGCGTCTTTATGTCTACCTGATAAAGTTATTGAATTTGTCTTTTTATCGTACCAAATTGAATTATTATGGAACCAATCATAACTAGACCAACTTTCACTTTTTCCATCATCCATTTTTAGGATATCTTTTAAATCAAATGTCTTTACAATATTACCAGTTTTACGATCAAGTTCTACAATATAATCTTCAACTGTACCATGTTCATTATTAAAATCACTACTTCCTACTAGTAAGTTACCACTTGGTAATTCATAATAATCATGATGATAACCACCCTTTAGACTATATTCATTATATATTTTTCCTAACATATCAATTTCATATAGACCAGTCATATAATATGGATTATTTACTAGTCTTTCTGTACTTATTAACATATGTCCATTTTTAAGTCTTGTATTATCCCATAATGCATTACTAGATAAATACCATCTAACATCACCATTAACATCATAGGCACAAGTGTAACCTTTGCTTGATGGTGTAAAGAAATACAAATCATTATTTAATTTATCTTTGTCAGCTTTAATGCTAGTTGGTAAAATAAAGTCATCTGGTAATTTATCAGTTTTTATAATTAATTCTTTTTTTATTATAGAATTAGAATCTTTATACTCTATAATAACTTTATTCTCTTGATTTGGATATAGTCCATAAATTGTTAAATAGTGTGTTTTGCTTTTTTCAAAACTATGAGTAAATGTTGTATTATCATCTTTTCCAGTTATAGTAACTTTTGGAGATACTTCATTTTCTGTTTCAAATAAAACTAACGCTGTTAGTGGTGATATTTTATATGGATCTAAAATCACATTAGGATTATCTACAGTGTAGCCTTTAGTTTTAAGATTTTTTTCATAACCCTCTTGTATTGTTATAAGATGTTTTGTTGTTTTTATTATGTCCTTATTAATATATTTATTATTTAGTGTAGTAAATATTAAAAATAAGATTGCTACTAATAATATTAGTATTCCTAGTATTAATATTTTTTTGTTTTTTGATTTTTGTTTTTTCATTTTATACCTCCTCGTATATATCTATTTTAGATATTAAATATAGATTATACAATAAAGTATAAGTTGAAAAAACTCAACTTAGAGTTGAGTCTTAATTATTTAGTCACTGCAGTTTTCATTTAACTTTAGTGGTACCTTATATGAAGTTGTTTTATCATTATAATCAGTTGCGTTTATTTGCAAATATAGTTTTGCTTCTTTGAAGTTACTACAACTTGATTTATATTTATCAATATTAAAATTTACATCTTTTAGATAATCTTCTAAAGTAATATTTTTTTGTTTTTCGTTGCCACAATCGCTAATTTTAATTAAAGTATTTCCATCTGATTCATAAAGTGTACATTCAATATTTTTATATTTAGTAGTATCATTTCCACCACAATAGTTAATATTAGAGATAAATATTGAAGATTTGGTTTTATTATAAGCAACACTTCCAGTAATATTAAATTGTTCACAAGTGGTTGATAGTGTTTTGAACTCATAATTATTACTATTTAAAAGATTTATCACTAAAACTATAATTATTACTAAAAATATGATGATTATTAAACTAATAAATTTTTTTGAGGGATGAATAGAATCTTTTTTCTTTTTTTCTCCAGTTAAAATATCATTGATATTAATATTAAATTCTTCGCTAATTTGTTTTAGTACAGAGATATCAGGAATATTTTTCCCATTTTCCCATTTAGATACAGCTTGATAAGTTACTCCTAAAATAGATGCTAAATCTTGTTGAGTTAAATTATTCTCTGTTCTTAAATTTTTGATAAATTTTCCGATTTTTTCTTGGTCCATATTTATTTTCCTTTTTTTAAATAATTTATAATAGTTATTATATCATATCTTTTTAGAACTTATAATCTTTTAGTTAATTATAAATAATCATTCTCATATTTTTCTCATAGATTTAATTGATGGGAGTTGATTTTTATTGAAGAAAAAAGCAATTGAATACATTTATCAAGAAGAATATTTAGTCTCTGATGATAATTTAGATAAGGAAAGACTAGAGTTTATATTTAATAAAAAATATTATGATATTATTACAAAAACAGAAAAAGAGAATATAAAATATGATTAGTGATAATAAATTACGAGTAGCGCTATACTTAAGATTATCTGATGAAGATAGATGTAAATTAAATGATTTTCAATTATCAGAAAGTATTAAAAATCAAGAACGAATGTTAGTTGATTACGCTAATGATAAAGGTTGGAAAATTGTTGGTATATACAATGATGAAGATTATTCTGGGGCTGATGATAATAGACCCGAATTTAATAAATTATTAAAGGTATGTGAAAATAGAATGGTTGATATTGTCTTGTGTAAAACACAATCTAGGTTTACACGTGATATGGAAATTGTTGAAAAATATCTACATAATAAATTTAGAGAATGGAATATAAGATTTATAGGGATTGTTGACAATGCGGATACAGCTAATATTGGAAATAAAAAACAGCGACAGATTAATGGTTTAATTAATGAGTGGTATTTAGAAGATACTTCGATTAATATTAGAGAAACTTTAAGAAATAAAAGAGAAAATGGACAATTTACTGGTAGTTTTGCCCCATATGGATATATGCGTGATCCTTTGAATAAAAATCATTTGATTCCAGATTTTGTTGCAGCTTTAGTAGTTAAGCGTATATTTATTGAATATTCTAATGGTTATGGATTACATAAAATTGTGACAGGTCTTTCTAATGATAATATATTGAGTCCATTAGAATATAAAATAATGAATAATTGTAAATTAAAAATACCTATTACTAAAAAATATAATGATTTAAAATATATTAATAAAACTGGAAATTATATAATTAGTGTTAATTATTTTAATAATACTGGTAGGATATTAAACAATCTAGTTACTATAAACTTTTTAACTTCTAATTTCAAAGATTTTTCTGATATAGTTAGAATTAAACTAATTAAAAATAATAATAAGTTACTTAAAATTTATTACTCTTTAACAAAGTTAGAAGATCTTGATATTAGATATATTAATAATAACTGCTCTATAAAAAATATTGATTTTAATGATGGAAATTGGATAGAGATTGATAACTACTCTGATATACCAAATGATGTTAGTTGTATAGCTACATATGTAGAAAATCTAGATCGGATGAATGATGTTAGTTATGAATTGGAAGTCAAATTAAAAGAAAATAAAAATAAGTTAAAATATTTTTATCAAGTTTTTTCTTTTATCGGAAATGATAATCAAGAATTTGATTTTAATATTAAAATTAGAAATAAGTATAGATGGAATGAACAAACTATTAAGAGAATTTTAAAAGATGAGGTTTATATTGGTAATTTAGTTCAGTTTAAAACAACTAATGTTAGTTATAAAAATAAAAAAATCATTTATAATGATGAAAGTATTTGGATCAGATCAAATGATACTCATGAAGCAATCGTTGCTAAAGATGTTTGGGATAATGTACAAAAAAGAATCAAAAATAGAAGGAAATCTTGTAAAAGCGGTAGAGTTCATTTATTAGCTGGGAAAGTCTTTTGTGAAAATTGTGGTAGATTATTTTGTAAATGTGGCAAAAATAATTCAAATGGTTATTCTTATTTATGTTGCAAAGAAAAAAATAATAAATGGGCTAATTGTAATAATACTAAGTATATAAAGGAAGAAGATTTACATCAGTTTATTATTGATAAATTTAATGATTTAATTAATAAGTTTTATAATTTTGATTTGTTACTAAAAATAAATGATGATGTAGTAGATAATAATATATTTAAAGAAAAAATTAAGGGATTAGAAAATGAAGAATTTAGTATTAATGAAAAATTAGATAAAAAAAGTAATTACTTACAAAATTTATATGAAGATTTTAAAAATGGTATAATTGATAATAATGAATATAAAAGTTTAAAAGAAAAATATAGGGATGATATTAGTTTTTTAAATAATAGAATTAGAAAATTAAAAAAAGAGCTAGATGATATTTATGATTATCAGAAAGAATTAAAGAATAATACTAGTGTTTTTATAAAATATAAAAGAATCTCTATTCTTAATCATTACATTGTGGATAATTTTATTGAAAAAGTAATTATTGGGGATTATGATAATAAGAATAATCAAAGAAAAGTTAAAATAATTTGGAACTTTAAATAGAAGATATATAGTTATGAAGGGACTGGTCCTACTGGAGCAACTGGTATCACAGGAGCAACTGGACCTACCGGACCTACTGGTATCACAGGAGCAACTGGGCCTACTGGACCTACCGGTATCACTGGACCAACTGGACCTACTGGACCTACTGGTATCACAGGAGCAACTGGACCTACCGGACCTACTGGTATCACAGGAGCAACTGGACCTACCGGACCTACTGGTATCACTGGACCAACTGGACCTACTGGACCTACTGGTATCACTGGACCAACTGGACCTACTGGTATCACTGGACCTACTGGACCAACTGGACCAACTGGACCTACTGGTATCACTGGACCTACTGGACCAACTGGACCAACTGGACCTACAGGTGAAGCTGGTACAGCTGATACGATAGAAATTCGTAATACGACGACTGGTGATCCAGGTACACCGGCTTCTGTAACTGATGTTACAGGTTCACCAAATCATGTACTTGATTTTGTAATTCCTAGAAGTTTCGATGGTGTAGATGGAGCTACTGGTCCTACAGGACCTACTGGTCCTACTGGTCCTACTGGAAGCTGTACTTGTACTTGTTCTTCAACCGGTCAATTATTACTAAATGGTGGAATGGAAGAAGTAGTAAATAATAAACCTATTGATTGGACTTTTACAAATCCGGATGGTGTAACGTCTGTATCTGCTCAAGGTAGAGTTCATACAGGAAACTTTGCAGTTAATATTGTAAATGGATCAGCAATTTCACAAACAGTATCAGTTAGTACAGGTGGATGTTTCTATGATTTTTCATTCTTTGCTAGAGGTGAAGAAAGTCAAGTAGGATTTACTGCTACTGTTACTTTTGATACAACAACCGGACCAGTTACGGGAGCGACTATTACAGTTCGTCAACAAGATCTTTCAACTTATAATGGACAATTCCAATTTTTCAGAACTACTACAACTCAAGCGCCAATTAATACAACAGCAATTACTGTTACCATTCTTGTAGATGCAGAAGGAAGTCAATCATTAGATTTAGATGATGTATCTTTAACTGTTGATTAGTATCTTGGTAAATAGCATAAAAAAAACGATTTAGGAATTATATCTAAACCGTTTTTTTGTTTACCAATTTTTTATTTATATATTTATATATTTCCATGGTTAATAATATAATTGTTGATAACATGAATAAATATATTAAATGTAATATTGGAATACTTTCTGTTTTTAAGAATTTACTTAATATCGGTACTTCCATTACAATAATTTGGAGTACAATGGCTCCTATTATTGTGACAATTACAAGTGGATTTGTAAGTGGAACTTTAAATGTTGATTCTACTTCACTTCTACAATTTAATACATGCATATTTTGAATAAATACCATAAATGCCATTACATACCCACGAGCAGCTGATATATCCATATTTAATACATTAATTAAATAATCCCAAATTATAAATACTAAAATACCTATTGTTAATCCAGATACTAAGACTTCTTTAATTAAACTTTTATTAAATAATGATTCTTTTGGACTTCTTGGAGGTTCTTTCATTATTTGTTTTTCTGCTTTTTCAAATGATAAGGCGAAATCCTGTAATCCATCAGTTACAACATTTAACCATAATAATTGAATAGCAACTAATGGCATTGGAAGATCAAATATTATTGATAATAAAACAAATAACACTTCTGCAAATCCACATGATAGTAACATATAACTAACTTTTCTGATATTACTATAGGCATTTCTACCCTCTTTAATACCAGATACTATTGATTTAAAATTATCATCAATAATGATCATAGATGAAGTTTCTTTAGCAACATCTGTTCCACTACCCATTGCGATCCCTATATTTGCACTTTTTAAAGCTGGAGCATCATTTACTCCGTCTCCTGTTACTGCTACAAACTCACCTTGTCTTTTATAAGATTCAACTATTTCTAA
The DNA here is from genome assembly GCA_934162665.1 of uncultured Bacilli bacterium. Lineage (GTDB taxonomy): Bacteria > Bacillota_I > Bacilli_A > RF39 > UBA660 > RUG14670. Next base: position 45,080 of record CAKPJN010000008.1, read on the forward strand.
TTTTTCTATAGGAGTTACTCTAGAGAATACTTTTTTACTTTTTACAAATTTATCAAATTCTAATTTACCCATTTCTAAATATTCTTTTATTTCATCACCTGCTGTGACTTCATCAAAGTTAGTTACAAGGTTTAATTCTTTGGCAATAGAAAAAGCAGTTAATGGATGATCTCCTGTAATCATTATGACTTTAATTCCAGCATCATTTGCTTCTTTTAGAGAATCTTTTACTTCTTCTCTGATTGGATCTATAAAAGCAACTAGTCCAACAAAGTTTAAATTCTTTAGGTCATCTTCATTATATTCTTCTTTTTCTTTAACTTTTTTACTGGCAAAAGCAATTACTCTATAGCCATCTTTAGCTAATTCATCATTTTGACTTTTTAATAATTTATAATTAATCTTTTCTTTGTTTTCTCCCATTGTAGAGCAAAAACTACATACTTTTTCTAATGAACCTTTTATTGTACAGTATGTTTTATTAGCATCTTTATAGAAAGCAGCAGAATACTTGTTTTCGGATTCATAAGGTATACTTGATATTATATCTAAATTATTAGTATTGATATTTAATTTTTTTCCTAGTGATAATAGTGCAATATCAATAGAATCTCCAAAATATTCCCATTTATTATTTCTTTTTTCTAATAGTGATTCATTGTTAATTACACCTAGTGTTGATATAAATTTAGCTTCTTCTAAAGATTCTTTATTGATTCCTATTACTTTTCCTTTATCATTGTATCCGCTTCCTTCTATTTCAAAAGTAGAATTATCAGGAAGAACAATTTTTTTCGCAGTTTGTTCATTTACTGTTAATGTTCCTGTTTTATCACTAGCTATAATTGTACAACTACCTAGACTCTCAACAGAATTTAGTTTTTTAACAATAACATTTTTTTTGGACATTCTATTAGACGCTATAGTTAAGGCCATTGTAAGTGCTAGTGGTAGACCTTCTGGCATAGCTGAGACGGAAAGAGATATTACTAATAAGAAGATATCATTAGTTTTATAACCTTTTAAATATAATATAGCAGATATTATAATTCCTATTATGACAATTAAAATACTGATTTGTTTAGAAAATTTTTCCATACGAATAGTAAGTGGTGATTTTTCTTCTTTTGTTTTAATTACTTTATCAGCTATTTTTCCTATTTCAGTTTCTATTCCTGTTTTTACTACTATCGCTTCAGCACGTCCTGTAATTACAGATGTACCAGCAAAAAGCATATTTTTTTGTTCTGTTAAGGAAACTATCTTTTCAATGTCATCGTTATTTTTAACGATTGCTAGGCTTTCACCTGTTAATACTGACTCATTAACTTGAAAGTTATAACATTTTATAATTCTTAAATCAGCACTTATTTTATCACCTGATTCTAGTAATACTATATCTCCTGGAACAAGCATATTTGAATTAATTTCTTGTTCTTTTTCATCTCTTAGAACTTTAACGGTAACTTTAATCATATCAGATAATGCTTCTGCGTTTTTTAATGCTTTCCATTCCTGAAAAGTTCCCATTAATAAATCTACTAAAACTATAAAAAAGATTGCAGCTGAATCAATATATTCTTCAATAATTAAACAAAAGATAATCGTTACAAGCAATACTAGAACAATAGGATCTTTTAATTCATTAATAAATATTTTTAATATATTATCTTTATTTTGTTTAGGTAACTCATTTGTTCCGTATCTTGTTAGTCTTTCTTTTGCCTCTTTTTCAGTTAGCCCATTTTGACGGGATGATAGTCTTTCTATAGCTTCATCTACTGATAAATTATACCATTCGTTCATTTTATACCTCTTTTCATTTTTAATTAGTATATCTTACGTATTGTTAATTATATCATATAATTTATTATTTGCTAATAATAAAAGCATGGATTTAAATCCACACTTTTAAAAATTTCCATTTTGATACATATGATAACCAATAGTTATTTTAGCAACTGTTCCTTGAATATAAATTTTTACTTTTCCAAATTGTACAGTTTCTATTACTGCTGTTGTACCATTATCTTTATATTCATATATATAATAACTTAATCCACCAAATTTTTCAGGGTTCAGACTGCCTTTGGCATTCTTTTTTATTGGGGCATCATTTAAATTATAAAAATTCCATTTTGAAATAATTGGAGGTAAATTGACATAGTTTTTTTCATTATCATTTCCACTTACTGGTACTTTATCTGTGGTTTTCCAATTTCCTCCCATACCATTTAAAATATTAGTATTATCTATGAAATAGCAATCATCTAAATCATATTCATTATTGAACATGTAGTTACCAGAACTATTTTTATACCAGGATGTATCAGCACTTTGACTTATTTCAATATGGCAATGTACACCTGTTGCATTACCTTTTGTTCCCATATTTCCAAGTTGTGATCCTTGAGGTACTACTTGCCCTACTTTTACGTCCATTGTATCATCATGTGCTGTCATAAATGTTGCATATTCAATTCTGCCATTTGAAAATCTTACTTTATTCGTTGATTGCCACATTACTTGACCACTTTCTGGATAAGTTTTTAGACATTTACAACTACATGGGGCATAATAAGGATATCTCACTCCCACTTGAATACCTCTAACATCATTAGCCATTATTCCTTTATGAGTATATATACTATTACTTCCTTGGGTAATATACATATCTGTAAATGGACAAAGGAAATCTTCAATACCGCCTCTTATACTTTTTTGCCCTTTTAACATATATTCACCTCTTTACAATAAATAATTATAGATATTTAAATATCTTACTTATATAATATGAGGCCATCTATTTTGTGATTATTATAATTAACACCTTATTTTTATATTATTAGTAATATTTAATATTTTTTTAGCTATTAATCATAAATTACTAATGGAGGTTATTATGGGAAAATATAAAGTTTGTGTTTATGCTATTAGTAAAAATGAAGAAAAGTTTGTTGAAAGATGGGTATCTTCTATGAAGGAGGCTGATTCAATCTATGTTCTAGATACTGGTTCTTCTGATAATACTGTGGAAAAGTTAAAAAGTCTTGGAGTTAATGTTTCTTCCAAGATTATAGATCCATTTAGATTTGATGTTGCAAGAAATGAGTCTTTAGATTTAGTTCCAATGGATGCAGATATTTGTGTTTGTACTGATTTAGATGAGGTCTTACTACCTGGTTGGAGAGATGAGTTAGAAAAAAATTGGTGTGATAATACTACACGTGCAAGATATAATTATAATTGGAGCCTAGATAAAGATAATCGTCCTATTATTAATTTTTATATTGAAAAAATTCATACAAGAAAAAATTATTCTTGGACGCATCCTGTTCATGAAGTATTAAAATATGAAAATGGAAATGAGAATACTATAATTATTGATGGGATTACTTTAAATCATTATCCAGATTCTAAAAAATCTCGTGGTAGTTATCTTCCATTATTAGAATTATCTGTTAAAGAAAGTCCAGAAGATGATAGAAATATGCATTATTTAGGACGAGAATACATGTATTATGGTCGATTTGAAGAAAGTATTAAGACTTTAAAAAAACATCTTAAATTAAAAACTGCTACTTGGAAAGATGAAAGAGCTGCATCTATGAGATTTATTGCTAGATGTTATAAAAATCTAGAAAACTATGATGAGGCTAGAATTTGGTTTGATAAAGCTATTAATGAAGCTCCCTATTTAAGAGATGCCTATATTGAAAAGGCTATACTTGAATATAGTTTGAATAATTATGATGAGGTAGAAAAATATTGTCTTAAGGCATTACAAATTCATGAACATACAAAATCATATATTAATGAAGTATTCAGTTGGGATAACACAGTTTATGATCTTTTATCTATTAGTGCTTATTATTTAGGAAAATATAATTATGCAGTATACTTTGTCGATTTGGCTTTAGAATATACACCAGATGATGAGAGACTTTTAAATAATAGAAAAATATTTTTAGAAAAAGATAATTCAAAATAATAATTAAGTAAAATATTTTTAAATTTATCAATATTCATGATATACTTTACTTACTTTGATGTTTGGAGATGTTATTATGATTATTGGAATTATCGGTGCATTTGATGCTGAAATAGAAAAATTTATTGAGATGTATGATTTAAAAAAAGATGAATCTACTACTAAAGATGTTTATATTGGAAATTATAAAGATAAGAAATTAGTTGTTTCTAGATCTGGAATTGGTAAAGTTAATAGTGCCGCAATGACTCAGTATATTATTGATAAGTATAATATTTCTTTAGTTATTAATTCCGGTTGTGCTGGAAGTCTTATAAATAAAGTTAAGATTATGGATGTTGTTTTAAGTAGTTATGTTACTTATCATGATTTTACCCCTACTCGTATTATGGAATTTTCAATGCCTGATAACGGTAAGGTTTTAGCTTCTACAAATTTAATTCACAAATCAGAAGATGCTCTTAAGAAATTAGAAGTAGATAATTATTTTATTGCACCTATCGCTAGTGGAGATTGTTTTGTAACTGATTCTAATATGAGGGATGATATTTATAAAAGAACTGGGGCTTATGCAGTTGATATGGAAAGTGCATCAATTGGACATATTTGTAGATTAAATAATATTCCGTTTATTTCACTTAGAACAATTTCTGACTTTTCTGATGGAGCCGAAGATTTTGAAGTAATTGCTGCTTATAAATCAAGTCAATTAGTTAATGAGATTATAAAATCTTTATAAAAATAAAATTGGAATTCTTAATATGAGTTCCAATTTTTATATTTTTTAATTTTAAAATATTGTATTAATTTCATTATTTGTTTTTTTCTTTTTATAGATATTATATCCTACTACCATAATAATTCCTATTACTAGGATGCTAATACTATAGATAAACATTGGATCCATTTTAATAGAAAATTCAAATTGTTCATCTTCTAAAGCAAGGTTTATTATAAATTGACATAGGAATGCAATCCCTATAGAAATAGTACCTGCAACGATAGATGATATTCCAACTGGGATCAAAGAGTTAATATAAGACCATTCACAAATAGCAATTAAAATAATTAAGACAATAATGCTTATAATTACTATAAGGTGATAACTATTACTTCCCATAAAAGAATAAAATTTAAGAACATTTTTACCCTCTGATCCTAAACTATCTCGTAATTCTGTAACAGATTGTTGATATGTATCATTAATTTCTTCAAAGTCTGTACTATTAATTACTTCATTAAATTCATTTTCATTTAAATTTAATTCATCCATTAAAACAGTTTTATTTGCTTCTATTAGTTTCTTTAAATCTGTTCCCATATCTAATTCATTTAATACTTTATCATTAGAGACACTTTCTATCATATTATCTACATATTTATTAATGAATTGTACCACTTCTTCATTATCAAGAGCAATCTCAATTTTTTCTTGTGAAATAGATAGGCTTTCTAAAAACTCTGTATCAGAAGAAAATTCTTCTTTTACGATATCATGAACCATGTTTCTACTAATTATTTTATGTAGTGAAAATGTTACAGTCATTCCTATTAACATTCCTGTAAGTATAATACTAAGAATAACGACTAAAATTTTTCTTATTATTTTCATTCTACTTCCTCCTATTAATATTTTATCACATTTTAAAGATAAAGATTTAAAAAAAAATTAGGTATTATATCATTAACCTAATTTTTCTTATATTGATTAGTTTTATCTTTAATGTCATCATAATTTAAATTATGATATCTTTTGATATATAAAGAATTTACAAAACTTTGCTTTTCATCTTCTGGCATCATATTTATTAATTTATATAGATCTTTAATAATTACTTTTTGATTTGGAAGAAGTTTTCTTAATTGTTTTAAGCATTTTAATTGACTTTTTCGATCTAACTTTAATATTTCTTGGAATTTTTCTTGAATAATATCTCCATTATCAGATGGAATATCATACCACCATTTATCTACATTATTATTAACAATCAATTCAACATTATCTAAATCATTTAAATATTGTAATAAACTATGTATTTTTTCTTCTTTCACTGGTTTTATTTTTTCTATTAATCGATTATCATCATTAATATGTGCATCCTTTTTTAGTATGCTATAAATACTTATATTTTGTTTTAGTAATTCAAATTGATTATCATATCTTTCAATAAATGTATATGTTTTTGTATTATCCATTGCATCCATCAAAACTCCAAAATTAGATTTAATCCCATCCTTACTACAAATTGATTTTACTTTATCAAATATACAAGAATTTATATCAGAATATACTTTTGTATTTATATCTATTTCTTTTAAATTATTTATATCACTAGCACTAAATAATAATTCTTCATTTAATGAGCTTTTCATGTTGTTTTCTCCTTTTTATTTATTATACATTTTTTATTTTTTATTTTTCCTTAATTATTACATATTCATTATTTAGGTAATCAATAGTTACTTTATCATTATACTTGATTTCACCATTAATTATTTTTTTTGCAAGAATCGTTTCTATGGTACGACTTACTATTCTTTTTAATGGTCTAGCACCATAATTTATGTCATACCCATCTTCTATTAGCTGTTCTTTTGCTTTTTCTGTTAGAGATATTTTGATATTGATATCTTTTAATCTATATTCAATATCTTTGATGATTTTATCTAAAATGCTTTTAATTGCGTCTTTTGATAATGGATTGAAGACTATTATTTCATCTATCCTATTGATAAATTCTGGTCTAAAATGTTCTTTTACTTCAGTCATTACTTGATCAGTATTACCATCTAGAATATGCTCACTTCCTAAGTTAGAAGTCATTATTATAATAGTGTTTTTGAAATCAACGGTACGACCATTTGAATCTGTAACTCTACCATCATCTAATATCTGTAATAATAAATTTAATACTTCTGGATGAGCTTTTTCTATTTCATCAAATAAAACTATACTATATGGATTTCGTCTAACTGCTTCTGTTAATTGTCCACCTTCATCATAACCAACATAACCAGGAGGGGCACCTATTAATCTGGAAACAGAGAATTTTTCCATATATTCGCTCATGTCTATTCTAATCATATGACGACTATCATCAAACAATTCATAAGCAAGAGTACGAGCAATTTCTGTTTTACCTACTCCAGTTGGTCCTAAAAACATGAATGACGCAATTGGTCTATTAGGATCTTTTATTCCGCTTCTTGATTTTATAATAGCGTCACTTACTAATGTTAAAGCATTATCTTGACCCATAACCCTTTCTCTCATATTATCTTCTAAATGAAGAAGTTTTTCTTTTTCACTACTTATTAGTTTTGTTACGGGAATATTTGTCCATTTAGCTATTATTCTTGCGATATCCTCACTAGTTACCATATCACTTAATATTTTATTTTTTTCAACACTATTTAACTGTTCTAATTCTTTTTCTAGTTTTGGAATTTCACCGTGTCTTAATACCGCAGCTCTTTCTAAGTCATATTTGTTTTCTGCTTGATCTAGTTCAAATTTCTTTTGTTCTATTTCTTTTTTCTTCTTTTTAATATCATCATTTAAACTTTTTTCTCGATTCCAAGCATCAGTTAATTCCTTTTCTTTTGATTTTAGCTTTTCTAATTCATTGTCTATTTCTTCTTTTCTTTTTAATGACAATTCATCTTTTTCCTTTTTTATTGCTTCACGTTCTATTTCTAATCTCATTATCTTATGTGTTAATTTATCAAGGTCAATTGGGACAGAATCCATCTGAACTCTAATTGTTGCGCAAGCTTCATCAACAAGGTCTATAGCCTTATCTGGTAAATATCTATCTGTTATATATCTATTTGATAATGTAGCCGCTGATATTAGTGCTTTATCTTGAATAGTAACACCATGATGAATTTCAAATCTTTCCTTTAGACCACGTAGTATAGTAATAGTATCTTCAACATTAGGCTCTCCTACTTTAATTTTTTGAAAACGTCTTTCAAGAGCACCATCTTTTTCAATATATTTACGATACTCATTTAAAGTAGTCGCTCCTATTACATGAATCTCACCACGAGCTAACATTGGTTTTAAAATATTTGAAGTGTCCATAGCTCCTTCTGTTGCCCCAGTTCCAACAATCATGTGAATTTCATCAATAAACATGATTATTTCGCCTTCACTTTTTTTAATCTCATTTAAGACTTTTTTTAGTCTTTCTTCAAATTCTCCGCGATATTTAGCTCCAGCTACTAATGAGGCCATATCTAATTCCCAAATTGTTTTATTTTTTAAACTGGTTGGAACGTCACCTTTTACAATTCTTAATGCAAGCCCTTCTACAATTGCAGTTTTTCCTACACCTGGTTCTCCAATTAAAACTGGATTGTTTTTTGTTTTACGGGATAAAACTCTAGTAATACTACGAATTTCTTCATCTCTACCTATTACTGGATCAATCTTTCCTTTTTTTACATCCTCGATAATATTACGACCATATTTTTCTAAAACATTTTCTTCTTGTTCATTTTGATTATACATATTATCACCTCTTTCATTTATTATTATACTCATTTATTAGCACTTGTCAAGTGCGAGTGCTAATAAATTACAAATTAAAAGAATACAGATGTTGTATTCTTATAACAAGTCGTTTTTAATTACTTTCTTTTTTATTTTAGCTTGATATTTTAATATATCCTCTAAATTTTTTTCTTTTAGATTTCCTAAGTTGTTATTATCCATATCTTCATACATACCATCACCTTCTGTAGTAATATTACCGGTTGAAGTTATATATAAGCCATCTAATATATTATAAACATCATTTTCATAATCGTATTTCGGTGTTGGTGATGTATAAATGAAATTATCTCCATATTTAGAAAGTCCTGTTTTTATTAATTTTTCTAATAATCCGGACTCATTTATTTGTAATCCTTTAGCATTTTCTTTATATTTATTCTTAGTTGCTTCTTTTATTTTTTTATGATATTGATCAGTAGAAAATATAATTACTACATTGTCACTACGTTCTTTTTTATTTTCTAGAAGTAATTTTTTGTTTTTGTATTCATTAAATTTATTAAATACTTTTATGATTGAATCATTATAAACTTGACCGTTTGTAACCATTAAAATTGTATCTACATCAATATTTTCATCTATTATTTTATTAATTATATATATTATAATATCTGGATTTAAGGTTGGTTCTCCTCCACTAAAACATAGTGTTTCAATAGATTTTATTTCATTACGATAAAAAAAGAAATCTACTATTTCTTTAGTTAAGTTTATATCTTGTGAGTTACCTCTCATACAATGTTCGCAATGTTGGTTACATTTTCTTGTAGTCTCAAAGGTTAATTCTTTTAATTTGTATATCATGTCATCATCTCTTTATTTTAAATTTATATTAATTATTTATATCTATTATTTGTTAAGTGAGTTTCTTGCATTTTCAACTATATTTAGAACTTGATATGGGTTTTTTATTGATTCAAATATAATAAATGGTGCATCATTAGGATTTTTATTTAATAAAATATTTTTTATTTCAATCAGTGTATCAGTATTAGAATTAACATTTTCATTGATAAGTACTCCCATATATAAATCCCCATGATTGTTTTTTTCATTTTGAACTTCAATAAATTCATAATTACTTAAATTTCCAAATATTGATTCATTATTTTTTCCATCATATTTAATAGCTCTTTTATTTGTTATACAATATTGGTGTTTAGCTATTTTTTTATCTTTTATAAATAATTTATAGATAATATTGTACACTACTAAAGCTGCAAATAATAAGGTTGTAAGAAATATTATGATGAAGCTTAAATTAATTCCATTAGCACCATCACCAGTTTTAGTGACTACACTCCAAATAAGTAATATTTGTATTATCAAAATAAATCCTATAACTACTAGTTCTCCTAATATATTCTTATCAGTTTTACCTAATATCGGTATTCCTTCATAAAGAATAGTTTCTTCTTCTATTAATTGGTTATTAAAATCAAACATTTTTACCCTTCTTTATTTATCAAATGAAAGCATTTTTATTATTTCTTCTTCTGATAGATAACTTTTTTCATTTGTTTTTGTATTTTCTATTTCATATAATCCATCTGTTTTATTATTTCCTAATACAATTATATATGGAGTTCCTAGTACATAGGCATCTTTTATTCTTACACCAATGCTTAAATTTTTTCTATCATCTAATATAACATTAATATTTTTATTTAATAAATTTTGATATAGTTCTTCTGCTTCTTCTTTTCTTTCTTCTTTATAAACAACTTGTGCTTTATATGGAGCTATATTTAGAGGAAGCGAGAATCCTTTTATTTGGTCATCTTCTTTTATTACATTATTTTCTATAATAGTTGCGATAATTCTTCCTAGACCAATTCCATAGCATCCCATATAATATGGTTTGCTTTTTCCGTCTTCATCTTGATAAAATAAGTTCATACTTGATGAATATTTTGTTCCAAGTTGAAAATTATTTCCTAACTCAACAGCATTATATTCTTTCATACTAGAAATATCAGTTCCATCTAACTCTTTTACAAATTCGTCACTGTTTTCAAAGTCTAATACTTCTTTGTTTAATCCTTTTTTAGTTTTTTCATCATATAGAATTGTATCTTCTCCAAGTTTTGTAATAGCTTGAAATTCTTCTGATACATTTCCTCCCATAGTTCCACCATCACTAATTGTTGGGATGATATCAATACCTAATCTTTTAAAGATATTCATATAGGCATCATGCATTAAATTAAAAGTTTTATTCATATCTTCTTTTGTTTTATCAAAAGAATAAGCATCCATCATTACAAAAGTTCTAGGTCTAAATAGATATCCTCTTGTTCTTATTTCTTTTCTGAATTTTTCTCCTATTTGATAGTATGTAGCTGGTAAATTTTTGTATGATAACAATCTATTTGCGCCAAATAATGTTGCACATTCTTCTCCTGTTGGAGCTAGTCCATACTCTCCTAAATTATTATCTAGGGTGAACATAATATCATTTTCTGTTGTATAGGTATCCCATCTACCTGATTGGTTCCATATCTTTTTAGGTTGAAGTTTTGGAAATTCTACTTGAATACATCCCACTTTATCTAATTCATCAATAATGATATCTTCTACTTTTCTTTCTAATTTTGTCCATAAGTTTCCATAACCATAGATTCCACTTTCAAATTGATATAATTCACCTAACTTCATCAAGATATCTTGTCCAGAGTAATCTTTATCTACATCTTTCAAATTAATTTTTTTAATATTTAACTTACTTAATTTCATATTATTCCTTCTTTCAAATTAAAAAGGATGATACTTAAGGAGTCATAATGACGGTACCATCCTCTATTTTACTTAATCATTATAACGGTATTAACCGGAAATGTTTGCATTTCACAAAAGAGATAGGAATTTATAATTATTTAATTACCTCACACCAACCGATAACTCTCTTAATAAATATTATTATAAATATTTCTCTTTAAAGCTTTATGTTGCTATTATAACATTACAAGGTTTTTATTTCAATATTTTAATTTAATTTTATTTTTCTTAACATCTTATTGTTTTCAAAGTTACCTAAATTAGGGGTATAAAAATATTGTTTTAATTCTTGATCATTTAAAATTTCTATTAAGTCATCTGATAAATTATTTCTAGTTTCTAGTAAATCTTGATATTTAATATTTGATTTCATTCTGTAAGTTGATTTTCCATCTTGTTCAACAATATCTATATAAATACTGTTTTCTTCTAATTTTTTATATGCATCAGCATCTATTTTTAAAACATAAAATATATTATTCTTTTGTAATTTTTCTACTAAATCATTTCTATATTTTAGTACAACTTCATCATCTATACTAATATTTTCTTTGCCATCATATACATTAATTATAGAATTTATTACTAAATCTTCTAAATTGATTTTTAACATTACATCGTCACCTACTCTATAATTAATATATCAAAGGCTTTAATCAAAGTCTATAAAATTTATTATTTTTTATTATAAATTATCTAGTATGCTAATTTTCATTCCAAGGAATAATCCTTAATAATGGCCATTTGTTTTTCCATTTTTCACATCTTAATTGATATTGTTCTTCTGTAAAATCTCCTTTTACTGGTCTAATTATCATGGAAAAAATATCGTTTAATCCATATGGCGCGAAAACCTTTAGATTGTTATTTTCCATTCTAACTCCAATACAAGTGATTGTTGCTCCAAAACGGCTTATTGCATCTTCTACACTACTATATGGTAGTCTTTCGATACCAAATTTATCTTTATACCATATGTGAACTCTAGCTTCATTTTTTATATCACATAAGACATCAATATCTTTTAAAATACTACTTATTTCTTTAATTATTTTATCTTCTTTTTCATATGATAAGTCATTGTCAAAATAAACTATATCATAATCTTTTATTCCATAATTAAGTTCATAATCATGGTAATAGTTAAAGATAGTTTGATTTATAGCTCCCGCGGTTACATAGTAGTTCTTTAAATTTGATTTTGATAGTTTCTCTAATATTTCTTTTAAAGTTTTATTTTGTAGTAAAATTGTTGTTAAAATTTCTAATTGTTCATCTAGCGTTTTATCAGTTCCTATTAATTTATCTTTCATATAAACTCCTTTAATTAATATTAATATATCATATCAAACTATGGCTTTCAATAGATGAAATTTTTACGCGATACAAAAAGAAAATAGTAATTAAATATTATTATTTTCTTTTTTTGATATTATTTTTAGTTAAGATTTTTTCACTATCATAAGTAGTAGCTTTTTCTATTTCATAATCATAGTTATTAGATGTTTTTAATAATACTTCATTTAATTCTTCTTCTATCATCTTTTTCCAATCAGCATAATCATTAGTTATGAAAATTTCTTTAAAGCAATATTCTAATGTCTTAAGTTCTTCTTTTATATCTAGTTTATCTTCATAATATTTTAGTTTTTCACAATTTGTAAGATATTTAGTGATTGGATTAATTATTTTTTGTTCTTCCTTATCTCTATTCATTATCATAAAGAATTGTTTTATTACATCTTTATTTTCATCTAGTTTTAAAAGTAAGTTTGTACAATATAATATTTCATCTTCTGTTAATGGACGTATTTTTTTCATATGATAAAAATCAAAATAATTTCTTAATTCTTTTCTTATATTTTTATATTCTTTATCTGTTAGATAATTATTTTTCTTTTGTTCTTGAACATATTCTGCTTTTTTATATTCCTGTTTTTGTTTATTTAGTTTTCTTTCTAATACATATTTAAATCTATCGCATAATTCTTCATCTACTTCTAACTTTTTTAATGAAAGTATGGTTTCTTCTAAATCTGCATGAGTATAATTATCTTTTTTATCTAGAAAATGTTCCTTTATTACTTTATGACTTTCTACTATATCTTCTAAGTTTGCTTTTACGGTACATGAGCTAATAGCTTCTTCTAACTCTCTTTTTTGGTTTCTTTGTTTTTCTGATAACTTATCATCACTAATAGAGTTTAATACTAAATTAAATTTTTTATCACAAGCTATTTTTATAAATTGATCCTTTGTTAAGTATTTAAAATCATAATTTACTAAGGTTGGATCTATTATAGTTGCATTATCTATTTTTTTATCTAGTATTTTAGCCGCAATATTTTTTTCTAATATAGTTGTTAAAACAGTAAGTTGTTCTTTAATATTTAAATCTGCTTCTTGTAAATATTTTGATAATATTGAAAAGCCTACAAATGTATCAGTATGTATATCCCATTCATCTTCTTTTGTGGATAGTATTCTTACTATATTTTTAATTAATGTTGTTTCATGATCTAAATAATCTTTTGCTTTATTTATTTTTTTCACACTCTGCAAGTCAAACTTTTTTCCATCAACTATGCATGCAGTAGGTAATCCGATTATATCTTTTGTCTCAATTATTCCTTCTAATTTTTCTTTACTATCATTATATGCATTTATGCATGCATTTAAATAGTTATTAAATTTTATTATAGCTTTTTCCATACATATTCCCCTTCTGAGTTTAGTAGTATATACTAAATATTAATTTTAATCAACATTAACTAATATTTAGTAGCGAATTAGCTTGAAGACTTAACTATTTTATTATTATTTAGGTATCCATTATATCATTTTTTGACATGTTTAAATATAATATATTGAAAGGAGAGTAGATTTTATGTATGGATGTGGTTGGCCAAGCTGTGGATGTGGCTATGGTAATGACGGATTTGGTAATGGAGCATGGTGGATTTTTATAATTATTATTATAATTTTCTTCTTATTCTGGGGATGCGGAAATAATATAGGAAATAATTGTCGTTAATATATCAATTAATAAAAAGTGCTAAATGAACTGCACCCCTTAGAGTAGACAACAATAAAAAAGTAGTTTACTAAAAGTGTTATAATACACTTCCGAAAGGAGGTGTATTTTTGTGAATTATTTTTTATAATAGTATCAATAATTTCTTGCATTATTTCACCTACTTAGAATTTTAGCTAGTTTAATTAAGTAAATTTTATATACCAAGTGTATTTTTTCTAATTCAAATAGCATAAAATTTCTAACATTTTTTTCTTTAATTAGGATTATTCTATCATATTTTAGGTATTTATTTATGACAATATTTTCAAATGTATGACTTTTATTAGAATACATAACTTTAGAAAAAGAAAAAAGTCCATAATACCAAGTATTACGAACTTTTACATATTTCTCACACAAAAGTATGTGTAAAATTCACTGTGGGGCGTCATATCAGAATCGAACTGATGCATACTAGTGCCACAAACTAGCGTGTTAACCACTTCACCAATGACGCCATGTCTAATTGACTATTTTATTTTATTATATATATATGAAAAAATCAAGTATTTTTTTTATTTTCTAGGTATTTAACTATACATATATACCTACTAAGAATAAATTAATTAAGAAAGGAGATATTTATGTATCATTACAATTATTTTATGAATCAATCATTTGATAATAATGATTATTCATATAAAGACGATTTTGATTTATATAGAAATGTTAATATACCTTCTCTATTTACACCTGTAGAAGCATATAATAATGGTAATTTATTTTCAAATTTATATAGTCAATATAAAAATTATACACCGACAGTATTAAGAGCTTCTAATCAAAGAGAAAAATTATTTTTAGAATTATCACAAATATCTTTTGCTGCTCATGAATTAAATTTATATTTAGATATGCATCCTGATAATGAAAGTATGATAACTTTATTTAATGATTATAGAGAAAGAGCTAATCAATTAGTTCATGAATATGAATCTAAATATGGACCACTTACTATTAGCAGTGATAGTTTAAATCAAACCCCATTTGCATGGGAAAAAGGCGCATGGCCATGGGAGGTAAATTCTAATGTTTAGTTATGTTAAAAGACTTCAATATCCAGTTAATATTACAAAAAAAGATTTGAGAATGGCAAAATATTTGGTTACCCAGTATGGTGGAAATAATGGTGAATTAGGTGCCGCACTTCGTTACCTAAATCAAAGATTTACAATGCCTGATAATCGTGGTAAAGCATTATTAACTGATATTGGTACTGAGGAGCTTGGACATGTTGAAATGTTACAAACTATGATTTATCAATTAATAAAGGATGCTTCTGTTGAGGAATTATTAGAGGCAGGACTTGGTTCAAATTTTGCTGAACATGGAATGGGAATTTATCCAACTGATGCGAATGGAGTTCCATTTAATGCTAACTTCGCAACAACAGGTGATTATTTAGCGGATATTTCAGAGGATATGGCTGCAGAACAAAAAGCTAGAGCTGTTTATGAAAATTTAATTGATTTAACAACAGATCCTGATGTTATTGGACCACTTCTTTGGTTAAGACAAAGGGAAATTGTTCATTATGAAAGATTTAGAGAATTATTTGAATATTATCAAAATATGAAAGATAGCAATACTAATATTAGTAATATGAACAGCACTATGAATAGTATGAACAATATGAATAATATAATTATTGATAATATTGATTTTATGAAGTAAAAAAATGTAGATATTCTACATTTCTTTTATTCTACTGTAACACTTTTAGCTAAATTTTTAGGTTTATCTATATCACAATTTCTAAGTTTCGCTGTTTCATATGCAATTAATTGTAAAGTTGGTACAATTAGAAGTGGCTGAATAAATTTACTTGTATTTGGAACAGCAATATCATTTTCGTTATCTTTTAGTTTTTCTGTTGTAATTATATAAGTTATAGCACCACGTGATTTAGTTTCTTCCACATTAGATATTGTTTTATCCTTAATTTCATTATCTGTGATAATAGCAAAAACTGGCATATCTTTTTCTATTAATGAAATAGTTCCATGTTTCAATTCTCCGGCTTGATAGGCTTCAGAATGTATATATGAAACTTCTTTTAATTTTAGGCTTCCTTCTAAACAAATTGCATAATCTATTTTTCTTCCAATAAAGAATATGTCTTCCTTTTTATAAATCTTTTTAGCTATATCTAAATATTTTTCTCTTTTATCAAGTACTTCTTTTAATAATCTTGGTAACAATTTAAATTCTTCTAGGATTTCTGATTCATTTTTTATTAAGCCTTTTTCTTTAGCTATTTTAATACTTAATAAAGATAAAATAGCAACTTGTAACATATATGCTTTGGTAGTTGCAACAGCAATTTCTGGACCAGCTTCAATAAATATTTGTTTATCTGATTCTCTAGCAATTGTTGATGTTTTTACGTTTACTATCGCTAATGTGTCTACTTTATTTTCTTTAGCTTTTCTCATTGCTGCTATGGTATCAGCAGTTTCTCCTGATTGTGAAATTAATATTACTAATGTTTTTTTATTATATATTATATTTCTATAACGATATTCACTAGCGACATCTATTTCTACTTTTGTATTAGCATATTCTTCAAATAAATTTTTACCAACCATTCCAGCATACATTGCTGAACCACATGCTACAATATGTATTTCTTCATATTTAGATAAATCTGGTAATTTATTTAAATCTTCTAAGTATGGTTTTATTGTCTTTTCTAATACAATTGGTTCCTCCATGATTTCTTTTAACATATAATGATCGTATCCTAATTTATCAGTTGCTTCTTTAGAAATATCTGCTATTTTAATTTCTTTTTTTATTTCTTTATTACCTTTTGTTATTTTCATAGAATCTTTTGTTAATTCTACTATTTCATTAGTATCTAGAAGTATATATTTGTTTGTCTCGTTGATAATAGCTGTGATATCACTAGCTAGGAAATACTCTTTATCTTTAATTCCTATAATTAATGGTGAATCTTTTCTTACAGCGTATAAGTTATTTATTTCATCAAACATAATACCTAATGCATAAGAACCTTTTAACTTTTTTATGGCTTTATTTATAGCTTCTATTGGGTCCTTATCAAAGTATTTATTAATAAGAGCCGCTACTACTTCTGTATCTGTCTCACTTTTAAAAATAACACCTTCATTTTTTAAATTTTCTTTTAACTCACTGAAGTTTTCTATGATTCCATTATGTACTAAAGTAACTTTTCCTACTTTATGAGGATGAGCATTTTCTAAATTAGGTATACCATGGGTTGCCCATCTAGTATGAGCTATTCCTATATTCGCATTTATTATACTTTCTTCTTTTATTTTATCTTCTAAGCTGGATATTTTTCCAACACTTTTTATTATTTGTTGCTCACTATCGTTTTTAATAGCAATTCCTGAGGAATCATATCCTCTATATTCTAAATTTTTAAGTCCAGATATTAAGATATCTATAGGATTTTTATCTCCTATATAACCTATTATTCCACACATATTTTTACCTCCATATAGAAACGATATATACTTTGTTATAATGTTTGATTTTATTTTTTAATATATATCTTACGAACTTCTTAATCCGTAGTAGCATCCGCCGAAGTTTCGATTACTACTATCCTCGTCAACTTAATTAAGTCCAGGCGCTTAAATGAATTTTCTCCTTCCTACTATTCATTCTATTCAAATTATAATAAAAAAGGTCCAAAATTGCAAATTTTAGACTCTTTTATAACTTTATAAAATTTTAGAAACCTGTTTCATCTAATTTTTCATATAATTGATTTTCTACTTTATATTCTTCAATTTGATCTTTAAACATCTTATCAAAATTTGGTAATTCTTTTTGAATAACATCTTGATAGACATTTTTTGTATTGACTATCGCTTTTCTAAAATCCATTATATTTACTTCTTTTCTGTTTTCAAATAAGGCATTAGAGAAAGATTCTTGAACAAGTGTTAAGGATACATCTGGATACCTGGAACCTATTTCATATATTCTTTTATATTCACTTGTTATATCTGTTATAAATTCCATAACTCTTTTTTGAATGAATTTGGTATACATCATCTTAATACCTGTTCTTTTTTCTATTTTTGGTAATGTTCCCATTAATATCTCTATATTTTCTTCTCTTGTTGGTTCAGCGACATCTACTTTTTGAAATCTTCTTACAAATGCTTTATCTCTTAAAATATATCTTTCATATTCCTCTGTTGTTGTTGCTCCTACGACTTTAATATCTCCTCTATCTAATGCGGGTTTAAACATATTAGCAAAATCTAATGCTTCTCCTTTATTTCCCATCAGAGTATGAATTTCATCAATAAATAGTATTAACTTTGTCTTTGTTTTTAGTTCATCTAATAAAATTTGTACTTTTGATTCTTGTGTATTTGGGTCAACACCAAGTAATGCACTAGTATTTATTTTAACAACAGAATAGTCTTTTAATATATCTGGCACGTTTCCAATTTTTATTCTATAAGCTAATCCTTCAACTATAGCAGTTTTACCTACACCTGGTTTTCCTACTAAAATTGCTGATTTATCTGGGGTTAATAAAATTAGAACTAATTGTTTTATTTGCTCGTCTCTTCCAATAGCTGGATTTGTTATATATTCTCTATTTTGAAAGTTTTCACCATAAGTCTCTAAAATATTAATTCTTTGTTTCTTTATATTTAATTTACCTTCCATTGTTTTATATCACCTCAACTATTATTTATTATAACACGAATGATAAAAAGAATAAAATTAAAAATAATGAATTAATCATTATTTTTTTGAAAGTGTTTTTGAATTTTTTTCTTTTATACTAGCAATAAGTTGTTTTCTTTTTAGTTTACTATATAAATTTTTATATTCATCATATAGTTTTGTTGAATTATTATTTTTATCTAATATAACACCTCTTATATCACATATCTTGTCGGCTGATATTATTGCACTTAGAAGTTGTTCATCAATTTCTTCTTCATTAATTAAAAGATTAGTCCTATACATAGGAACATCTAATCTTGAAAATTTTATCATTGAATTAAATATATTACTTTGATTAATAGATTTTTCTGTATAACTAGAACTTAATCCTATTCCATCTAGCAACTTGTTTTTTGTCTGTTGCTCTATTATTTGTATTGCATATATGATTTTAAAAATTTTTTCACATTTATATTCTAAATATTCGTTGTTTTCTGTGTATAACAATTCACAATTATTGAAGTTTTTTCTAGCTAATTTTAATATATCAATAATATAATTAATTTTATTTTGATAATTTCTTCCTATTATTTTTACCCAATAATTATTTTTGAGACTAGCTTGTGTATTAGGATTATCTGATGCTACATTATTTATGACATCAATTTGTTTGAAATTGTAGTTCTTATTTATGTACCAAGTGTAAATATTTTTCATGTAATTATCTAAAAATTCAATGACTATTTTTTTATGTAATTCTGGTGGTATAGTTACTAAGGCTTCTTTTAATACAGTGGGAAATTCATCTACTAAGTGTGGAAATTTCATTTTTTTGTTATGTTTTTTAGCAAAATCATAGACTATTTCTGCCTTTTCAAAATTATAAATTTTTTCATTTATAGTATTATCTTCATTTAATAATGGCAAATCAGTCCTAATCATATTACTCATTTTAGTTTCTTCTTCTAGACTTATAATATCTATATCGTTAATAAAGTTAGTATATAATTTTTTTATAGTATCGTAACCAAGTTCCTTAATACCGACAATTATATTTTCTTTTTTACTGATTAAATAATTTATATAAGAATTCTTTGATTCCTCAAATTTAAGAATTTTTTCTTCTTCTTTATAATTATCGTCATTCTCTATCTTTTCATATTCTTCAAATAAACGAACTAGCTGATAATTTAACTGTTGTCCAAAAAATTCTTTATCTAAACATTGTATTGATTTCTGATTTAATATATTATCTATAAATTTTTGACAATCATTACATTGGACTAGGTATTCTTCTATCATCTGATCCTTTAAAATATTTATTTTTTTTATTATGGATTCATAAGTATCCTGTGAATTTTCATAAATTGATATAATTTTTGAAGCTTGTTTATCTGTCATTATACCCTTATAGTTATGATTTAATTCATCTTTCATTTTTAATACATAATTTTTTATTTCTCTATTAAATGGATTCATTTTATTTTCCCCTTTATATATTTTGTAATATATATGTGATTGCAATGTGTTATTTTACCACAAAAAAGGAAAAAAAGCAATTTTATCTCGTTAATTGCTTTTAAAATTATATTATTAATATCTTTTTAGTTTTAATTAAATTTCTATTCTGGTTTACTTACGCTTGCAAATGTTCTATTTTTTAATTCTTGATATAAACTACATTTTTTCAAAACATCCACATTTATACCTTTTGATACAACTTTTCCTTTATCCATAACAATAACTCTATCAGCTATTTCCATCATTTCTGGTTTATGTGTTACAATAATAATTGTATGCTAGTATTTTCATCAAAGCATTCATTACATAATGCGATAATTGATTCTACATCTTCGAATGTTGCTTTTCTAAAACTTATTTCCATTTGACCCTCCATCTTTCCACATATCATACTATATTTAAAATTATACTCCCCCCCCCAGCTCAATTTGTCAAGTATCCACAGTTATATGAAATGGTTGAAAAGTGAAATTTTTATTTTTGATATTTTTTTAATATTTAGTTTATTTTAAAATTATTTATATATAATAATAATGGTGATTTTATGATAATTAGATTAGGATATGCATGTCTTTCTAAAACTCTTAATGGTGTTACTGCATCTACACAATTTACTTATACTGAATATTTAAAAAATAAAGATTTAAACAAATTAAATAATATTATTTGTTCTAATTTAAAAGATTTAAATAAGTTAATTGATTATAATATTAAAAATAATATACATTTTTTTAGATTGACATCAAAACTTATTCCTCTAGCAACTAAAACTGATGTTAGTTTTGATTATTTTGATAAGTTTAAAGATTCTTATAAAATAATTGGAAATAAAATTAAAAAGGTTAATATGCGCGTGGATTTTCATCCTGATCAGTTTTGTGTTTTAAATAGTACTAAAAGTGAAGTTATAAATAATTCAATAGAGATATTAAAGTATCATTATAACTTATTAGATTTCTTAAATATAAAGGATAAGGTAATAGTTTTACATATTGGTAGTTCTGTTTTCGGAAAGGAAAATTCTAAGAGACGGTTTATTAATAACTTTAAAAAATTACCATTAGAAATAAGAGAATGTATTGTTATTGAAAATGATGATAAAGTTTTTAATGTTAAAGATTGTATTGATATATTTAATGAAATTAAAACGCCTATTGTACTAGATTATCATCATCATATTTGTAATAATGATAGTGATATAAATATAGATGACTATTTATTAACTATTTTAAAATCTTGGAAAAAAACAACTCCTAAAATGCATTTTTCTAGTCCTAAAAATAGAACTAAAAAAGATTTTAGAAGTCATAATGATTATATTAATTCAGATGATTTTATAAATTTTATTGATAAATTAAAACCGTATAAAAAAGATATTGATATAATGATTGAAGCTAAATCTAAAGATGAGGCATTATTTAGATTAGTTAGAGAGCTAAAATATAAAACTAATTATAAATTTATAGATGATACATCATTTATAGTTTAGTCTTCTATTTTGATATTAAAGATATATTTGTCAAAACCTTTATATTTTGCTTTTTCATATGTTATTTTTGCTATAAATGTTTTAGTATATGTCTCATTTTCGATATTTTGATATTCTAAATCTATATACAAATGAATATTTTTTAATATTTTATCTAAATCATATTCATTATTAATACATAAATTACATATTATTTCTAGGTAAATTAAATACTCAATTGGGAAATATAAATCTTGTTCAGAAACCTTATTTTTCTCAGAAAGTAGGTAGTCTATATTTTTTATATAATTAAGAACAAAATATCCTAACCTTTCGGCTAGGATTTCAGGGGGAAATATTAATATCAGTTCGTAACAATTTAATAATTAGTTAAAGTCTTACAAAATAAGGCTTTTTCTTTTATTAAAATTTATCAAAGTTTATAAAAATAACTTTATTTTTAACATTTAGTATCTAGTTTTGGTATCTAGAAATAATATATCAAAATTATCTTTTTCTATTGTAAATCATTATTCTATTTGTTTTAGTTAAATTGCTTGATGAAATAATTTTT
>CAKPJN010000009.1 GCA_934162665.1 uncultured Bacilli bacterium
TTAATCCTAGTTTTGGTAATTTTATTTGTTTGTCAATAATCTTTCACTATTTTAATGCACTTTCCTTATAAATAAAATAAAGAACAAGTAATTAATCTACTTATTCTTTGAAAGACATAAAATCTTTTTTACTTCTTCTTTATTAGTTTCTAAAACAGGGCTTTTTAAACTACCATTTAATTCTGGATAATTATTAAAAATATCTTTATATTTAGAAATATCATTACCATCAAACTTTAAAATTACTTCTGCACCAGTAAGTAAATAATAATTATCTTTATCAACAATAAGATTTTTTGTGTAATCAGCAACTCTTTTTTCATCATTAATTTCTAACCATGAATGTAGATATAATTCACCTGCATTTTTAATGAAACCAACACATAATTTACTATTCTTAAAGAAGTTAGCTAAATATAAATTACTATTACTAAGACCATAATATCTATTACTTGATTGAAGATCTTGAACTACTAAATCATTATGAAAACAATCTGATAATCTATAAAAATTAATCTTAATATTACCATCATCATATAAATAATCAAATTTTCCATTAGTAATATATTTATAATTTTTTCTTTCCTTCTTATAATTTGAGGAAAGTGGCATAGTAAAATATTCAAGTGTTTTTAAAACATCATTATTCTCTAATTTACTTCTCATAAACATCCTCCATAATTTAATATTTTAACATAAAAATACAAAACTGTAAAATAATTACTTATCTAAGTTTAAATATTCTTCATAAGATAAACGTCTATCTATAATAGAACCATCATCTTTAATTTCAATAATTCTGTTAGAAACAGTAGAATTCAATTCATAATCTCTAGAAGTAAAAAGTACTTCCCCATTAAAATTAACAAGACCTTTATTTAAAGAAGTTATACTTTCAAGATCTAAATGGTTAGTAGGCTCATCTAAAATCAAAAAGTTAGGAGCCTCAAGCATCATCTTAGACAACATACATCTTGCCTTTTCTCCACCTGACAATACATTAACACTTTTAAATACATCTTCTCCAGAAAATAACATTCTTCCTAAGAAACCACGTAATACTGTCTCATCTTTTATATCATAAAATTGTCCTATCCACTCCATGATATTTTTTGAAGTATTAAAAAACCCAGTATTATCTTGAGGAAGATAAGAATATTTAATAGTCTTTCCCCATTCAATAGTTCCTTTATCGTATTTTTCTTTTCCAACTAATATATTAAATAATGTAGTCTTTGCAAAGTCATCATTAGCTAGAAAAGTAACTTTATCACCCTTTAAAATTGTAAATGACACTTTATCAAGTACCTTTTTACCATCAACTACTTTTGTTAAATTAGAAACTTTTAATATTTCTTTACCTGATTCTTTTTCAACCTTAAAATCAATATATGGATATTTTCTAGAAGATGGTACTATTTCATCTAACTTAATTTTTTCAAGCATCTTCTTACGAGAAGTAGCCTGTTTTGATTTAGAAGCATTAGCACTAAATCTTGCGATGAAAGACTCTAATTCTTTAATCTTTTCTTCCTTCTTTTTATTAGATTCTCTCATTTGTTTTTGTAATAGTTCAGATGACTCATACCAGAAATCATAATTACCAACATATAATTTAATTTTACCATAATCAATATCTGCAATATGTGTACATACCTTATTTAAAAAGTGTCTATCATGAGAAACTATTATAACAGTATTATCAAAATTTATTAAAAATTCTTCTAACCACTTAATAGCACCAATATCCAAACTGTTAGTTGGTTCATCTAAAAGCAAAATATCAGGATTATCAAATAAAGCTTGAGCAAGTAATACCTTTACTCTCTCTTTAACTGGAATCTCTTTCATAAGCATATAATGAGAATTAATATCAACACCTAAATTACTTAATAAAGTAGAAGCATTAGCTTCAGCACTCCAACCATCTAACTCCATAAATTCAGCTTCCAAATTAGCGAGTTTCATTCCATCTTCTTCACTAAACTCAGTTTGGTTATACATCTTGTCTTTTTCAACCATAATATCATATAACTTTTTATTTCCCATAATAACAACATCTAAGACTCTTAATTCATCATATTGATAATGATCTTGTCTTAAAAAAGAAAGTCTCTCATCCCTAGAAATTACAACTTCCCCCGTTGTAGTTTCAACTTCACCTGATAATATCTTTAAAAAAGTAGACTTTCCACTTCCATTGGCACCAATTAGTCCATAACAATTACCATTAGTAAATTTAATATTTACATCTTCAAATAAAGTTCTTTTTCCAAACTTTAAACTAACATTATTTACTTGAATCATTTTATCACCTCAAAGCCCTTTAATTTTACTATAAATAAGAAAAAAAAACAAGAAAGAATAAAATTATCTAACTAGTCTTTTACCCTTCTTGTTTTCCAATCTATCTATTAAGTTTTGTTTTAATAAATTTGACATCTCAAGAATCTCACTCATAACTAACTCACTAACAACATTAATATCAACTATATACTGTTTAAAATTATTTTCAATATCAGGAATATTCTTTTTATATTTACAAATTCCAAATCTATAATTATTACTATTAAAAGGAAATATATAATTATTATCAGAAAGCACTATAGACTGATTTTCTAAATCATTAATCATATTATCTAATTTTTTTAAAAATTCTAAACAAACACTTTCATATTTATCAACAATTATATCTAAATTAGAATCTATATCATCACCTAGATTATCTTTATACCTTTTAAATATAGACTTATGTAACTCTAAATCATCCATATATAAAAACATAGTAGAAAATTCATGATCAATAGGTGGTGACATTTTAAGCAACTTATCATTTTCATAGATCATACCAACATTCTCATAATGATAATTTTGATCAGTTTTTAGTACAGATAACAAAACCTGCATAGCTAATTTTTCTCCCAAAAATTTATTTTCTAAAATAAATTTAGAATTAAATATCGAAGTATAATCATAAGACTTCATACAATAATTCTCATAATTATCAATATCAACAGAAGAATCAGGATATTTTCTAAAATACTCTAACAAGTTTACTATTTTTTGATTTTTATCTAATACATTAGGTACAACTGTTCCATAATTATAATACTTTGGAATTTCATCACTATAATGATCACAAATACCTAATTGATATACCGGAGCTGACTCATCAAAATAATTATGAATTAAATAAGACCAAATAACTTCACTATATGCAAAAAAAAGGTGTAGTAAGTGGTTTAGTTTTAGAAAGAGGCTTAAAAATAAATTCTTTTTCATCTTTTAAAAACACAGGGAAAAACTTTTGACTCTTAACCTTTCCTTGTGCTTCTACATCAAGATTTCTAATCCTTTTATAATAATCAAGTATTAAAACATCATAATTTATTTTCATTTTATCACTCTATCTAACCTTTCTTTTTAAATACTCACCTAAATTTTCTTCGACCATATCATCTTCTAAACAATCAATAACTGAATCATTTTCATTTAAAGAAAGATATTGTCTCTTAAGATTCTTTAATTCATTACAATACTTATTTTTTATTAACCATCTACCCATAACCTGATAAACAAAATAGAAAGAAAATTCTTCTAAATTATAACCTATTGATATATTAGCATCATAACCAGTTTCTTCCCCTGTTAAATATTTACCACAATCAACTAGATAACAGCCATTATTAAAAACTGTATTTTCCAAATTAGAATCAGATACTAAAACTCTATTATCACCTAAAAGTATAAAATCATCACGTAAAATCTTTAACTCATTAATTAAACTAGACCTATCCAAATTAAGTAAATTATCATAACCTAAATCTTCTATATATTTAGATATATAACCATGAAAATTTCTTTTCTTATCTAAAATACTTTCCTTAGGTAAGATAATTCGTTTAGTAGGAATATTTTTAAAATAATTAACTTTTTCCTTAGTAATTGATTCTTTTATAGAACAATAAGGTCTATATAACTTATAAGCATCATCATTAATTAAATAAACGTCTGATGTACTGCCACTACCTAAAGATTTAAAACACTTCATATCATAAGGATTAAGTCTAATCTTTTTATTACCAACTCTAAATTTCATTATCTAACAAGCCTCTTAACATAACTTGAAACAGTATCTTTAGAGTTAATTTCATTCTTCATAACCTCACCAACAAACAATTCTGAATCTAAAAAATGATCTGCTAACTTTTCTTTATTTTTCTTAGAAATAGAAACATTATATGTCATCAATTCATTAACAATAAAATGATTCAACTTTAAGATATTTTCATGTTTTAACTTTTCTACAGAAACATCATCTCTAAATATATAACTACCAGGATCTGTAATATAAATATTACCATCAAATAATAAATTATCCATAATAAAATCTTCTACATCAACATGATTATTAGATAATAAACACAAATCTTCATAAATCAAATTCAATTCATCTAAAAACTTAATCATATTAACATTCGATATTAAAGAATGTGGATATCTTTCAATATATTTTAATACATAACCCAAAAATTTATTAGTAGCATTATGAATAGACTCAACTGAAAGTAAAATCCTATTAGTTGAAATTTTTGATAAACGCTCTACATCTTTCTCACTCAATCTATCCTTACGAGAAAAATCTTTATAAATTTTCAAAGCTTTATCCTTATAACGATAAACACAAGCCTCGTTACCTTCAGCTTCATACATATATTCTAAATCCAAATCAGAAAACTCATACTTTTTATTTCCAATAAACATTATCATAATCCTAACCCCCAAAGAATTACCATAAAATTAAATAATTCGTTCAAAACTAACGCATATTATATCACAAATCCATTAATTTGTCCACTATTTACAATGATAAAAGTATGAGACAAATTTAGAAAACTCATATAAAATAATATCACTTTTATTAATCGCAAAACTTTTTCCTAATGCTTTTCCTCCAATTGTTAATGACGCAATAATAGACGCAACAATTAAACCTGTTAAAACTAAATCAAAATGATAATCCGTATAGAAAATTGTAGTAATAGTAGTACCTGCCGCACCTGATATTATCCCACAAATATCTCCAACCACATCACAACAAAAACTAGAAACTTTATCTGCATTCTTCTTAAACTTAACCGCAATATCTGCACCTCTTACTTTTCTAGAATTCATTGAATGAAAAATCTTTTCAGTAGCTGTTGTAACTGAAACTCCAATTATATCAAATAAAATTCCTACTAAAATAAATATTAAAGTTATAATAATACCAAATATTAAAGATAAATTAGGAATAGTTATAGAAGAAATAAATGATAAACAAAATGATAATACAAATGCAATAATAACAATAGTTAAAATCCATTTAATATTTACTCTTTCCTTCTTTATTTTTTCCTTTCTCCTAGTTTGAACTTTTAAATTTTTTAATTCATCTCTTGAACTTTTCTTACTAAAATTAATCACTATTATTCAACCTTTCAATATATTATAAGATAATTTTATCATACATATCAATTTTATCCAAAAAAAAAATTAATGGCGTAAGATATAGTAAACTTTGAGTCTTAGGTCAAGTAGGATTTCCCTAGCTTCTACATATTCGTTACCAAATATGTGGTTCCCCTTTAAAGAAGCTAATACGTCGTTTCCGAGGCGCATGACTTGATTACCACTTAGTACCCACTGCAATCCTATATCTGGTACACTCTAGGAGATTTCCCCACCAACATTTTATTATTAATTCTTTTTTGCAATAGTCATTTCAAAACGCAATTTTTATAAAAGTCGGCCGGCCTTTATAAAAAAGATCATTTATCCCAGAACCATCACTCAAGACAAGCTACGCTGCACATAACTTTCGCCACAATACAGGTTCAATCCTATCCCGTAATAAGTCCATCAGTAAGAAACGTATAGGCTTACCACAATAATAGGTCTCCACAGATGCTGGGTCGGTTGTCGTATGCCATTACGATCGCCCATCATCTTAACATCTCCAGCATTCACCCCAAACTGGGCGTAAGAAGCAAACACCAAAGGTTTCACAGATATGCTCTTTAATGGTTTTTTAATCCCATCTTCATAATAAAATAATTGACTAGAATAGTGTGCCATCAATTACGAGATACATTATATCAAAAATATTAAAAAATGTCAAGTTTACACAACCAATCGCAATCATACCTCGTATAATAAAATATGATTACAACTAAATAAATTATTAAAAAAACTAGATAAAATTTATCTAGCTTAATCTAATTCGCTCTAATTGAATTAACATAACTATGAATTTTTGCTGTCCAAGCACTACTTTCAGCATACCTAGGCGCAATCGTATCAATTGTTGTTAAACCTCTAGCATAATAATTACGATATAAATTATCAATAAAACCAATAATACCCTCATCTAAAGTAGCAAAAGCCTTATATTGACCACCATTACATCCAGGTGAGCCTTTTTGTCCACCAACATTGTTACAATATCTTACTAATTTACTACAATTAGATTTACAACCAGTTTCATGTAACATAATAGCAACTGCAATATAAGGATCTACACCCTTCTCAATACACTTACTAGCAATTAAATAACCTTTACCAGCTATATAACCATTCCCTAAATTTTTATCTAATTTAGCAGCTAACTCCTCCATAGTCATTCCTTCATATACTTCAATTCTTGGAGGAATAATAATAGATGCAGGAACAGTTTCCATTTCTACCTCAGAAAAAGTAGAAATGGGAGTGCTATTACTCATTTGTTTTACCATAGTATTAGGAGAAACTGCCATGTTTTTTATATCTATTTCATCATAACTAATTACTGTATCAGACTTCTTATTAAGTGCTTCATTTCTTTGAATCATAATAGCTAAAGAGAAAATAAAAACACTAAGTATAGTAAGTAGACCACTAATAATTTTAGCTTTTCTCAACTAAATTCACCTCATTTGTTACCATCTTGTAACAACTATATTTTATCATTAATAACTATTATTTGTCAAATTACCAAAACTATAATAAAAAGTATGATATATTATATGAATCAATCACTGCAATATTAACTAAGCTTAAATGTTTTAGGTGCCAATTTATAAACTAAGATTAAAGCTATTAATATATAAGCTACAGTAAATATTATTCCATACAATGAAAATAACAAAGAAGATAATCTTATATCTAACAAAAGATATATAATATAATAAGTTAAAAAACAAACTAAATTATAACGAAAATCTTTAATTTCTAAATTCTTGTTAAAAGGCTGCATTAAGTAATATAAAACTAAATAATGTACTGAGAAAAAAACACTTAAAACAATAATAAACACAAAAATCATCAAAGAATCTATTAAACTTCCACCTACAAAAAGATATATTAAAAATAGCCCCATTCCTAATACAGAAGCTGGTATTAAATTAACCTTAACAATCGTAAGCAATCTTGTTTTAAATAAACTCAAAATAACTTTAGGATTTCTATAAAAGTTAAAAGTTAACATCGCATGATCACAATGATAAAACATCGCTCTAGTAAGTACTACACCTCTATTAATAAAATACATAATAAATAAAAATATTCCCAAGTTATTACTTAAAATATCATTAACTTGTAACTTATATTTAGACATAAAACTAACAATACCAAAACAAATAATTATCCCTAATAATATAAATAAAGTACAAATATAAGCACTTCTAAGTAATATTTGTTTATGTCTTTCAAAAAATATGGTATTAAATAACTCATATCCCTCTTTACCTTTTATTTTATTAGGATCAATAAATTTATCTTTATCTTTAATTTCTAAAATATTTTGCTTAGAATAAAATGAATCATCATCCATTGTCATAACAGATTCTAATGTATTAATTCTTTTATAAAGTATTTTATAAAACTCATAATTATTTAAATAATTATAAAAATATACACCAATAATAATACTTAAAAAACAAAGTATAAAAACAACACTAAAATATATAGGTATATTAAAATATGGTAATGAAAGTAGTAAGAACATAATGAAAACTATTAATAAACACTTACGATTATTAAGTAAAAAAGATTTATACTTAACATAATATTTCAAATTAATACCTTCACTAATTATTAAACAACAACTAGAAAATATTGAAAGAAAAATCGAATATAATAAATTTATATTTAAAAATTTAAAAAATATAGATAAAAATATAAACTGAAATATAAACTTATTAGAAACTTCTAAAACCAAGTTAGCTTTAACATACTTTTTAGCGTCCATTCCAAATAAAATAACTGAAAAGTAATTTTTACTACTACTGCTAAAAAGTTTAGAAGAATATAAAACTCCAATCAAAGTAAATAAAATATAAATATATATAAATGAATTAGAAATATTATTTGGAAACAACAAAGTAGAAATAAAATAAATAATGAAAAAGTATAAAAAAGAAAAGAAAATATTTTTTAACAAACGATAAATATTAACTAATACATAAATAATATTTTTTAATATTTTTTTCTCATACATATTATTAGGTAAAAACACTCCAATAATAGGTATTTTTTTCAAGTAATAAATAACCGAATTAATAGAATAAATAGAACTTATCTTAAAAGAATTTCTTAATAAACTAATCATTACTATCTCTTAAACTATTAATAATTTTATCTTTATAATTCTTAGTATTTAAATTCTTTTTATCTATTAACTCTAATTTTCCATTATTTAAAATAACTATCTCATCACAAAGTGATAATGCAAGCTCTAAAATATGCGTAGAAAATATTAATATATGTCCTTTTTTTTGTTTTTTCAATAACTTTTTCATATCATCTTGAACAACTACATCTAATGAAGTAAGTGGTTCATCTAAAAGTAATACTTTAGGATTATAAATAAAATTAATAAGCATTTGAATTTTATTTTTCATTCCATGTGAATATTCTTTTAACAATTTATCTCTATCTTTATCTTCTATTTTAACTAAATCAAAATAATAATCAATTGATTTTAAATCAGGAATATTTT
The DNA here is from genome assembly GCA_934162665.1 of uncultured Bacilli bacterium. Classification (GTDB taxonomy): domain Bacteria; phylum Bacillota_I; class Bacilli_A; order RF39; family UBA660; genus RUG14670. The sequence goes on from CAKPJN010000009.1 coordinate 9,017, forward strand.
CTTTATTAATATCAATAAAAAAGGAAACAAACTCACGTGCAGTTAAAAATTCTGGTACTGTAGGAGTTGATATTACATAACCAACATCATCAAGAACTAGCCTATCACCATCAAGTAAAAACTCCCCTTTATCAATTTCTATATCGTTATTAATAGAATTAAAAAAAGTTGTTTTCCCTGCTCCATTTCTTCCAATAAGTCCATAAATTTTACCTTCTTCAAAAGTAAAATTAATATCATTAAGAACTAGCTTTTCTAAATAAGTTTTTGTTAATCCTTTTACTTCTAACTTCATAATAACCTCCAGCTACCACTAGTATACACTATTTCTTTAGTGTTTTTTCACCAAACTCTATATCATCTAAATCATTTGAAACATAATTAATAATTTCTTTAAATAAATAATCTTCATATTTTAAGGAGATATCTAATAAAGATAAAATATCATAACCTAAAATTTTAATTAAACTATTATTCAAATTATCTCTAACCATTTCTCTTTTTATATATTCTGCTACATTACTATGTTTTAAGTAATTCTTATACCTTTCAATTTTTCTTAATATTTCCTTAGTCAAATTAATATCTCTATTAGTTCTAAATAATACTAATTCTGTAAGCATCAAAGGTGTATTTTCTGATGAACAAATATCAATTACCATATCATAAAATTTATCTTTTTCTAAAAGGAAATTCTTCTTATTATATATAACAAACAAATCATAATTATTATCATAATTTATATCTTTTAAAAATATTGCATAATATCTATCTCTTACATTTTCTATATTTATTATATACTTTCCATCTATATCAGAATTTTTTATAGGAAGATAAAATTGGCAAAAAGTTGAAGCTAAAAAACTTCTTTTATCTATAATTCTTCTTAAAAAGTTAACACAATCATCATCTGTCACATGTTTTTTTATTATACTAGGTGAATATTTTTCTATTATATCTTTATTTTCATAGTAATTATCATAATAATTACTTTTTCTAAATTCCGTAACTTCTTCTTTATTAACTGATAAATATGGATTAGTTTTAAACTTATAATTATCATCTATATCAATTTTTAAAACATCATAATATTCATCTATTAATCTTATACGAAAATATTCTAAACACCCATTTATATTAACTTCTAAATCATACAAATTAGAATTTAAAAGTTTAGTATCAAATTTACCTGTAAATGGATTTACTAAATTTCCTTTTTGTAATTTAACAAAATATTCCTTCACTTTATCACCACTAATATAAATGTCTTTCCCAATATTCTACTACATCTGGACTAACCGTGTCAAAAAACAAGTCCATCTGATTAGACATATATTTAGCTTTTAAATAAATAGTTTTTCCCTGCTCTAAGCAACTTACTTTATCTGATGACATCATGTATTCAAAAGTTGATGCTCTATCTTCAAATTCACTAACCTCAGCATATGTATTGACAAAATAACTATCGGGTGAATTTACTTTGGTATAAGCATATTGATTTTCTATATTACCATACTTAAAATTAACAGGATTCAAACTATTCCAAGTTGTATATCTACCACCACTTAAATATATATACCTATCAATATAATGATACAATTCATGATTGAAACTATCTCTAAAAGGATATAAAGTTGCAATAGAAATAATAACATTATTAGAAGAAGAATCAGTAACACCAGTAACATTATTAACTGAATAATTTTTAATCAAATAAATACTTAGCCCAAGATTCTTTTTCTTAAATTCCTTAAAAAAATCTTTAGGATATAAAGACATTGTATAATTTAAATTATTTAATGCATCATTAATATCATTCAAAGAAATAACTGGTAAAACACTCATGCCACCAACAGAATAATTAGAAACCTCATCTCCATACTTCACCATTACTCCATAATTATTCTCAATATTTTTTCGTAAATTTTCATTTACCTCGCTTAAAGAAAGATTAGAATTAGAAAAAGATGAATCTGAAGTTATATTTCGATTATCACTAACATCAGTATGTGAATCAACAGTAGTAATAGATAAATCATCCTGTTCTTTTGTAATAGTAGCGTTTGTATTAATCTTAATATCAGCTACTAACTTTTTATTTTCTAATTTTTCATAATAAAAACCAAGTACAAAACAAAAAAATGATAATACAATAAGTAATAAAGAAATAATTCTTAGAGATCTTTTTTTCATAATTAGCTCCTCCTCTAAAAAACAAAATATCTAATTACTAATTATATATCATTTTAATAACTATCATATCATAACATAATTAACTATTATGTTGTGTAATCTTATCCATAATTTCTTGTGCTTCTTTTGTTTTGCCTTCTTTATATAATTTAATTGCCATATCCGTCATATTAACAGAATTGTTAATATCAGAATTATCATTTTTATTAACTTCTTCTTTATTAGTTACTGAAGAAGTAATATCTACATCATTATTAAATCTATTAATTTCATCTATTTGTTCATCTTGAGATTTAAGTAATTTATCAAATTGATTATCTGAAACTAAAATAGCTTTTACTAAGTCATCATTATCTTTATTAAAAACTACTTCTAAATTGGATATATCATTATCAACTACACTAGTATCTTCTTTAACATCTACCGTTTGATCAACAGCATCAGCTTCCATATTATCAGAAACTATATCTTTTTCTTCTACATCAAGATTATTTTCCTTCTCAATAGACTGCTCAATCACTTCTGGTATAACATTTACTAATTCTTTATTATCAGTTTTAGGTAAAACTACTTTTTCATCTTTTTTACCATAATAACTATCTAAATCTTTAATAAAATCCACCATATTAGTCATATTATTTTTTAATGTATTAATTTTATCCAAATATTCTTGTTGTAAAGTAGAATCAACTAATTCATTATTAACAGATAAAATATCAAAGAAAATAGCCTTCAAATCTCTTACCGCAATATCATATAATTTATTATTAAATACATATTCATCTTCTATATTCATAATAACACTCCTTAAGCATTCGCAATTTTCTTTAATAAATGTTGTACATCCATCCATTCATTATCATCAAATATTTCCTCTAAAAAAAGCCCATTATCTTTTTTTACTATTTTGGAAATATAAATAATATTATCAGTACCACCATGTTTTTCACCTTTAGAATATACTAAATACTCACGGAAATGATCATTAGATACTAAATAAGTAACTAAATTAACTTCCAAACTACTACCATCATTTTTAATAATTTTAACTTTCCTATCCATAATTTAAGACCCCTTTTATCATAAACTAATTATACACAAAACTATAAAATAAGTAAACTATCTAACTGAATTAAATTTAAAATAATAACATATTTTATTAACTAAAAAATTAATAATATAAAATAACAAAATAATACTAATTAAATAAGAAACACTATATATAAAAATATACCCAGTTAACAGAAAATTTGATAAATTATTGATACTTAAATAATTTGAAAAAATTAATAAATTATCTTTATAAAAACTAAGTTTTATAAAAATCAAACTACTAGCTAATAAAAATGTAATAATCAAAGATAGTAAATTACTATTCTTTTTTCTAAGAAATATATAAACTAAACTAGCTAGTAAAATAAGTATAAAGCTAATAATAACTCCAAATTTATATTTAACCAAATAAATAGCTAATAAATTTAAAAATACACTACTACAAAAAAATACACTTTCTAATAATAATTTTTTCTTATTATCAGCAACTTTTTTTAATACAAGTATAAAAAATATAATACATATCAAAGAAAAAACATTAAAACTTTCAATAAATCCCATAAAAAATGACGAAGTACCAATTTCAAAATCTTTAAGATTGATACTACCTAATATTGGTAAAGAAATAGTAACTTGTTTATCAGTTTTTAAGTCATAATCTAAAAACTTATCTTTAACTTTATTCATATTATTATTTTTTACTTGATCAATAACATCAATACATTCATGATTTAAATAATAATTAATCATTCTGTCTAATTTATCTGATATAACACTACTATATCCAGATACATAACTAGTACCAATAATAGTAAGTGGTACACCACCCTCACTAATATCTAATTTATCTTTAACCTTTTCCATCAAAGCTAAATTATCCTCATTATGCCAGACTTCGTAATTAACAACATTAACATTTTTATATCTTTTAGTAATATTTTTTAAATAACTTTCTTCTTCTTCCTTACAATGAGGACATCCATCACCATTAAAAAAATAAATATTAATCTTTTTACTACTAGCATTAACAGGTAATATAACTAAAAAAAGAAGTACAAATAAAACTGTATATTTAACTATTTTTTTCATTTACTTCCTCCAACTCTTTTAATTTCTTAGAAAAGACTAATACAAACTTATCTAATTCTTCTTTTGTTGATAATGAAGAAATACTAATTCTCATGCTTCTTTTAGCTACTTCCATATCCCCAGTAATAGAATATACCGCTAATGAAAAATCCGAACTAGAACAAGCTGTTCTCGTAGAAATATAAATATCTTCTTCCTCTAAAGCATGAACCATAGTCTCAGGTTTAATATTTCTTAAACTAATATTAACAATATGTGGTATACACTTATCATTACTATTAATATCAACATCTAAATTTCTTAATTTATCAATTAAATATTTATTTAACTCTAAAACATACATATATTTCTTATCTATATCTTGATAACTAAGTCTAAGAGCCTTACTTAAAGACGCAATAAGAGAAATAGCAGGTGTACCACTTCTATATACTGTTGTACTCTTTCCCCCATGTATCAACGGATCAATAACAATACTCTTGTTCTTAATAAGACAACCAATACCCTTAATACCAAAAAACTTTTGTGCAGAGAAACTAACAAAATCAACACCTTCTAAAGAAATCTTCTCTTTACCAATACTTTGTGTCATGTCACTATGAAAATAACACTTCGGATATTTCTTTACAATCTTAGAAATCTCATTAATAGGTTGTCTAACACCCACTTCACTATTAACACTACAAATACTAACTAATATTGTATCATCAGTCATAAGTTCTTCTAAATTATTTAAATCAACTTCTCCATTTTCTAAAAGTGAAACATAAGAGACACTAAATCCTAAACTTTCCATATATGAAACAGTCTCTAATACTGATGAATGTTCTAACTTAGTTGTAATAATATGCCTACCTCTATTTTTATATCGGAAACAAACTCCTTTAATAGCTGTATTATTAGCCTCACTTGCTCCACTAGTATATATAATATCACTATTAGAAATATCTAAAATATCTTCTATTTGCTTAGTCGCAGCAACAATTAAATCCTTAGCTTCCATACCAAGTTTATGTAAGGAATTAGGATTACCAATAAATCTCTTTGTAACCTGACAAAAAGTATCTAATACTTCCTCATTAACCGGAGTTGTTGCACTATAATCTAAATATATCATTTTTACCACCACAACTATTATACCAAATATTATTTTTATTTACATTAAAAAAATAGAATTACCATATTCTATTTTTTTTCATTACCTTATAAGTATCTAAAGCAATACTATCATAATCAGTAACTTTATTCTTACCTATATTTTTACTATAATATAAAGCTCTATCAGCCTTTTTATAAATATTAAGCCTAAAAGCATCTACATCACAAATTTCTAAAAGTTCATCTCTAGAAACATGATAAATACCAATACTCATTGTTGGAGATTTAATTTTTTGACCATCATAAATAATATCCAAGTTCTCTACCTTACTTTTTAAAGACTCAGCCTTATTTATAGTGCTATTAAGATCTATATTCTTAAACAACACAAAAAATTCATCTCCACCCAATCTACCAACTATATCACTATCACCAATTTCAGTATCAGCTTCACTCAAAAGAACCTTACCAACTTTTTCTAAAACCATATCACCACATAAGTGACCATAAGAATCATTTGCGCTCTTAAACTCATCCAAATCGCAAATCATAATAGAAAAACTTTCATTTTTAATCTTAGCAAGTGAAATATAATCATTAACTAATCTATTAGTTAAATTTCTATTATACAATCTAGTAACTTCATCAATAAATGCCTTTCTCTCTTTTATTTTATGATAAGTTATATCAATTATATAAGTAACTTTATGCATTGTTTTATCACTATCATCAAATAATTCAACATTTCTTATTTGATACCATTTATCATTTTTTCTATCAAAAAAGTCATTATCAATTTCTACTATATTATCTAACAATTCCAAACACTTATCTAATTCTTTTTTATCAGTTGGCCTAATAATATTTCCTTGTTGATCCTTTTCTATTATAGTCAAAGATAAATTATCAAGTATTTGTTTATCTGTTAACATAATTTCCTCCCCATATCATTATATTAATAACAACAAATTAAATTAACTATTATCCCCACTAATATTATATAGCTTATAATTTATTTTGGCCATAGCAAGTTCAATAGTCATTAACTTTTCACTATTATTAAGTTTCTCATCATCTATAAGTAAATTAAAGATTTTATCAGCAATCTCTATAATCTCATCCTTATTATCTAACAAATTAATTTTATCTAACATATAATTCATATACCTAACCTCCAAAGTAAATAGTACACTACTAGTATACCATTATTTTTATTTATTTGTCCTAATATTTTTTATAGTTTCATATAAATGCTGCATCTTTACATCCAAAAATCTAATATCATCAGAACAATTTAACATTTCTTTTTCTAATTCCTCGGGTATATCATTTAATAACTTATATCTTAGTTTATGATCAAGACTAGCCCAAAAGTCCATCGCAATCGTCCTAATTTGAATTTCTGCCTCAACATATTCAATTTTTTCTTCCCAATAAATTGGAACTAATATATTCATATGATAACTAATATAACCAGATACCTTAGGGGTCTTTATATAATCGCTTTCATCTTTTATTTTAAATCTCTTAGATGATTTTATAATATCTACTATTTCATATACATCCGATAAAAATGAACAAACTATTCTAAAACCTATCATATCATGAACATGATTAACTAAATTAGGAGCACTTAAATCATAACCCTTTTTATTAAGTTTATTAAATGCACTATCTAAATGCTTAATTCTAGATTTTACATGTTCTACTATTGTATATCCAGTTTTAAATTCATACTCACTAAGTAAAACATCTAGCTCTGTTTCCAATATTTTTTTAGCAAATGTATATTTTAAAATAACTTCATTAAATTCATTCTGCCCAATTAATTCTTTTTTCAAATATATCCCTCCTTGAGGCAAAAAAAAATGCAAATACAACCATTCACAATTGAAGTAGACTAATTATACCAAAAAAAACTCATTTTGTCCACTACAAAAGTTAAAAACAAAAAAAAGATTAACTACTTATTAGTATTACAGTAGTAATCTCTCTCAGAAATAGAAAGTGAAACTTGATTCAAATCTTCTATATCATAATCATCTAAATAATCTTCAATTCTATAAATTAACTCTTTTAAACTTAAACAACTTTTATAATCAATTTTATATTTATCAAGTACTGAAACTTCATAATTAGTAATTAAAATCCCATTACCAAAATCATTAAATTTATTACTATTAAAATCAAGTTCACTAACTAACTTATCTATATTATAATTTCTCATAGACATTAAAAGTCACAACTACCAGGTGTTCTAAAGTAAGGAATAACGTCACGAATATTATCTACACCAGTTAAATATATAAGAAGTCTTTCAAATCCCATACCAAAACCAGAATGTACACAACCACCAAAACGTCTTAAATTAATATACCAATCAAGTTCTTCCTTATTCATTCCCATCTCATCCATACGACGAACTAATTTATCATAATCTTCTTCTCTTTGTGAACCACCCATTAATTCACCAGCTCCTGGAACCTCTAAGTCAACTGCCGCAACTGTTTCGTTATCAGGATTAAGTTTCATATAGAAAGCTTTAATATCTTTAGGCCAATCAGTAATAAATACTGGACCATCAAAATACTCAGTAATATATTTTTCATGTTCTTTAGCTATATCTTCACCTTGTACAGGTTCAAATTCCCATTTAACAGGAGCTTTTTGTAATATATCAATAACATCTCTATGAGTAATTCTTGTAAACTTAGAAGCAACTAATTTCTCTAATTTTTCTCTAAGACCAGCCTCAACAAACTTATTAAAGAAATCAATCTCATCACTACAATTATCAAGTACATATCTTACTACATATTTAAGCATTTCTTCCATAATGTCCATATCCCCTGCTAAATCACAAAAAGCAATTTCCGGTTCAATCATCCAAAACTCAGAAGCATGAACTTTAGTATTTGAATTTTCTGCCCTAAAAGTCGGCCCAAATGTATAAGTTTTCTTATAAGCTAAAGCAAATGTTTCAGCTTGAAGTTGACCAGATACTGTTAAAGATGCAGCTTTTCCAAAAAAGTCTTTATTATATAAAACCTTACCATCTTCATCCATTGGTATCTTATCTAAATCAAAACTAGTAACATGAAACATTTCTCCTGCTCCTTCACAATCACTAGCAGTAATTAAAGGTGCATGAAAATAAACATATCCTCTTTCTTGAAAATATTTATGTATTGCATACGATGCAACACTTCTAACACGAAAAACAGCTTGAAATAAATTAGTTCTTGGACGTAAATAAGCCTGTTCTCTTAAAAACTCCCTAGAATGTTTCTTAGGTTGCATTGGATAATCTTCTGTACAATCTCCAAGTAATTTAAAACTCTTAGCTTGTATTTCAAACTCTTGACCATCTTTAGGAGATGAAACAACCATCCCAACCACTTCAATTGCACTACCGACTCTATACTTTTGAACTTCTTCAAAAGAACTCAATTTATCATCATATACAATTTGTATATGTTTAAAACAAGTCCCATCAGAAAAATCAATAAAACCAAATTCTTTTTGTTTACGATGATTACGAATCCATCCTTGAAGAATAACTTCCTTATTCATATAATTTTCCAACTTATTAAATAATTCTTTTCCATCTATCATAGTAATTCCTCCAATCAATAGTATAACACTTATTCTCCACTTGTGCCATAATTAGATAAAAATCTAGCACTAGGATCATTAACATTACATCCTTCCCACTCTTTATTAGGCATCCAGTAATCAATAATTAAATCACTTCTTCCAGGATAAAATTCTTCAAATATCTCACGATACATAAGAGATTCTTTTGTAAAAGGAGTATGTTTAGGATAATTCTTAATTTTTTCTTCAAATTCTAAATCTGTATATAAACTATCAGCATACTCCTTTAAGTAATCAACAAGTGAATGACCAACTGCATCACTAAAAGCCGCTTTTTCACGATATAAAATACTATCAGGTAAATAGTTATCTTTAAATGATTTTCTAAGTAAATATTTTCCCTGTCCATATGTATTCAATTTCTTATCTGGTGAAATACTCATAACATAATTTACAAAGTCAAAATCAGCAAAAGGAACTCTAGCCTCTAATGAGCAACTAGATATACAACGATCTGCTCTTAAAACATCATACATATAAAGTTCTCTAATACGCTTCTGAGACTCTTTTTGAAATTCTTCTGCACTAGGAGCAAAATCAGTATATTTATAACCAAATAATTCATCACTAACTTCACCAGTTAACAATACTCTAATATCTGTATTTTCTCTAATCCATTTAGAAAGCAAATACATTCCAATAGATGCACGAATAGTTGTTATATCCCACGTTTCAAGCCTATAAATCACCTCTTTTAACGAATTAATTACATCATCACGATTTATAATGACTTCAGTATGAGAACTACCAATAAAATCAGCAACTTGTTTAGCATATTTTAAATCAATTGCATCCTTATCCATTCCTATTGCAAATGTTCTAATTTTTTTATCAAGTGCTTTAGAGGCTATACTACATACTAAACTAGAATCAAGACCACCACTAAGTAAAAAACCTAAAGGTACATCAGAATCAAGTCTTTTTACAACACCATTAGTTAATTTCTTATTAATATTATTACAAATAATATCTAAATCATCATCTATTATTTTTGATACTTTAGTAATATCAACATATTGAGTAAATATACCATTTGTATAATAATACCCAGGTGGAAATGGTAAAACCTCATCACACAACTCAGTTAAAGCTTTTGCCTCACTTGCAAACATAATAGAATGACTAACTTTAGAATAACCATAAAACATAGGTCTTATTCCTATTGGATCACGAGCTGCAATAAAATCCTTTGAAACACCATCATATATAACCATAGCATATTCACTATCCAACATATTAAACATAGATAATCCATACTTTTCATACATAGGAAGTAATATTTCACAATCACTCTCACTATTAAATTTAACACCATCTTCAATAAATTTTTGCTTTAATTTTCTAAAATTATAAATTTCACCATTACATAAAACAACATTACCATTTCTTTCAAAAGGTTGCATTCCATCATCAGTAATCCCCATAATAGAAAGACGATGAAATCCAAAATAGAAAGAATCATATTCTTTAATTCTAGTCATATCAGGTCCTCGATATTCTATCTTAGAAAACTCCTTTTTAAATTCACTTAGCTTAATATCTTTTTTTGTATAAGCCATAAATCCACACATATATTATCCTCCTTTTAATAAATAAAAATGCTAGTTTATATCCCACTATATTACTATAGTAAAGGGACGAAAACTAGCATTCCGCGGTACCACCCTATTTATTATAAAGGTTATCTTCATAATCACTTTTGATTCTAACAAATCTAGTATCAATAACGGGATACACCCGGCTTAGTCTACTTAATTTCTTTAAGCACTCAGAAGTGTTATTCAAAATTATTTCTTTATTAGGTTCCACCATACCCTAACTCTCTATAAAAGTACTAATTCCTACTTTTCTTCTTCAACGTTTATAAATATATATTAATTTATTTTATTCTTTTTGTCAACAATTTAGAATCCATATGAGAAAAATTATAAGTCATTTTCGCCCAATTAAGTTCTTCTTTAGTAATTAGATTTATCCCTTCCAAAGAAGAAATAGAACAATTTTGTAAATCCTCTACTGTTTTAATATTATTAAATTCTAGAATTTTTCTAGTATCAATAGAAAACCATAAATCAGTTAATAAAATCTGATTATTAGAATTTCTACTATTAATTTTTTCCTCATTAATAATATGATTAATATCACGTTTTAATTTATTAACTCCATTAATCGTTACCAATTCTTCTTTAAGAACCATTAACTCATCAACTGATAATTTTCTTAAAATATCTTTATTCATTATATCTATCCACCTTAACATATTGTCTATTAATATCTAATATTTTATTATCAACAAGTGAAATTCTATTCTCTAAAACATATTGTTTAAATCTAGGATCTAGACCTGCAATAAATTTTTCATTAAATAACCAATCATATAAAATATCTCTATCATTCCATGCAAGACCTGAAGTAAAGTTTTTTTCGAATTTTTCATCAAAAACTTGTTGATACAATGCCTCTATATCATTATCCATTATTTGTAATCCTTTAGAAATAAAACTTAAACCAACACGATAATCTGTTTTAACACAATTTTTACTATTAATAAATGATAATAAAATATTTGTTTTATCATTTGTAATTGCCATACTAACCATTATAGGATCAGTAGTAATTGATTCATCAAAAAAAGAAAGAAACTTACCATTAATACTTAATATAGTTTTCGCAAAATCCTTATCATGTCTTAAATCATTTCTAAATACATTAGAAAGTAATTCATTTTGAGCATAAGGAAAATCTTTTAAATCAGGATCAGAAAAAATATTATTTGAAGAATCTAAACAAGCTTTATTTTTCAAAGAATTCAAAACAACAAGCTTTGTAATATAATTTTTTTGATTTTTATAATCATCAATTAATTTACTAGGTAAATAACATACAGAAGATTTTGAAGATTTTAATTCTATAAGTTCTAAATTAATACCTTTAACAAGAAAATTATACACATTTTCATCATTATTAAACTTTAACTCTGAAATATCAATTCCTAAATTACCATCTGGAAACAACTCATTTTTGTCTCCTACAAGCATTCTTTTAGTATCAACTATTCTTTTAACATTATTATAAAAATCTGTCATATATGTAACCCCCATATACAAATAATGCACACATTATAACATATTTATTCAAAAATGTCAATTTTTATGATAAAATACAAATAAAGGAACGTGATATTTATGAAAACAATTTTAACAGGTATAAGACCAACTGGAAATTTACACCTAGGTCACCTTTTTGGCGCATGTGAAAATTATCTAAAACTTCAAGATGAATATGATTTTTATCTAGAAATAGCTGATGTTCAAGCTTTAACTGACAACTTTAATAATCCTGAAAAAGTAAGAACAAATCTTTATGAGATAACTATAGATTTATTATCAACTGGACTTGATCCTAATAAAGTACACTTTTTCATTCAATCAAAAATACCAGAAATTGCTGAATTAACAGTTTTTTATTCAAACTTAGTAACTGTTGCACGACTACAAAGAAATCCAACTGTAAAAACTGAAATTTCTCAAAAAAAAGAATTATTTGGTAATAATGGAGAAAGTATTACTTATGGATTCTTAGGATACCCTGTTAGTCAAGCTGCTGATATAACCTGTTTCGATGGAGAAATTGTTCCAGTTGGAGAAGATCAACTACCACTTTTAGAGCAATGTCGTGAAATTGTTAGAAAATTTAATTCAATATATGGAGAAACTCTAAAAGAACCAACACCTATTCTTAGTAATACAAAAAGGGTAAAAGGTCTTGATGGCAATGAAAAGATGGGCAAAAGCCTAGGAAATGCAATATTTCTAGTAGATGATTTAGAAACTATTACTAAAAAAGTAATGAATGCTGTTACTGATCCAAGTAAAATTAAAAAAGATGATCCAGCTAATCCTGATGTATGTATGGTTTATTATTATCATAATCTAGTAAATAAAAACAATTTAAATACTGTTTGTTCAGAATGTAAAAGAGGTCAAAGAGGCTGTGTAGCTTGTAAAAAAGAACTAATAGAAAAAATGATGGAATTCTTACAACCTATCAAAGAAAAAAGAAAATATTATGAAAATAATCCTGAATTAGTTGAAAAAATATTAGATGAAGGAACAAATCAAGCAAGAAATAAAGCCACTGAACAAATGAAAAAAATTAAACATGCAATGAAAATAGACTATTAATAGTCTATTTTTTATTCTTTGAATAACTAAGTCTAACAATATCATACAAAGAATTATATTTATTATCATATCTTTCAGATATATCATTAATAAATCTATTATATCTATCTTTTATAGCCAATGTATCATTACCAAAAATTTCCTTATATAAATAATTAAATTTATCAATAGATTTTCTTTTATATAAATTGTTAATCTCAACTACTAAATAATTTTGTTTAAATAATTCTTTTCTCGTCAAAAAATAATTAATATTATTTTCACTTAGAATATCTAATTTCAAATCATAACAATCTAAATCCATTGTCTCATCTATTACTTCTTCTTCCTCATCTAACATTAAAAAACTCTTACAAATATCACTACCATCTTTATTAAATTCAACTGCAACAACTTTATTGCCATCACTAAATAAACAAGCATATTCAATTGACTTTTTATTCTTATATATTAAAGTTCTATCTTTAATATTTTCTAAAAACTTATTATCAACTCTTATTTTATTATTAATAATAGTATCAATTTTTTTAGTACTAACTCTATAAAGTGGTATTCTTTTTATATGATCAATAAAATCACTATTATCCCATTCATAAAACTCTAAAACTCTATTACCATCAGTAAAATTAAGAAGTATATCATAAACATATATCATTATCTTTTCCTCCAATATACACAAATTAATATAATAATAAAACCAATAAAAAAATAATAACACTCATATCTTGTAAAAACAAATTGTAAATAATCTAATAAATTATAGCCAAATGCAAATAAATTAAAATATAAAATAAAATAAGTAATACCTACAACCATAAAAATAAAACCAATCACAAAAGAAACAATTTTAATCATCATAGTAAATTTTATGATAGCTCTAAATTTAGTATACTTTATAAATTAAAAATTATACAAAAAAAAATCTCCATTTATTTACATGGGAAATTTTGGTAATTTTTAATTCATTTAATTGGAAATATTTGGTAATTTTTATTACAATATATTTTTTATATCAAAAAAAAGAATTAACTAATTTAGTTAGTTAGTTAATTCTTCTATCTCTTTTTCTGTTAGATCTGTATATTTAGAGATAATTTCAATATCGATATTATCTTTTAACATCGACTTAGCTATTTTTTTCTTTTCTTCTTCAAGTCCAATCTCTCTACCATCACTAAGTCCTGATTCTCTCCCTACCTTCATTCCTTCTTCATATCCATCTTCTCTCGCTGACTTATTTAGTTTCTCTTGTACTATGCTATTATCTTTTTTTATAATATATCCAACCTATAATCTTTTTCTTCATTACCAGTATTTAGTTCATTATCTATTAACTCATAATCACTTAAATCAATATTACAAAGTTTTAAAACTAATTGTTTAAAGTAATCTCTTGATCTTTTCTCCTTCCATAAATATTTAAATGTTGTATCTTATCACTCCTTCTGAAAAGTAGTAAAACTATAACAGAAGATAATAACAATGACAAATGACACTTTTTACAAATTCAAAGAAAAATACTAGGCAAATCTACACTATTTACCTAGTATTTTAATATTTTAGAAATATATACTACTTCAATTTACAAATTTTATAAGTTTTAAACTTTTTCTACATTATCAATATTATTTTCTAATTTATTAACTTCCACTTTGTTTATTGCCTCAAACTTTTTAGTTATTTTATCTGCTGTAATAGAAACATTTTCCACATCTTTATTAACTGTTTGAATACTACGTGCAAGTTTATCCCAACGTTCCCTATACCTAGCAAATTCAAGACCTAATTTATTTAACTCCTCATGAATAATAGATGTATATTTATCTCTTTCCATATTTTTAATAATCATTTCAATAACAGTAAGTGTAGAAATTAATGTAGTTGGACTAGTAATCCATACACGTTTTTTATAAGCATAATCAATAATATCAGGATGATATGCATTAACCTCCGCAAATATAGCCTCTGCTGGTAAGAATAAAATAGCTTGATCAGCAGTTTCTGAAGGAATAATATATTTATTACCAATCGCATCAATATGTTTTTTCATATCTTGTTTGAACAACTTTTCATAATGATCTCTTACCTCTTGAGAGTTATTCTTATCAACCATCATTTGATAATGTTCTAACGGAAATTTAGAATCTATCGCAATTGTCCCCAAAGGTTCTGGAGCAAATACAACAGAGTCAGCTATAACCCCTGTACTTAAAGTATACTGTAGACGAAATATTTTATCATTCTTTTCTCCAAAAACACTAGTTAATATATGTTTTAAATTAACCTCACCAAAAATACCTCTAGTTTTTTTATCAGTCAAAATACTTTGTAAATCAACAATATCACTAGATAAATTTTCTATCTTTTTTTGAGCTTCATCTATCTTAGATAATCTCTCAATAACACTCATAAAAGTTTTATTTGTTTTTTCAAAATTCTGATCAAGTCTTTCATTAACTTTTTCATTAATCGCAATAAGTCTTTTTTCCACTTGTTCATTAAGTGTTGTAAAATCCTTATTTAAATCACGACTTAAATCATTTTTAAAATCTCCCATTTCCTTCATCATATTAACTTCAAGTCTACCAAGTCTTTCTGTAATATTACTCTCATTAATATTTTTAAATAAAGAAATTACTCCAATAATAAGTATAATAATTAATAATCCAATAATAACATACTCCATAAAAATCTCCTACTCTATATTAGCCTTTTTACTTACAAATTTAGAAATAAAATATGCAAGTAATAACATTAGTGAAACAATAATAATCGTTTTAATATCAGTAACACTTTCAATCAAACTTTTTCCAACATATCCCCAAAAAAATATCATAAATATTTTTCCAATTAATAAAGCTAGAATAAATTTTTTTCTTGAAATACCCGACATTCCCCCAACAATATTAATTAAAAAGGCTGGTGTGAATGGTAAAGCAATAATAACTACTAAGTTAGAAAATGGAATATTCTTAAATTTAGTATTAGCCTTTTCAAGTTTTGACCTCATTTTTCCCTTAAAAATTTTATATATAAAATTATTAGATAAATATGAAAATAATAAATATGAAATAAAACATCCAGTACAAGTAGCACACCATGAAATTAAAATTCCAACTATAAAACCAAAAGAATTAATATTTAAAGCTACAAAAACACCAAGTGGAAGTGCTGGGATAATTGATTCTAACAAAATAAGCAAGAAACCAAACAAAATCCCACCAGATGATATAAAAGAAGTACAAAAATCTACAAAAGAATTTACTATATCCACTATTGCTCACCCTAATTTCATTATATTACAAAATTAATTCATTAACAAGTAAAGATTATAACCACCATCTACATTTATAGTATTATACCCCAAATAGTTAAGTTCATTCGCTACCCTTCTACTTGTACTACCACTTTGACAATAAATATAATAAATATTGTTTTTATCCAAGTACTTAGAAGTATTAAAAACAAGCTGATCACGAGATATATTTAAAGAACCAGGAATATGTCCAAGATCAAACTGATAACTACTTCTAATATCTATTAAATTAATATTACCACCATTTCTTATTTTAGAAATTAACTCTTCCATACTAATAGAACTCAAATTAATCACCTCATTATAAAATATGAAAAAAAAAGAATCTGAATAATAACAGACTCCTAAATTATCTTACTTTATATGGATTTGTCTCAGTTCCATTTCCACTAACATATAAAATATCACTCTTTAAATAAACAACAGGACGAACACCTTTATAATTACTTGCATTAGAAGAAGATACAACACCATCATTAACACCAAAAACAAGTGTAGTGTTTTTTAAACTTGCTGTAGCTAACCACCATTCAAAATCAGTTACTAAATAGTTATAATTTTGACAAGAGACAGACAAAATTTTAGTACAATTAGGATCAATACTTGCATTCATATAATCATATGCAGGAAGTAAAGATATATTTTGATTTTCTAAAATTTGACTACATTCAACTGAACCATCACGACTAGTATCAGAAGCATCTCTCTTAGAAATACATGCATTAAATTTAGTTAATTTAGTTTTATCATCTTCAGATAAAAGTGGATCCTTATTTGTACTATTATAATACTTTATTAATCTATCATAAATTCTACTCTTAGAATAATCATTAATACCAGAGATATATTTCATTTCAATATTATATCTATTATCCCAGTAAATATTTTGTTTCATTTTATCATTAAGAATCAATTGTATTGTATCATCATTATTGATTTTAACTATTCTCCATAAACGATTATCAAGTTGTAAATAGTTATTAACATTTTCTCCTCTAAATACATAAGAATTATTTAAATTATACAATCCATCACCAGTAGTAATAACCCCTTGTTTTTTTATAATTTTATCTTTTAAAGATATTGTAGTATAATCACTTCCACAATCAAGCTTAGGTGTATATACATATTCTTTACCACTCTTTTGTACTGTTACAGTACCTGTACATGATATATTCTTTTTAGTATAACTAGAAAAATCTTTCATATAACCAGCATCTATTAAAGTACTAGACTTAATCATTACAATATGACCTTCACTTTTAGGTAATTCTTTCTTATTTTCACTATAAAACTTAATTGCTGAATCTTTTAATAGATTTTCAAGCTCAGAATAAGTATAATTCTTCTTAAAAAATAGTGAAGCAATAAATAAAATTATTAAGAACAAAATAGCTATTCCAACTATAATTGTAACTATCTTTAATATTTTTTTCCTAAATTCATCATTATTGTTATTATTATTAATCTTATTTTCTTCAGTATTTACATCATTTACTGAACCAACATTTAATTCATCATCCATATATAATCCTCCTAATTATCAAAAAAGTCATCAAAGAAATCATCATCATCTATTTCATCATCTAAAGTAATATTTGTAGATTTATTACCATCTGCTTTTTTATCTTCGTCTAATTTATTACTATTTTGTGACTTATCTTCAACTTTATCAGAAACAGAAGAAGTTTTCTTTTGATTTTCTTCATTATTTCTCTTTTCTTCTGCCTCAAGTTCAGCAATCTTAGCATCGATCTTTTTAACAAGTTCATCTACATCAAACATATCATTATCATTTGAATGAACAGAAGGTTCATTAATTTTAGGAAATGGTGATTGAAACATCGGTGGAATTCCAGGAATATTAGGAATCATATTACGATTATTTCTATCAATATTAATTTTTTCTTCATGAACATTATTTATATCTTTAGGATCCTCATCTGCTGCATTCATCATTTCCAATAATTTTCTTTTTTTCTCATCTTTTACAAATTCTTTAATATCAAATGTATGAACTTCTTGCTTTTGACGATCAGGATAACTAGCCATAGGATACTTTTTACCCCAATTAATCTTATAATCAGGAGTAAAATGTGTTTTAAAAGGATTCATACGAAGTCTCATAATAATAACATCATTTTCTTTCATACGTTGTAAATCAGATACAGTTACCAAAGGAGTTGATGCAGTCTTATCATCTTTCTTAGATTTAACTTCACCACACATTTTGGAAATTTCTTCCAATGCCTTAAGCTCAGTAGTTACTAAATAAATTAAATTACCACAGTTACCACGTAAAGTTTCAGCATCTTCTTTACCATAAACACTATCAAGCTGTGCAAAGTTTTGAATAATCATAGTAAATCTTATTTGTCTAGAACGAGCCGCTGTAATCATTGTAGTTACATCTTTAAGTGGCGGCATATTTGCAAACTCATCTAATAAAAAGTTTGTTCTAACAGGAAGTGCTCCACCATGAACTTGAGCACAAGAAATAAGTGTTTCATATATTTGTTTAAGTAAAATTGTAACTAAAGAGTGATATGTTTTCTTTTCATCCTGAATAACAATAAAAACCGCTGTAGGTTTTTCACCAATTGTATTTAAATCAATATCACTATGAGATAACATTTCACTTAAATTTTCACGTGAAGAAAACAATTTAACTTTTTGTTTAAATACAGATAAAATAGAACCCTTAGTATCAGTAGGTGCCATAATAGTACTAGAAGCATTAATTGCTGCAGCACTAGCAGGATCTTTCATATTAAAATATTCTTTAATATAAGTAGAACCACCAAATTTCTCCTCACCTATTGTTGTTGCTAAACTAATACTATTAATATTTATTTCATCTTCTTTAGCATCTTCAAAAAGCCCTAATGCAACACCAGAAAAATAATCAGCTGAAGTCTTTTCCCAGAAAGGATCTGCATTTTTATTAGAATCATCATATAAAATATTTAAAGCCAAATCATCTAATAACTCAATTGCTTTATCTTGATTACCAGATTTATACATTTGGTATGGTAAAGACATAGGATTCCAAGCATTACCATTTTGAGGATCACGGAAGTTAAGAAGTAATATTTGATATCCTTTATCCCTAAGCATTTCACTAGTTTTTTCATAGATTTCACCCTTAGGATCAGTAATAACCATACTTTCACCTTTTTTAGATAAAATCTTAACTGTAGGTAAAATAATAGATTGAGTTTTTCCAGAACCTGTAGCACCTATAACTAAAGTATGATTTTCACCATTATCAACCCATACCTCATCACCTTTATAAAGTAAAGGTACTCCTGCAGCATTAGTATGCTCATCATTAATATTAATCTTTTCAACTTTATTTTGAGATTGAATTTCTTTATCTTTTGCCCATCTAGAATAACCTTTATCCTTCTTTTCAGTTGTTACTCCAAAACCCTTCTCACGTTCAAAAAAATAAGAACTAACGCTAGCAAATAAACATCCTAAAACAACCAAATATAAAACTATAGTTGTTGTTATATATTTAGGAGCAAAAGCCGGGAATGGATTTACACCAGATAAATAACCAGTTGATGCAAAAGAAGATAAATTTGCAACACCTAAAGCTACCACATATAATAAAAATATCGCAAATAATATAAAAATCAAAATATCTTCGGGATCTGCTCTAAACTTAAATTTCATAATATTACTTCCTTTCAAGACATATTATACATGATTAATAAGAAACTGTCACGAATTTTATTCATTAGAAACAACTTTCTCAAAAACTTTTTTATTAAACTTATATAAATTAACATTAGCACCTTTATTACTATACTTTCCACAGTTAACAATAATTTCATAATTTTTATCATTATCAACATCCAAAATTCCACTAATATATGGCTTACAAGCATCAAACATTTCATCATAAGTATCCTTATATAAATAATAAATCTTATTATTTTTAACCATAAATACAAAGGAATAATATTTAGATGCTGTAAAATCAATCGGTAACGAATTACTTATAGTATAAAATTCTTCTTCAGTACCATCGTTATCAATATCTAATAATAAATAAGAATTAACTGTATAATTATTATCTATTTTAATATTATTATCTTTTAAAACATCATACACATAAGAATAATTATTAATATTTTGTTCTTCAAAATTAATAGGTTCTAAGGAATAATCAAAATCTGTATGAATAGCAAATAAACTACCATAATAATTAATTGGAGATTTATCTTTATTAAATATATACCATTTATCATTAAACCATAAATATTTATTACCATTAAACGATTTATCTATATACACGTTATAATTTTGCCAATTATATAAATCTAACTTATCATTATTTAATGGAATATTTTTCCATTTATCTTTTTTAGTATAATTAAATAAAGCATAATTATCAACAACTATGGATATAGTTTTTTCTTTTTTATTATAAAACATCATAAATAATACTACAAAATATATAACTAAAATTATTAAAATAATAATATATTTTTTTCTACCCTTTTTCATATTTATCACCCCGATACCTTAAAATAGGCAATAGCACTAGTATTATTATAATTATATCTACTCCACAAATCAGTATACTGAGTAGCCGGATCATACATAAAAATATGATCTCCATTTACAGAATCAATTGCTACCCAATGTTGTCCTGTATTACCCATAACTTCAACTACTACATAATAACCTTGATCTATCAAGTCTTTAATATCTTTAAGTTTTTCATCTCTAGATTTACCAATTACTGATATTCTATTTACAAACTGAAAATTAGGTGCAGCTTCGCTAACTTTATACCATTGGAAGTTACCAGAAGCATCAATACCACCAACAGAATTCATTTTCTCAACAAAAGTCCCTGGATTAAATTGGCCCTGAACTGTTGTTGGAACACCACTCTTAGCAATCAACATAGAAATTGAAGTAACTAAACAACCCGCACTACTAATAGTATAACTACTAGTACCAAGTCTAATTGATGACCAAGTTTGTCCAGATTGTAACCAAGTTGCATAATCACCAACTGCTTCATTACAACCAGCGCCATCAGTATTACAAGTCATTTTTTTAATATCAGAAGCCCCTAAACTAGAATAGTCAGATAAAAGAATCTGTTTATAGTCAGAACCACTATTAGCCATAGAATTCCAACGAGTTTGATTCGTATTAGTAAATGGAGTATAAATTATATAACCCTTAGAATCAATTAAAACTTCTCCATTTACTTCCATTGCAGCCTGTCTTAAAGGAGCATTTTCAGCTAAAGGTGGTTTATATGTAATACTATTATTTAATCCAGTATGAACGTTTCCCCATTGATTACTCGGTTCAACATTCTTACTACAACCTTTATCTGGATCACAATATACTTGATCACTAACACAATTAGTAATCTGTAAAATCCATTGACCATTTTCTTGATATAACTTTCTACCATTAGAATTACCAACGAAATCAGCCCTACCAAGTGAATAACTTCTAGCCGCAATAACTTGAGCCTTTAATGCTTCATATGAGCTACCACCAGCCTCAGCATAAGCAACACCAAGTACATATTTCTCAAAATCAACAAGTTCTTCATTAGGAAGTGCTAATCCCCATTGACCACCACAAGTATGACCACTAAAATTACCACCCTGCATTAGACGAACTTTTAAATTAGAAATATTTACATTTTTAGAAATATTTTTACTACCATTAGTAATACCATCCATCTTATAACTACAACTACCAGCAACAGCACAAACATTAACAAAATTATTACTTTCAGGATAAATTTCTTTATAATTTTCATATATTTCAAACATTTGATCCACTAAATTTGTGATATCAGAGCTACTATAGTTTGGAAAATATGATTTTAAAATAGACTCAAGCTTAACTCTAAATTCACCTTCATCATAACTATTATTAACAAACATAGCATCAACCACAGTAGTAATTTGTTCCTCAGTAAAATCATTAAACTTAATATCATCATTTTCAGAAGTAATTACTAAAAAAACAGAAGTAACAATAGCAGCATTTACATTTTTTCCATTAGAAGAATAACTACTAGAAATTCTCCTTAATCGTTCTATAAATATAGAATCATCATTATCACTTAACTCAGATACATATGACGCATCATTAACACGTAAAACCATATCATTAATTTGAGTTGTATCAGCCGAAGATGTAGTTGCTGCAACAACTACAACTATAATTACTACAATTATTAATAAAATTGGCGCTAAAATAAAAGATACATGTTTAACAACAACTCTTACTACACCATGAACTAAGCTATCTACAAGATCTGCACCAGTGGTATCATCTTTTTCTTCTTCATCACTTATATTATTCTTTTTATTTTTGGAAAAATTTGGTAAATGAGATTTCCCAGATGATTTTTTATCTTCACCATCATCTTTAGTATTCTTCTCTTTTATACCTTTATTTTCTTTATCATTATTAGTAGTTTTAGCACCATCTTTGGAAGAATCTTCTTTATTATTATCACTATCATTTATTCCACTATTAACAGGCGAATTTCTTCTGAATCTATTAAAATCTAAATTATTATTATCATTATTATTACCATTTATATTAGGGGAAGAATGATGATTAGGTAAATTACTATTCCTTAAATTATCACCAGATTCATTTTTTTTGTCAGAATCATCCTTTTTGTTAGAGTCATTTTTTTTGTCATTATCATCATCAGAATCTTTTTTATCTGAATTGTCTTTATCATCAGAATCATCTTTTTTATTGGAATCGTTCTTCTCATCAGAATCATCCTTTTTATCACTATCTTCATCGGTATCTTTTTGTTTTTTCTTACGTGGAGATGATAAACCACCAAAATTTGGTAAATTAGGACCAGTTAATCCCTTATTATACAAATCATCAGGATCATCATAAAATTCATCATCTAAATATTCATACTCATCATCTGGCATTATATCACCACCACTTCTTTATACTAATTAAAATCCTCCACCACTACCAAATGAATCAAGTTCATCTTTAGTAACTGCTACATTTATTCTCATACGTCTATTTCCACAAACAAATAACGCTTCTCCTTGAGAATAAGTTTTTATACTATCTTTCTCATTATCATTTAAATCTATAAGTAAACTTAAATCTTCAACAGCTTGTTTCTTAAGTCCCATAACTAAATAATAAGATGCATTATCAAATATTGCTTTACCTTGTGTAATAACTGCAGGATCAGAAAAATCACTAGGTTGTTGTGTAATAATAATTGTACCAGTATTATACTTACGAGATCTTCTCTGTACTTGTGCCAAGAAATCAGCCCCTAGTACATTATTTGCACCTAAAAGTACATGTGCTTCATCTACCATAAGTACTGTATCAACATTATAGTCTAAACAAAGACCCCAAGCATATTTTAATACATTAAAGAAAAGTGCATTTTTAATATTAGAATCACTATTCATTAATTCCTTAATATTAAATACCATAAAATCACTGTCTCTACTAATTGTTGTATGACCATCAAAATAGAAACGTAATTCTTTAGTAAAAGGTCTAACTTTAAGTTCAAGACGTTCCATGATATCACGTTCTTGTGTTTGCTCAGTCATAGACATAAGCTTACCTTTAATAGTTGCATAAACATCTGTAAATGTTGGATAATCATTAGATGTAAAATTAGAAAAATCTGTATTAAAATCAATTCCAAAACGTTTATAAGTATCTTGTACTACTTCACTAAACATAGTAAGAACATCCTCAGTAATTGATGGATCATAATACTTCATAAATGCCTTTAAAAATTGTAAAGTACGTGTTAAAACTGTATAACCAAGTCCTTGTCTTATTTCTTCTTCATCTGCATCAACAACAACTTCTAATGGATTAATAAGTCCAAATTCTCCACCTTTACCAATATCAATAGTATCTCCACCACAACTTTTGGTAATTTCTTCCAATTCATTTTCTGGATCTATCGCAACAATTTGGCAACCATTACGTATATGAGTCCTTAAAAGAAGTTTAGCTGCAGTTGATTTACCACTACCAGAAGTACCAAGTATAATCATATTTGCATTATTACGATTGTTTTCTTTTTTTATTTTATATAAAAATTGATTAAATAAAATTACTCCTCCTGAAAAATCAACTCCAAGTAAACAAGAAAGTCCAGGATCTTTAATACTATCAAAAATAAATGGATACATAGCCGCAATTGTAACTGATGGAATTGGTGTACCTATTCTTTGTTCCACATCTTGAGATGGAAATATTGGAATAATAGATTTTAAGACTTTTTCTTGTTCAAATCTTAATGATACTGCTCTTAACTCCATTGCATCTAAATAATTTTTAACATTAGTTTTCTTAAGTTCAAGTTCCTCTTTAGTATTAGCGGTTATCATAATATGTAATTGAAAATCGAAAATACGAGCTTGACTGCCAGCTAACATCGAAGTAAAATACTCCAAACTCTCTGCATCTTGTCTAATTCTTTCTTTTATAGTAACATCATGTTCTTGTTGATATTTATCCTTTAAATCCGCAACTTGTTTATTCAACATCTTAGACATAATTGAAAATGGTACAGGAATATGTTTAACAACAATTTTAATACCTGGCATATTAGTTAAAGTAGATAAATATCCAGGCATAATAACTTTAGGATAAGAAACAACAGTTAAAATTGTTGCATATTTATCACTAATAAAGAAATCACTAGAATTAAATTGTAAACCCTTAGGGGCTAACTGACTTTTTAAATTTAAACTCATACAGGCATCACCGTTCCAAATTCTGTAGTATTACCCCCATTTAAGAAATTATCAAGAATAATTCTTAAATCATCATTATTAGCTTGTGAAGCATTTAACCCACATCCAGCTAATCCATTTATTAATAATCTAATTTTTTTAGTTATAACATCAGGATCCTTATCCTTAAACAAGAAATAATATTCTGTATCAACTATATTATTATTAATAAATGTATTACCTTTATCCATATCTTGTTGAATAAACTTTCTTATAGCTGGAGATTGTGCATTATTATATAATAATTGAAGTTGTGACATATACACAGATATATCAACTGGTCTATCCGCAACAACTAACCAAAATTCGAAATCTATCATATTATAAAAATTCTTAAGCGCAATTAATATTCTATTTTGAGAATCAACATCTAATATAAATATATTTCTAGGAGATATTTTAACTCCCGCTACTTTAAAATTATCATATGTAACTATCATATTATTTTGGATAGCCCTAACAGGTATCCAATTTTCTGTAAAAATATTACTTTTTTTCTGTTTTTTCAAATTTAAAACACCAACCTCTCCATTTATACTTTCTTTGACTTGTAAAAAAGTCATACATTTCAACAAGAACATTTAAAATATTATGATAATAAGGAATAGGCATTACCAAAAATGCAGATATCAAAGCAGGAAGTAATGCCATAAGAGCTACAACCGTAGATGACAAAGGTAGTATCATCAAAAGAAGTATCGTAATAGTAACACCAGATGAAAATAATATTAAATCAAATTTCCTAAAAATACCAAATATTAATTGTCCCCTCTTTGTATTAGCAGGTATTAAATAATTATTCACTAAATATCACATCCCTTTTATTATCTATTATGGTTACCATTAGCTTGACTATTAGCACGTCTAGCAATATGGCGAGAATCAGTATTCATGTCAGCCATCCTACGAGTAGCTGCTCCTATAGCTCCACCTATATCATCATATGAACCACTAAACCTAATTCCAGCAGATCGCACGGCATGTTGCGTATTTCTCCATTGCGTTTCTAACTTTTGATTAGCAAATCTTCCAGTAGTAGTATTAAAATTACTTGCTCTATAATTTTCAGATTGAGAATCTAAAATATCATTCATTACATTTGTATTAAAGTCTGAAACATTGAATGTTTGTCTAACATAGTTTCCATTACTATCCAAAACATCCATAGAAAAATTACCATTATCATCCTTAGCATTCATAGCCGCAACTAGACTAGCATAATTAAATTGTAATCCTTGATCAGCATAAGATCTCATATTTGAACCAGCCCTATAATTATTAGCAGTTAAAACACCATAAATATTATTTTGTTTTTGTGCTTCCTCTTGCAACATGGTTTTATATGCCTTTAACGAATCAAAGGCTTCTTGATTTAAACGCAATGTTGTTTCATCAGCAGTAGCCAGAGAACTTCCAAAGAAAAGTGCCGATGCATTATCCGCAATTCTACCAGGCAATGTTGAATGTGCAGCTCTTAAAGCATTTCTTTGTTGTTGTGCTCTA
Source organism: uncultured Bacilli bacterium (assembly GCA_934162665.1). Lineage (GTDB taxonomy): Bacteria > Bacillota_I > Bacilli_A > RF39 > UBA660 > RUG14670. Next base: position 35,923 of record CAKPJN010000009.1, read on the forward strand.
AATATAGCAGAGGCATGATGATCTTGTGCTGTAAGAGCAGCACGTCCTCCTACCCAAGCTCCGCCTAAGGCTCCGGCAAATGAAGAACCCAATGCATTAATACCAGAACGGAATACATTTCTTCCTCTCGCTCTATTTTCATCCCAACTTGTTCTAGCATTAGTAATAGAAGACCCAACTAAACCTCCAAATAAAGCACCAGCACCAGCTATTGCGCCAATACCTTTAAAGAATCCTTTGCTATCACCTTTAATACCCAACATATCCATAAAAAATTTAGGCGAACTTTTAGCAAATACAAATAAACCTAACCAAATTATAACGATAGAAAGTACATTTATAAAACCATTAACTCCACCATCTTTAAATATTAAATCATTATTCATCATTTGAATCATATTATAAGCAATAAACATAACAAAATATATAATCATAAGTCTAATAAATAAATCTAAATATGTTTTAGTCAGCATTTTAGTCCATGCCCCAAATGCCCCATCTTTATCAGATTTGGGATCTATATAACTTATTATTGGTATAGGAGCAATTATACGTAAAACTAAAAGCTTTATCATACGTACAGCAATATCTACGCAAAAACCTGCAACAATAAAAATAAAAGCTATACCAATAATCCAAGAAAACCCCCAAATATATGAAAATTTATACTTTGATGAACCTTTTTCTTTACAAGGTATATTAGCAGCATCTATAATCTCAGCATATGAACCTTGCTCATATGATTTATAAGTATTATCATCTTCATAATTACCATCACAAACCCAATCCCCATCATCATCAATATTTAACTGCACAAAACTTTTAACGATTGTATTAATCATTTGCTGAGATTGTAATAATGTATTGCTAGTAGAAACATCGCTATCATCAACATCAATACCCAAAATAAGCTTTCCTAAAATATTTTGACTTATTACACGATCTTGTAAAGTTTGTAATGTACCAAACAAAATCCCCTGTTCTTTTATAGCTTTATTATATGAATTATTAACAGTAGCAGCATCTGGAATTCCCGATAACGGAGTAATTAATGTAAGCATAGCCAAAGAAACAATAATACGTATAATAATATTACCTACACCTTTTTTAGTATCAGTAGCTTGATCCGGAGCAACAATTCCACTAATAATTGAAAAAGAAATTTTAAATGTAACATAAATACCAATTAATAACTGAATTCTATTATAAAATTGATATATTACAGTATTATCAAAAATAGTTGCATTGGTAATATTAAAAAATATTTGAAAAACAATTGATAACAAAAAATAAACAATTTGATCAAACCCTGTACTTACAGGACGCAACCATTTATGTGGAATACTATATGTAGTAGAATCATACATAAAATCACAACCTTTGTTTTTATATTAATATATTATATATAAAATAAAATTTTATTTTATACAGTTATCTGAAGTCAACCCAAAAATATCAAATAATAAAGGCATAATATCAGATACTAAAAACAATGAAATTGCCAAAATTATTCTAGTAATAAGTTTTTTTTGTGCCTTTTTCATTGTATCATCATCATTAATTATTATTGCTTTTATAAAATCAACAGAACTAAGGATTAAAATAATTATAGGAACAATAATTTTAAAATACAACAAAATTTTATTAATCAACCAAGCTAATGAATCATCATCATCTGGATCACCTAATAAAGATGTACACTCAGAAAAATTATCTGATGGTGGAACAACTCCATCTCCTAGCCATTGCTTACCGTTATTATATACTTCTTCCATATAAAAATCATCAGCATCATAATATTTTATAGCTCTAGCAAATTCTATAGGTCCCCAAGCAATACCGGGATATTTTTTTTTAGTTGCTGTAATTCGAATCTCATTACCACCAGCTATTACGCCATAATTCATATTAGCAGCGATATAATATTCACTAGGACAAACTCCCTTATTTGTTTTCTTATCATAATATAAAGTTTCAGTATGCTTAAGTTCATTTTTTTTAACAACAGTAAAATTTAAATCATGGTTAGTTTTAATAGTAGCAGTACCATCACCATTAGATTGAACTAACCAATATAAATCATCAGTTCCCTCTTTTCCCCAAAGAATCTGATAATCCATTGATATATGACAAATAACAGCTCCAAAACTAGACTTTTCAGCATTACTTTTAAAATCCTCAAAGACTTTATTATACTTCTCTCGCTGTTGCTCATATATATCCTGTAAAGGATTAGCCTTTACATTACCAGGAATAAAGAAAATTCCTACAAATAAAATGATTAAAAATAACGCGTTTTTTCTATTTTTCATAAAGTATATCACCACATAAAAAGTATATCAAAAAACAAAAAAAATAGCAATTAATATTGCTAATTTATTAATATTACAAACTATTCTGTTTCAGTTTCACCAGTAGGGTTTTTCCAACATTGTTCATAACTTTTTTGATCACTAGAAACTTTCGCAGCATCAACAAGAGTCATAACTATACCAACAAGATATGGAATTAAGAATATAACAATTGCATAAACACAACGTTTAATAAGCATTCCTTGTGCTTCTTTTATTTTCTTATCATCACTTGCCATAACAGCTTTTCCTAAATCAAAAGTACCAAAAGCAATCAAAGCAATAGGAATAAGAATATGAAAAACATTAACAACTGCTTTAATAATATTAACAATAGGACCTAAACCACCACAATTATCAGTTGCCTCTAAAATTTGAAATAAATCTAACATAATTTATACCTCTCTTTCACTAAAATAATAATACAATAAATACAATTCGTTGTCAAATATTATCATCTAAATTTACAAAACTTTACTTTCTAAATATTCCAAATATACCACTATTAGCGTTATTAACATCACTACCAATTTCTTGTAATAAATCTAGTTTTTCACAGAAATCTATTAATATATCATTTTTTTCTCTATCATTAAGTGGTGGAATATCATAAAATGCTCTAATACCAGCTTCACTCTCAAATTCTGAAATATCCCTACTACTTAATAAACACTTATTTAAAACAACTTTTTTACTAGCTAATTTAGTCAAAAAATCTCTCCTATTTTTAACTAATCTATTTATTTTAATAACACTAGGCTCCATCAAGTAGATAACATCTCTACATATTGAATCATCACGACAATCATTTAAATCAACCAAAATAACACTTTTATTTTGATTACTTTTAACAACACTAAGTAAATTATCGCTAGCAACAGATATCATATTTTTATCATTAAAATATTGAAAATCATGTTTATCTACTTCAATTGCTATAATATTATCATCATATGTTCTATTAAGCTCATTTTTTATCATGTAAATTAACGAAGTTGCTCCTGCATTTACAGTAGCATTTCTAAAACCAATAATCATACATTCACTACTAGCTATATTACTAACATTACTACTAACATTTTCTGATACAACAGTAGCGGCTGTATTATTAAGTTTAGTAAGAGCTTCTACATCATTATAAGTATTAGGTTTCTTTAATAAATATTTAACTCCATCTACGTTAGTAGTAAAATTATAAATACCAATCGAAACTAGTTTAGCCAAAAAATTAGCCGTACAAACTAAACTACCTTCAGGCAAAAAGAAAATGACTTTATCAACATCAAGGCCAGTAGATAAAATCTGAAAATTTCTAATATCTTCAAAATTTCTAATAGCGCTGACATCTAAAATCATTCTATTATAGAAAAAGTTTTTGAACATATCAACAATTTCAGTAGCCTCAAACTCACCAGTTATACTTTTTATGATATCTATATCTAAATTAGATAAACTATCTTTATACTTATTTGCTACTATAACATTCATATATTCACCTTCTTCTATGAAGCATCTATAAGTTTTGTATTACCTGTTACTCTAAATAATCTAATATTAGGTAATATTTTATTAATAATTGGTATATCAATATTAACCGCTGTTACAACCTGGAAGTAAACCTTATTTCTATCAATAGGACCTGAACCATAATTGCTTGAAACAGTTTTAATACAATAACCAGATCTACACTCATAACCAGCAACATTAAGACTAGGAGAACTATAACCTAGACTTCTCATATAAGCGACAATCTCTTGATCACAAGAAGAATTTTGTTCACATCTACCTTCATATTGCTCCAAAGTAGTAATTATTTTATTCTTGACACGAAAAGCTTTAGTATAGTTTATATTATATGCCATAAAACCACTAACTAAAGTTATAAAAACTACAATAATAGCAATATTAACTACTCCACCTAAAGCATCCCGCATCTAATTCACCTCTATTTATCTATTAACTTGGTCAATAACAATCATTGTACCAGAAATACTTGACCATTGTTTATTTAATGAATTTTGTATATTTGGCCACATCAACCAAAAGAATCCAATAACCGCTGCAATAGCAATTAGAGTAATAACTGTTAAGTTTAATTCACCTGTAGCTGCTTTCATTAATTAACACATCCTTTCATATCATATAATTATTATACCAATTTTTAGAAAAATTAACAATAATTTAATAATATATTTACAACTTTACACACTAAACATCATCATCATAGATATCAAAATAATTAACATTACACCAACACCAGTAACAACAAGCATAATCATTGTTTGATTTTCCATGTGATTAAGTCTTTCTTTATATTTTGTTTCTCTAGCTTTATTTTGCAAATTTGAAACAGTTTTTGAAAACATCATAAGTCTCTCTTGTTTTTTCTCTTGAGATCCAATTCCCAAACGATATAAAAGTCTCATCATTCTCATAGAATCTCTTACTGGATAAGTATTCGCAAATTCCATATATGGATCAATACTTGAATCACCCGCATTAATTCGATCAATCAATGTTCTAAGACCAGGTTTAAATATATCAGGAGCATCATCAATTGATTTTCCTAAAGCAACTGGAACTGTATAATGCTGAACTAAAATTTCTAAACTCTTTAAATAATAAGGCAACATAACATCAATATCATGTAAATGAGTCTTATAAAATGATTTTAACTGCATATATGGTAGTTTAAAAACAAAAAATGCAATTAATATACAAAATACTACATTTATTAATGTTAAAGAATTTAAAAATAAAAGTAAAAAGGCAAAACCTACAATTATAGCATAAGAAACCCTTTTTCTAAATAATAAATCAGCATCAACATCTTCACCATATTTAGCATAAATTAAGAATGTATAATCTTCTTCTCTAATAATTTGAAAATATTTTTCATTATCTATTATAAATTTTTCTTTATCAATTGTATTATTATATATTAATACAAAAATGATAATAGCGCTTATTACTAATATTTCCATTATTCAGCACCTACATTCTCATTATAGTATTTTTCACCTTTTAAAAGGAAATAAGTATTTATTATTAAAACTCCATGTAACAATACTTTTATATACCACCTATTAAGCAAAATAAGATAAGTTTCTCTACCTAACAAATATTGTACCAACATTACCATCAAATAAAGCATAATTCCAAATTGTAAAAACTGTTTATGAAATGTTGCTCTTTCAATTCTATCTCTATATACACTTTCTACTAACATATCAATATCAAGTTGCATATTATCCAAAGAATCAGCAGAGTTTCTTGCACCTTCTTTAGTTATCTGTAAAAATAACTGATGCATATTTTTAACAATATAATATGGATATAAATTACTCATATAAGATAAAGACTCATCAATACTTCCATTTTGATAAGCAAGCTCTATCATATGATCAACATCTCTTTTAACAGGATCTTCTAAAATACCAGAATCTCTAACACCTTCAAGTGCTTTTACAAATGACTGTGTTGTTGCAAATTCCATAATAGTATTTGAAGTATAAACTTGTATTTGTTCAAATAAAAATTCACTATAAATTCTCTTACACCTTAAATAAGATAAATATGGTACAAAAGCAATAACTATTATAACATATACTGCAGATACAACTAAGTTATAAAAATATAAATAAGTTACTACTGCAGCAAATACTGAAAGTATTACTACTTGTATCAAATATTGTCTCGGAGTATATTCTTGTCCCAACTCTTTAGTTTTCTCACGAACCATTTTGAAGGAATAAGGTGCGAATTTATCATAAACTACTTGAACTTGTTCAGTAATAAATTTTCCTACATTTTGTCCCTTATAATTTCTATAAAGTAAGATACCAAATGCAATAATTAATAAAATGAATAATTCCATCTACATCCCTCCTTAGTTATTTACCTGTATATCAGGAATAGAAGGCTCTATTATAGGCTGTGTTGATAAATTAGGTAAACTATTAATACTATTTAAAGGTTGAATAGGTATATTATTAACAGTATTCATATTAGGACTAACAACGCTATTATTTGTATCTAAATTTATATTTTGATTTGGTAAAACATTAGTATTTAATAAACCATTATCTAATACATTAGAAGTATTAGTTTCATTTCCTACATTGTTATTTACATCAGTTTCAACAGGTAATTCTATATCATCTTTAAATGGTTTATCATCGCTTAATTTACTAGTTATATCATTAATATCAATATTTTGATTAGCCAAATATTCTATCAAATGAGCACTAGGTTTATACATAACAGGTTCTTTACCAAATAACTTTTGATAAATTGTATGAGTTTGTGGTTGATTATTCTCATCTACATAAAACTCAACTACCTCATCTACTTCTCTATGAAATTTTCCATATTGTTTACTATAATATGCTTTAATATGAACACCTATTTGTATATATCTATAAATAGTATTTAAAAATTGATTAACATCCAAATCAGTTTCCATCAAACTATATAAACGATATGGTATAGATGAAGCTTTATCCGCATGTATTGTAGATAAAATATTATGTCCTGAAGAAATTGAATTACGTACTGCAGTAACAGCTTCTGCACTACGTACTTCTGAAAGTAAAATCCACTTTGGATTTTGTCTCATACATGTTACTAATACATCAGTATAACTCGCAACATTATTAGTCTTCATCGCAACGATATCTCTTTGTGGAAATATTTTATCCAAATGCAACTCTAAAGTATCTTCAATAGTAATAATCTTTTCATCTGATTTTGTATGAGCCGCTAAATACTTAACAAACTCTGTTTTACCACTACCAGTTTCACCACTAACCATAATATTACAATGTCCTAAAACACATTTAATTAAAATGTCATGAATATCTTGTGTAAAATAATCTTCTTTTAATAATTTTTCCTTTTCTAGTCTTATCTTAGCCGGAGTTTTACGAATAACCATAGCTATTCCATTAGTCGCAATTGACTGATGAACAAAGTTAAGACGTAACTCAGCAGATTCAGCATCCAAGAATGGTTTAGCATTATTAAATGTAGTACCCATTACATTTGAACACTGAAATGCAAGTTTCTCAATAAATTCAGGAGTTAGTCCCTCTACTTCTACTCTTAAAGAACCCTGAGTTAAAGAACGAATCCATACCTGCCCATTATTATCAAACGAAATATCTGTAATATCATCATTATCAAGTAAAGGTTTTAACGGACCAAAATCTAACTTATCAAAAATACTTTCATTCATAAACTCACATCCCTTTTTATTCTTTATTTTTTATTCTTTTATTTATCAGTCCAAATAGTAACTCTATTAATCCAATCTTTTAAATCATTACTAGAAATAGATACACTACCTGGTTTATCTTTAAGACTTTCATTAGTTGGTACTGGTATCAATGTAGAATCATATGTTCTTAAAAATTCTGCTTTTTTAAGTAATATATAATATTCCTCTGGTACTGCAAAAACTATCATAGCTGGTGTTCTATTTTCATCTAAATTAGAAAATACAGATTGACCAGAACTATCTTTAACAGCTAAAACTTTAACATTTTCAACTAATTTTCCAAGCATAATTTTATCAGCATCTGCAGTTACAGCACTATTATCTGATATTTTATTAACTGCTTTTAAGTAAATATCAATATAGTTACCAGGATAAACAGAATTACCATAAGTACTTGTCGCATCAACAGACATATTATAAAGTACATAACCCTTCGGATAATCAAGAATTATACTAGCCTGTAATTGTTCTTTCTCAACAACAGATCTAGTATAAAATAAGCTTCCTTCAGGTATAATACTATCATCTTTAGAATATTTATCAATAACATTACCTTTATTAGTAATAACATTACCTTTCAACATAGCTGGTGGTACTTCCATAATACCAATCATATCTTCAGTAATTTGTACACCAGGATTTATTGTCTCTTTAGCATATGGAACTGCAATAGGATTAATAGCTGATTTTACACGCATATTATAACCAATATAAAGTACTAATACTGCAAGTACAACTCCAACTACTGTAACAGTGTTTTTATTAGATAAGAATTTTTTTAACCCATTCATTTTTATTCTCCCTTTCTCTATTTTGTTATAGGTTGACCAATTGTACCAACCATAGACCCATTTTCTGTATATTGATCATTTTCATATCTTGATTCCAAAATAGAATCAATATTAGTAGATATCAACGCAGATGATCCTTCAAAGCTTAAAACTGTAGATGAATCAACCTTAACACTAACCTTAGGAGGTGTTTCATTCATATCATAAAACCCTATTTTATAATTACGAGTATTATCTACAGAGTCTGCAAATCTGCGAAGAAAACTCTCCGCAAATTTGTCTTTATCCATTCTAAGTTGACCAGTTTGTCTATAATAACTAACATCAATTGCATCAATCATTGAAGCTTCAGTAGTTTCTTTAACCAAGTAGTAATCTAATTCACTTCCAGAGGAACCACTAGATATAACATTAATTAACAATAATGCCATAACAGCTAACATAATAATACCAACTGTTAACATACCTTTATTCATAACTATCTATTTCCTCCTCTCAATGAATTTACATAATCATCAGTAAATGTCTCACATCTATTACCAGAACCACTTTGATTGTTACAACCAAGTACTCCTTTTTTATCTGCTTTAACAATTCCACCATTTCTAAATAAATTACTTGAATAAACTATAACACCATTTACAGTTTTTGTACTACCTTCATATTGTGTATATTTTTTATCCTTATTATAGTTTCTAATCTTATTTATAGTTGCCTTATCAAGAACAAATTCATAATCCAAATATTTATCTTTATTATCAGAACTATAAATATCATTTTGACGATCCTGAATAGCTTTAGTAAGAGCTGTCGGTGTAATTTCATAATCCTTATTATTTAAATTAGTAGCTCCACTACTCCAGTTAAATCCAGGTGTACGTCCAGTTAATGTTGAAGTTGAACCTTGATTATTTTCTGGAAATAAATTATTTGTCTTAACATTTCTAAATTTATAATTATCAATATTTACACAATTATCACCATTACATACACATGAAGAACCAGAACAGTTAGGTGTTGGTGTTACCGGTGGAGAACAACAATTTTTACCATCAGGTACACATTCTTCATTTCTTATAGCATAGAAACAGTCAACATTAAAATACCAACTCATCATACCAAAATTTTTAAGTTCAGAAGAAATATTATATGTTAAATCATTTTTAATTTGTTCTTTACTATAACAACCAAATTCATGATTATTAACTTGATCCCATTCCCACCATTTAGTATTAACACTTAAAGAATTTAATGAAGTACAGAATTTATTTTTTGAATGATACCAAGTTTCCTCATTTTTTTCTTTATAACTTATCTCACCAGTCTTATTATTAATCCAAGTACCAGGGAAGCTTATTTCAGTCATATAATCATATTGACCATTTTTACAACCATAACACTGACCACCTTGATCAATAATAATAGAATTCTTAATAGGAGAATGTTCACTACAAGTATAATCATTACTTGTAAAATCTATTTTATTTCCATTAGTAGTATTAGTACTATAATCACTATTTATAGGGAATGAAATTTTATTATTAACAACTTTTTTCTTATTTTTATCATAAACTTTATTAGTTACAGTCATTTTAAATTCAGCAGTTGATGTAGTACAACTAGCTTCAGCTGAACAACTATTGCGTTTATTTATATAATCTGTAAGTTTTTGATTGTATTCATCTAAAGCTTCCTGTTTATTAGGATTAGCATTAGGATCTTCACAACCCTTCCATTCACATTTTTCTTCACAATTTACAGCAACTTTAAATCCATCACGAGCAACGTATGGACCTAAATGGTCATAATTCCATACTAAACCCTTTAAACCTGCCAATGTACGATCTGTTAAATCAGGTGTACTAAAGTAATAAATAGCCAAATCATTAAGATTTATATCACCAGTTTTACCTGCATAGTTTACTTTTTCTCCATTAGGTACCCACTTAATAGTATCACCATCTCTTTGATACCTTCCACCAGGATTTTGTTGTTTTTGTTGATAAATACTGACAGCATCATTACCCATAACATAAAGTTTCCTTACTTTAGGACTAGATTCATAATTAAGCATAATCGAACTTTCTTTAGAAGAACCATAGACTTTTTTATAACACTTATTAATACAACTTTGAGTATATTTTCCACCATCACATTTATTTACACACGCATCAAAATCTTCATTAGGTCCACCTTGGTCTTCATATCCATTACTTCCATTACAAACAGGATAAGGATCACATGTGACTGGCATTGTAGGCATATCACCACCAGTAAATTCAGTAGAGCAATTAACTTTACTCTTTATTTTAACTTTATATTCAAAGCACAACCCAGCTTTACTCGCAACTGGTGGTCCATATTGAACAGTAACAACTTCCCTACATGTTTTTCTACATGAATTTTCTTCTGTTACTGTTTGTTTACGATATCTATTCTCATTAGTATAATAGTCCTCACCAGGAAGCTTTTCCAATGAAAAAGGATTACATTTTAATGAAATTGCAGAATTTTTAGTTCCAGATGATGTATCTACTGCACTATTCCATAATTTCTCAAAGGTTTGATCAAAATTTGTATTAATATTACTTGAATTTTTATTTACATAAACAATATTCATAACATTAGAAATCATTTTTTCAACAAGATCTTGTGTATAATTGGTATCAACAGTTTCACTAAAACAGTAGTTTAAATACTTTTTATAAGTTGCTTGATCAACTGCACTACTAACTTTAAAATTATAATTATTAAATAAATTTTCAGTTATTGAGCACGAACCATTTTTATCACAAAAATATTTCTTATAATCTGTACCTTCTCTAAATGCTTTACAAATACCATTATAATTAGTATTCTCTACTTTACCAGCAGCTACATCTTTTCTTCGATAAAAAGTAAACATAGTACTACCAGTAGTTACCTTTTTAACAGTTCCATTTGCTATATCATCTAAAGAAACAGTATTTTTATTACACAATTCATCATCATCTGTATTAATAGCCATAATAATTTTCAAACTAACTGAATTACTTGAATCATAAGGAATAATCATTGGATTATTAGCAGTAACTATACTTCTCATTGAGGTAGTACCTGTAACTAAAACATCAAAAGATCCTGCCTTAACAGTAACAACATATCTACTATTTTTAACATCATCAGTAACTTCAGGAGCATATCTGTTTTTAGCATTAGTATTACTACAATCAGTACCTTTTTCTAAAGCATTAACAGGAAGTCCTACAAATAATGTAAATAAACATATTGAAAAAACAACAACCCCTATAAATTTATGCTTTTTCATTTGAATCCCCACCTTCCATAATTTTCTTTATATCTTTATAATTACTATTTTCCTTAACATTATAATTAGTAATAAACTCGTTATCTCTAACCATTCTAGCATCTATCTTAAATGTTTTATTAGCATAACTTCCAAACATTCTAGTGCAAGTAAGTAAAGTAATTATATTATCATCTTTATTAACATCTACATCAAACCTAAAGTAACTATCTGAAATAGATTCAGTAATATATTTATCAAGTTCTTTTTTACTATAAGAATTGGTACCATAGTCAATTTCATTATTATCTACAAATGATATTGAAAATATCTTATATAAATAATTTTTTCCATCAATTGTATATTGAATATATTTATTATCCTTTACAAAATCATAATATATATAAGCCATTAACTGTTCAAACCTAGCATGATTTTCATCACCAATTATAGGATTTGCTGAAACATTTCTAATATTATGACCAACCACTAACATTCGATTAGTAAGTTTTTTCTCATTTGAATTAGTCCAAAGAAAATTCAAATCACCAATATGATCAACATCAATATTACCAGCATTATATATAATTGGATAATCAATATTAGTTCCCTGAACTCTTAACCAACCTACAGTTTGATAATCATCATACTTTTTACTAAACTTCTCTTTTTCATCTACACGATCAGAAATTTTATAAAAATTAATATATTTAAATATCAAAACACCTATTATCGAAATTAAAACTAATGCGCCAAATAAGAAAAGCAAAAAACTTTTCTTATTTTTACCAATTCCATGCATATTACCACCTCTATTTAACAATGACATAAGGATTTATTAAAGTACCATCACCGGATTTAATACTACAATTTTTATTTAAATATCCAATCAATTTAATTCCAGCACTAAAGTCATCACCTAAATCTGTATAATAAACTGTTCCATTATCAGAAACAACATATTTAATATATTGCGTTTTAGAAGAATTAATTAACCAATATGATGAATTATAATTACTTGCAGTAAACATATCATACATATTAGGTGCAGATAATTTAACCTTATACTTTTTAGTACTTGTCTCTCCTTTATAACTTGCTCTATTAGAATAAATTGGAACACTTATACTTTTACTAACAAAATAATCTGTATTAATATACTCAGTCATTTTATTGTTTATAAAGTAACCAACATTTCCTTTTTGATTAGGATTATATATTTTAGCCTTATCTGAAATATTATAAGAAGTAGTAATAATTGAATTATTATCTCTTAATGAATCATTTAATATAACCTTAACTGTTCCATCATCTAAAGCATCCATAATTCTCCAAGTATAACCAGAATAGGTTATATATTCACCAGAATATCTAGAACTTAACTTATCTCCAGCTTTTGCCTTATCATAACTTTCAAAAGAATAAGGAGAGTTTAATGTTCCATCACCAGACTTCAATAAAATATCTTTATTTATTGTTATAACAGGTCTAACTCCAAAACTATAATTAATATCAAAACTCATATATTTATAATCAGTTCCCATAAAATATTGTCTAGTAGTATAAACCTCTTTATCATTCTTTTTATTAGCAAGCAAACTTATAATTGAAGGATATAAATAACTACTACCATTACTATCTAAACTATTATTATAATCATCAATAGAAAGTATATATAAATTTTTCTTAGAAGTATAAGAACTACATTTAGTTGTATCTAACTTATCATCACTAACTTTTCCATTACAATACTTGCTCTTAACTATATATTCTTTTGATTCATCTGTTAAATGATCATAATAATAATCAAGCCATTTATCTAAACTCTTATAATCTACAAAAGAAATATCTTTATCTGAAACAATTTTTATATTATTATTAGAATCAAATCCAACTATTCTAAATAACATTCCTGAAAATTCTATATAATTGTTTACTGTCACTCCTTTATAAACTTTTGAAGTACCAGTATCTTTCTTAACAATATTATTCAAAGAAGCTACAACTTTAACAGTTCTAGTTTTAACTGTTTCATTATTAAAACTATCACTAATAGTATAAGTAACTTTATAAGTACCAACTTTATTAGTTTTTACTTTACTATTATCAATAGTAACATTACTAACTTTTAATTTACCATCAGTATTATCAACTACACTTTTAACTCCAAGTTCCTTATATTTATCTCCTCTATTAATAGTAATAACATCATCACCATTAAGAGTAATTTCTGGACCTTTACTATCTACATTAGAACTTAATGCTCCACATTTTAAATAAACATAATATTTATATTCATTATCAACTTTCTTAACTTTTACCCAACTATCACTAATAGAACAAGTTTTAGATGAATTAGGCAATTTCAAATCTTCCTTAATAAATGATTTATAATATAAAGTTTTTAAACTTAATGTCTTTACTCTATTACCAGTTGGTAACTCGTTACTATTAATTTCAAAATATCTTTTTGCAGCATTAAGCATAGTCTTTTCATTCTTTTTAAATGCTATAAATGGATTTAATAGAAAAAGCCAAATAAATAAAACAAGAATTAAACAAACAACACTAATTTTTACATATTTAATAACTTTTTGTTTATCCATATATTAATTCTCCTATCTTATCTTATAAGTATATTTATTATTTCTTACCGTATAAACAAAATCAATAGACTGAGCACTTTCCAATTCAGTAGGAACTTTTAAATATAAATATTTACCATAATAAGTAATTTTTAAATAATTATCAATAGAAATAACCTTCTCATTACCACTACTATCCTTATAAATAATTTTACCATATTTAGATGAAAAGTCAATCATATCTTTACCATCTAAACCCTCTGAAGCAAAAGAAATTTTAAGAATTTTATTTCCCACAGATGAGTTAAGAATACCCGTTGCTAAAAAGCATCCACTGCTAGGACAATTCTGATATTTATATTCTGCACTATCTAATAATTCCATACTTTCCAAAGAAAATTTAACATCCTCATTAATATTAATAACATCTCCTATTTTTTTACTAGCAACATTATTAATATTAGATAAATCTATAGTATTTATTTTTATCTTTCTTAAATACGTTTTATTATACCCATTAACTTCTTGATAATACAAAACAAATTTATCTTTATCCAAATCCTTAGAAACTTTAAAAACAAGTATTAATGAAACTTCACCATTTCTTTTAATTTCATAAGAATCATAAACATCACCTAAATCATTAAAATCAAATTTATATGTACTAGAAGTATAAGTATAATCACTAGTACCATTAATAATATGAAACTTATTAAAATCAATCTTTCTAGCTTGTATATTATTTTTTATAGTCAAATCCAAAATTACAAAATTATGATTTTTTTCTATAACATTACCAGCTTTATCTTTATTAGTAAAATAGACATTATTAATATTAATAGAATAGTTATTAGCATTAAGTACTTCACCTTGTTTATAAACTTTATTAATAATAAAGAAATATCTATATCCATACCCCATAAGAACTAAAATTACAAATACAATCAATAAATTAATAATAAATTTATGTTCTCTATATACATAACCTACATTTCTTCTAAACCTCTTAAAAGCTCTTTTAAACGATTCCTTATCAATATTAATATTAATTTCTACTTCTTCTCTATCATCACTATTTAATTCAAGATATTCCTTATCTGCTTTAAAATTAAATTTATTTAAATCTACTCCAAATATCCTAATTATAATAATCAATAATGCCGGATATTGAAATATTGAAGTAATAAAAAGTAAATCTCTAATGGCTCTAATTGTTGCAGTTGAACTAAAATCACCTGTATAACTATTAAAATAATTTATAGTAATAAAATAAATAACTAATATAAAAGAATATTCTAAAACTGGAAGTAAATATAATTTCCAAGGTTTATTTTTATGCTTTAATAAAATTAATAAGATAAAACAAGAAACAGCAATTAGTATAAGTGAAATAAACGTAAAAAAATTAATATATTTAGAAATAGGTTCTAAATAACTATCATATGTTCCTAAAGATATAAAATCACTTACAAAAGATCTAACTGACATATTAACATAATAAATATATCCACAAAGTATTAATAAGAATATATGAATTTTTCTAAAGTTCTTAATCAAAAAAGCATATGGTTTTCTTACAATCATCTATAGCATCTCCTATTTTATTCTTCTATAATTATACATGAATTCTACATAAAAAAAAAGAGTTAATTAACTAACTCCCAAATTTCAAACAAAAAACACTAGGAAAATCTACACTATTTACCTAGCATCTTAATATTTTAAAAATATAAATTACTTCAATTTACAAATTTTATAATTTTTAATTATTTTAAATTATAATCTTTAATAAATTGATCAACAACAGTAGTACTATCTATATTAATTATATTAGAAAACATAACACCATCTTTTATATATATAACTGCAGGATATCCAAATAACTCTTTATCAATATTTAGAGTACTTAAAAATTTATTATATTCAGCCTCACTAACTTTATTAACATCATAAGTCATATAATTAATTTTTTTATCATCTAAATATTTCTTTATTTTAGAACAACTTTTACATTTCTTAGAGTCACTACTTTCTACATAAATAACCTGTGTTTTTTTATCAGTTATTATACCTTCTAAATCCTTATTACTAAATGAAGTACTAAAGAAGTTCTTATATAAAAATATAAGAAATAAAATAAATACTATTCCAAATACTGCCCATATTATAATTGCCTTATAATCAATATTTTTCTTATCCTCTTTAGTTTTATTTTTCTTATCATCTTTAGTTTTATTCTTATTATTATCAATATTTTTCATATAAACTATTCCTCCTACTATAAATTATATATAACATAAACCACACATATTATACAAGTCAAGGAAGATTAATTAATAATCTTCCATAACTATTAATAAGACATATTTGTATGAGATACTTCAATTACCGGTCTAACGCCAAAACGATCTTGTACATCATTTTCAATACTTCCACCTGCTTTAGCGTTTGAATATATTGCTAACCCATAATTACTACCAGCACCAGTTGTTTGATAATTACCTAACCAATATCCAGCAGTCTTTGTTCCCAGAGTAGTACCAGCTGCAAAATATGTTTTTTCAAAAAGATAGTAACATTTCTTCGGTAAATTATTACCTAATGTTGTGCCACAGGCACTTTTAACTTCTTCATAAGTAAGGAATCTAGCAGCATAACCAGGTAACTCATATTTCTTATTCACTGCATCTGGACCAAGACCAGTAGCTATTCTAGTAGTAGTTACCAATTCAACTGCACTCCATTGAGTCTTCTTTGGCAAAAATGTTAAAGAAGTAGTTGGCACTGTTTTGAGTGCTTCATGAGCATATTCTATAGTACCATAATCATTAGCCACACCATTTTTAGTATTACTATAATAAATTAAAGCAGCAGTTGATGAATTATAATTTTTAACATAATAGAATCTCTCGCTAGTCGCATCATATGTCCCATCACCATTAACATCACAATCAAATGCATCGCCAGTGGCTAAAGTACCTTTAGTACCCAAATTACCATATGTTATAGTGCTACCATAATTATAACCTAAATTTGTACAATTAATTCGACTACCACCTGGAGAAAAACATGTTTCAGTATGAAGTGTAGTTGCCCTCTTACATATAATTAAACTTGCTTTTGCTGTCAATGAAACATTAGAGGATAAAGTTTTTGTTTCTCCCGCCGTTCCATATGTCGTAACCCCATTATACCATCTAGGATTTTGATAATTTTCACTTACTGTTATTGTTGGTAATGTTATACTACATGTCGTACTAGAATATGTCGTCCCATTTGTTGTTTTATAATTTGTACAACTACTTGAAGTTGATCCAATCGCACTTACTCCTGTACCTTTAGTATAAGTTGCTGTCCAACTTCCTTTATATACTGCATAATATTTTGTATACGCAGTACTTGGTGTTGCTGCTGTCGTTGAATTTACAGCACTTGATACTCCTTGATATGTTGCAGAATCTGGACCAATACTTCCACTAACAGCACTTGGTACTGAGTAATTACAACTTGAAGCTGTATTATACATTGTACAACTTGTACTAGTTGTTGCCTGTGCACTT
>CAKPJN010000010.1 GCA_934162665.1 uncultured Bacilli bacterium
CTACCATTTATTTCTTCTAAGTTACGATAACCTCTAATATCTATTAATCCTAGTTTTGGTAATTTTATTTGTTTGTCCCTTAATAATAATTCAATATTACTATAATCCTTTCCTTTATAACTGTTTCTAATACAGGTGGTTTTATAACTTTGTTTATTAAACCTACTTTTAAATTTTGGATAATTACTTCTTTTTGCAAAAAAGTTTTTGTAACTATCTTCCAAATTAAAAATACTATTTCTTAAACTACAACTATCTACTTCTTTTAAAAATGGATAAATATTTTCAAGCTCTTTAAGTTGTTTACACATATCATATACTTTTATATAACCATCTTCTTTGCATTTATTCAAGAAGTAATTATAAATAAATCTAGTACATCCGAAAGTCTTATGAATTATAGTTTTTTGGATATCAGTAGGATATATTCTAAACTTATACGCTTTATACATAGTATCACCTTCTAGTTTTCTAATAGTTGATTTATATTATAGTTATAAAACATTTGTTTGTCAATAATCTTTCGCTATTTTAATGCACTTTCCTTATAAATAAAAAAGAAAAGATCATTTAATATCTTTTTCATTTGATTTTTTTCTAACAATTCTTCATATTTTCCATCTTTGGAAATAATCTCGTATGGATGTGTTTGTCTGAACTTTTTTCTTTCGGCTTGTGTCATTTCTAAAACTTTATCTGCAATATCAATATGCAAAACTCCATTTAAGTGATCATATTCATGTGAAAGAACAGTTGCTTCAAATTGTTCAAAAGTCTCTTTATAAAAATTACCTAATTGATCATAATATTCAAGTTCTATCATATAGGGTCTTTTTACAAGTCCTACATAATTAAGGCAACTTGCACAAGCCTCCCAGTAAGATGTCAAACCATATCTTTTAATAATTTTTGGATTTACTAAAACTCGTCCTTCATTATATGACTTTTCTTCTTTTGTTGCGGTATCATATTGCATTTTATTTATTATATCTAAATTTGTATTTTTTAAGTAAATTATTCTTTTAGGAATTCCAAGCTGAACAGAAGCCATCGCTATTACTTCATGATTTTCACAGTAATCCTTTAGTATTTTTATATCTTCTTCGATATTATTTTTTTCTAAATCAACTTCTTTAGAAATTTGTCTTAAATATGGTTCTTCATTTAGAATTGTTTTTTATTTTATATCCATAATAATTGTTCCTTAATATAATTTAACTTTAGATGACTAATTTATTCATTTAAATTTAAATATAATCTTTTTACTTTTTCTATCTGATCATTAAATGGTTCTTCATCGTAAGATTCTAGTAGTTTTAGTGCTATATCAGTTGTATGAATTTTAATTTTAGAAAAGTTATTTGTCTTTTGGAATAACAATTCATAAAAGTCTGAGAGATCTTCTTGAAATATAATGTTATTATCTTTTAATTCATTTTGTCTTTTTAATAATACATAGTGAATAAATTCGTGAATAGAAATTAATGTAGATAATTCATCTTTTACTTTTGGAATAATAGCTTTACCATTTGAAAAGACACCAAACATGTTAATGTTAGTTAATGGATCTACATCTAATATTTTAATATCATTTTTATCTATAAAATCTTCTTCACAAACTTCTTCGATAGCTAAAAAGTCATATATTCTTTCTAAGTTAAATCCTTTAGCATAAGTTTTATATTTTTCTACATCGTCAAGTTCTATGTATTTTGGTTTATTTTTAGGAAGATAAAATTTATATTCTAATTGCATTGATATGGCTGTTTCAAAATTTTCAAATAATCCTTCCATATATTCGTATCTAGATTGGAAACTATCAAATAAATTATTTAATACTCCATATATATCTTCAGTGTATAATTTTTTTTCATTTTTTAAAAGAAAGTTATATATTTTTAACTCGTTTTTAGAACTTTGTAAATATTTTTTTACTTCATTTTTAAAAATTTCTCTCATTTGTTTATTATCGCTAAATACTATCTTACTTTTTAGAGTGTCTATTAAATAAGTTTTAGCTATATAACTATTTTCTTCTAAAAGATATCTATATTGTTCTATGATATCTGAATATGTATTTTGTTGCATAAAAAACCTCATCTCAAATTAATTATGTTTATTATATAGCTAATATTTATATAATTCAACTTATTTTAATCATATAGTATTTTCATCTTAGACTGCATATTTTTTATAGCTTATTTTTATAATAATGCTATCTTAACTTTTCTTACTTATATTTAAAATAATACCAATACTTGCCATACTAACTAATAAACTACTACCACCATAACTAAGAAATGGTAAAGTTACTCCTGTTACTGGGATCATACCTATTACTACCATTAGATTCATTAGTGCTTGAAAGATAATTTGAAACATCATACCGAATGCTAGATATTTAGAAAACAAATCTTTAGTATGAGTCGCTATTTTAATACCTCTATAAAGTATTAATGAAAATAGTGAGACTACTATAAATACTCCAAGTACTCCAAATTCTTCTGAGATAATAGAAAAGATAAAATCTGTTTGTGGTTCTGGTAAATAAAAGTGTTTTTGGACTGAATTTAAAAATCCTGTACCAAGGAGTCCACCTGGACCTATGGCATATAAACTTTGAATAATTTGAAATCCTGTACCTAAGGCATCACTCCATGGATCAATAAATGAAGTTATTCTATCCATTCTATATGGCGCTATTATAATTAAAATAATTACTCCTATTAAACCTACTATACCTATTCCAAAAAAGAATTTCATATTTACTCCTGCTATAAATAATAAAGATACTATTGAAATTACTAAAACTAGACCTGTACCTAAATCAGGTTGTAGCATAATAAGTCCAAAGAAAACTAACATTATACCTAATATTGGAAATACGCCCTTTTTATAACTTTTTAAAAACTTATTACTATTAGATAAGTATTTACTTGTAAATATAATTAATCCTAGTTTAGCAAATTCACTGGGTTGGATTCCAAAGGATCCTATGCCAAACCAACTCTGACTACCGTTTCTAATGCTTCCTATTCCTGGTATCAATACCAAGACCAACAAAATAAAGCAAATACCCAATATTAAGTTTGCTTTTTTATAGTAAAGGCTATAATCTATTTTTGACATGATAATCATTAAGTTTATTCCGACTATAATAAATAAAGCTTGTTGTTTTACATAGTGAAAACTATCATGAAATTTATAATCAGCCCAAATACTTGATGCAGAATATATCATAATTGCTCCAAAAATTGATAGGATAATTACAGCTGAAAATAATATAATATCGAATTTCTTTTTCACTATATCACCTTATTAAAACATATGCTTTTTAGACAAAAAAAAGAATTAGATTTCTCTAACTCTAT
Organism: uncultured Bacilli bacterium; assembly: GCA_934162665.1. Classification (GTDB taxonomy): domain Bacteria; phylum Bacillota_I; class Bacilli_A; order RF39; family UBA660; genus RUG14670. The sequence continues at coordinate 3,372 of CAKPJN010000010.1, forward strand.
AACCATACACCGAAGATAATTCCAGCCATTGCGAGAATTAATCCACATACCCAGAATAACTTGACAATATCTGTTTCTGCCCAACCAAGTTTTTCAAAATGATGGTGAATTGGTGTCATTAAGAATAATTTTCTATGGAATACTTGAACCCAAAAAGTTTGAATTATAACAGTTAATGTTTCAATTATGAATACTCCAGCTACTACAAGTAATGTTAATTCTCTATGAGTTAAAATAGCAATTGCTCCCATAACTCCACCTAGGGCTAATGAACCGGTATCACCCATAAATATTTTAGCTGGATGGGTATTATATATTAAGAAACCAATAAGGCTACCAGCTAAAATCAAACTAAATATTCCAACATCTTCAAAACCTACCATTAAAGATATCAAACTAAAAGCTATAAAAGCAATGGCAGATAATCCTCCGGCTAGTCCATCTAGACCATCTGTTAAATTAACTGCATTACTAGCACCAACTAAAACAAAGAGAATGAACAAACCATATAACCAACCCATTTCTATATCAATATGAAGTGTTCCTACTACCCAAGAGGTTTGACCACCACTTCTCATATATATATAGAAAAAACCAATTGCGATTAATACTTGCATAAATAATTTTTGATAAGTTGTTAATCCTTCATTTTTCCCACTTCTAATTGATAAAAAGTCATCTAAGAAACCAATACATGCATACCCTAAGAATACTAATAAAACTATACCTAAGTTCGAAGTATAAGATATTTTATTAGTTATAATAAGTCCTAATGTAGTTACTATTGTTGGAACAATAAATATTAAGCCCCCCATAGTTGGTGTTCCTTCTTTTTTTCGATGAGATTCACCTACAAATATACTTATTTTTTGACCAACTCTTAATTTTTTTAATAATGGAACTAAAATCAATCCTAAAATTGTTGAAAATAAGAAACCAATCATTATAGCAAATATTGCTTTTGTTAATAATAGCATTCAGTTCACTCCGTTTCTCTTGGAATATTATATCACATGTGTTTAAATAATAGTCCATATTTTCTATATTTAGACAAAATTTTACATAACTTCTTGATTATTCAATTTTTTTATCTTGTCATTATTTTTTTCTAAGTTTAAACTTTGTTGTTTTTTTATTTGTTTAAGTTCATATTCTTTTTCTTCAAGATCAGACATTACTCTTAATAAGTTATTTAATATCTTATTACATTCTGGTACTTGTGAAAAGAAATCTTTATATTCTGTTTTAAAATCATTGATCATTTTATTTAAATTAGATGAAGTTTTTTCTAGTGTATTAGATATATTATCAATACTATTTAGGCTTTGTTCTATTTTTTCACTATAATCAGTTACTTTAATCATTTTATACTTTTCTTGTTTTATTTCATATTTAGGTCTCATAACTTTTCTCATAAAATGCATATAAGCTAAGGTTGCTAGTATAGTATTTTTTGTGTTCTTTAATCCTGGTATCATCATTTGAAGTGCTAATAATTTTAATAACTCATTACTTTGGTTATTAATAGCTACTACTTTTATTCTTACCTTTTCTTCTATACTAGTTGAATCTTTTATTTTTTCTTCTAAGTCTCTTAAGATAATATCTTGTTTTGTTTCAAAATCAATTAGTTTTTTATTAAAATCATCATACTTAAAATATTTTTCTTTTATAGATTCTAATTTTTTCTCACTTAAACCCAGTTTTTCTTTTCTTGATGTTACTTTTTCTTTTAATTTTGTTTTTTCTTTATCTAATTCTTCTATCTTAGTAGAAAGTAAAATATAGAGATCAGAGTCTTTTATTTCTTTAACGATTTTTTTATCATCAAAAGACTTCATATATTCTTCTATTAAGTTGCAAATATAATTATCATCATATTTATCTATATCATCTATCTTTAATCTATTTTTTAATTCTTCTAGTTTTCTAATTACTAAGTTTAATTTTTCAAATAGTACTTCTGCTTCTTTTTCAGAATAAACATTATCAATTGATTCTTCTATGGTTCGATATTCGAATGTTAATTTTTTTAATTCATAATTAATACCTTTTAATTTATTCTGATAGTTTTCAATTATTTTTATATTTTGAGCTACTTTTAATTTTAATTCTTCGGCTGAGTTTGAAAGTTTAGGGTCGATGGTTTCTATCGGTTTATCATCTGAATCTTTTTTATTTTCGTTTGTTTTACTATTTGCTAGTGGCGCAATTATTAGTGGTTCTATTTTATTTTTTTCTTGTTGGAGTTGAATATCTTTTTTATTATCACTAGTTTCAATGATTTCTTTCTTTTCATTTTCTTTTTGCTTTTTAGTAGCTAGTTCTTCTTTTTTTTGAAGATTTTTCTTTACTGAATCGGAAATTAAGGCTTTTTTTATTTCGATTTTATCTTGTTTTACTTTTCTTATTTCTACTTTATTTTTTGGGGTTAATGTTTGGTGGTTTTCATTAGGGAAATTGTTTTCTTCTTTTTTTAAATCAGTTTTTATTTCTGCTTCTTTATTTGTTAGTACTTTATATGTTTCACCTACTACTACAATAGGGATTATTTTTATCAATGTTTCTAATTGGATTTTCTTTAATTCTTTATCTTTTTGTAATTTTTCATATTCTTTTTGTGATTGGTATTTTTTCTTTTTCTTTTTAAGAATATAATTTCTTCTTTTTCTATCTTGTTTACCACCCTTTGAGCCTAAATTCTCGTTCATATTATCACCATTATAAGTTTATCATACTTTTTTGGTTTTGTTATGAAAAATTAGTCTAACATTAATTTTATTGTTCCTCTATCTTCTAGTTTTTCTCCTGCAGTAGGTGATTGTGAGACGATTTTATTTCCGGTACCGGAGTATTCTATAGTAAAGTTTGGTAATAACTTTTTTGCTTCTTTAACGTCCATTCCAACTACATTTGGAACTTCATATGTTACTTTGTCTGTCCATTCTAAATCTTTTGTCATCTCCCCCTCTTGTTTTTCGATATCTAGGGCATCAATTATATCAAGTAATATACGTCTTGCGATTGGTGTTGTTGTATAACTAGAAAGAAGGGCTGTGTTTTTTGGATTGTCTATTGCTAGATATAAGACTGCTTCTGGATCATTTGATGGAACTACTGACATAAATGACATTATATAATTACCTACTAAATATCTTCCATCTTTTACTTTTTGAGCTGTTCCAGTTTTTCCACCTACTCTATATCCTTCTATATAGGCTGCTTTTCCTCCTCCTTTAGCGACGACACTTTCTAGAGCATATCTCATGATTGATGATGTTCTACTACTAATTACTTTTCTTTTTAAATCTTTATTATATTCTTTTAAAATTGTACCTGTTTCTTTTTCTGAGATACTCTTTACTATATAAGGAGTATATAAATATCCTCCATTAACTACGGCTGATACGGCAGTTACTTGTTGTATTGGTGTTACACTTACTCCTTGACCGAATGCTGTTGTTGCTAGTTCTACATTACCTACTTTAGAAAGTGGAAAGATTATACCTTCTCCTTCACCGTTTAAATCAATGCCTGTTTTTTCTCCAAAACCAAATTTATCTATGTATGAAAATAATCTTTCTTTACCTAAAAGTTGACCTAATTTTACAAAACCTGGGTTGCATGAATTTTGTAAAACTTGTAAAAATGTTTGATCCCCGTGTCCTCCTGCTTTCCAGCATCTTAAATTAGAACCATCGACATTAACACTTCCAGAATCATAAAAATGGTCTTTTTCTAAATCAACAACTTTTTCTTCTACTGCTGATGACATTGTAATTATCTTAAAAGTGGAACCTGGTTCGTAGGAAGACCAAATTGGTAAGTTTCTACTTAATTCCTCTATGTTATAATCTTGATAATTATTTGGATCATAATCTGGACGTGAACCCATACCTAATATTTCTCCTGTCTTCGGATTCATTACAATGGCTAGAGCATTATCTGGATGAAACATATCTACAATATTCGTAAGTTCTCTTTCAATAGATTTTTGAATATTAATATCAATTGTTAGATTAATATTCATACCACTTTGTGGTTCAACATATAAATCAGTTAACTTTAATTTATTACCTTTAGCATCAGAAAAGTATTTAATCGCACCACTTTTTCCAGTTAGATATTTATCATATTTTAATTCTAATCCTGATAGTCCTTGATTATCAATTCCAACATATCCCAGTGCATGAGATAATAAATCCTTATATGGATAATATCTTTTTGACTCTTTTACTAAATAAACTCCATCTAATTTTAAATTAGATATTTTCTCTGCAGTTTCATATGATAGTCTTCTTCCTTCAGGATGTACTCGTTCAATGGATGTTTTTTTATATACGTGCTTTTTCATTTCGTCATAACTGACATTTAATATTTTAGATAATTCTTCTGTTGCCTTTTTCTTGTTTTTAATTTGGTTTGGTATTAAAACAAGTGAAGTTGTTGTTAAGTTATCTGCTAGTACTACTCCATTTCTATCTAATATCAAACCTCTATCTGCTTCAATTGGTAAATCTCTGCTCCATAGATTAGAAGCATACTTACTTAGCTTTTTATAATCAATTACTTGGATATAAAATACTCTTAAAATTATAAATATAAAAAGAATTAACATAATTAAAAACAAAACTTTTATTCTTTGATCTATCTTTTTAAAAAACATAATACACCTCTTATATAGTAATTATGTTTTTTACAGAAAAAAAAGACTAACTTTCTTGTTATGTTTGATATGAACCCCGTTTCTTGGACAAAATAGAAACGAGGTTCATATCATTCAATAGTCTAATGTCACTAATTAATGACTTGTGAATTTAAAGATTCTGTTTTATATAGATTTTTATAAATTTTACTTGTTTTTAATAAATTCTGATGTGTTCCTGATGCGACTATTTTTCCTTGGTCTACAACATGTATGATATCAGCATCAATTATAGTTGATAATCTATGTGCAACTATAATAACTGTATGATCTTTTACTAAATTATCAATAGCCTTTTTAATATATTCTTGAGAATTATTATATAGAGCACTAGTTGCTTCATCAAATAAGATAATTTTACTTTGTTTAGATAAAGTTCTAGCAATTGATAATCTTTGTTTTTGACCTCCTGATAGATTTACTCCACCTTCTCCTAAAAGAGTATCATATTTTTTTGGTAAAGACATTATATAATCATCTAGATATGACATTTTTGTATATTTTCTTATTTCTTCAATTTTTATATTTTGATTAATTAGTTTAAAATTATCTTTAATCGTTCTATTAAAAATAAATGGCTCTTGTCTAATAATCGAAACATATTTTCTTAATTCTTTTTCTTCTAATTCTCTAATATCAATATTATCAATTGATATAGAACCTTCTATAGGATCAAAAATACGAGTTATTAAATTAAATAATGTTGATTTTCCTTGACCTGATGCCCCTACAATCGCAACCTTTTGGTTTGGATTAATAGTCATATTGAAGTTATCTAATGTTACTTCTTCATTTGGGTAATTAAATGTAACATTTTTAAATTCAACAACTCCTTTAACATCTTTTAATTGTTTAGTTCCAAATTTATCATCCTTATATAATCTATTTTCAAGTATCTCATTTACCCTTTCAATTGAGACAATTACTTTTTGATATGTTTGTGTTAAATCATTTATATTCTCTATTAACCACATATATCTATAAATGTAATATGTCATAGAAATAAAGAATGTTAAAGATACTTTATCATAATACATTAATATAATACATGTAACAAATACTCCAACTTCTAATACCGATTTAAGTAGCCTTGTATATATATTAAACTTTTTTTGGATATCAATTTCTTTAGATGATTTGTTAAAGATTGATTTTATTATTTTGCTCATATCGCTTATTAAGCTTGTTTTTATTCCTAATGTTTTTATTTCTCTAATTCCTCTAATTGATTCTGTAACTAAAGAAGTAAATTTATCTTGTTCGACTTTTCTTTCTTTATGTATTTCTTTTAAAAGTGGATTATATTTTTTTAATAATAGAAATAATAAAAATACGAAGAAAACTATTTCTAGTCCAACTATCCATGAGTTTATAAATACATAAATTAGAATTATTATTGACGATACTAAGGATGATACCATGTTTAGTAATCTGCCAAAAGCAAAACTTAGTGAATCTGCATCATTAGTAATGCGATTAATTATTTCTCCAGATGACTTTTCTTCATATGCTACTGCAGGTAAATTTAGTGCCTTCTTATAGGTAAAAAACCCCAATTTCCTTGTCAATGCACTTTCTACTTTATATAGCATAGAATTAGCTAAATGTAAAAAATATCCATCCATAGTTATTTCTAATGTAAAGTATATTCCTAAAGAAATTAGTGCTAATTTAATATTTGAATTTGTAATTGCTTCTGCTGCTGTACCATTTAAATATCCTGTAAATATTTCACATATTCCAGATAAAAATATTATTATACTAGCTATTATTAATTTCTTTTTATCTTCTTTAATTAATTTTATTAGAGGTTTAAATTCTTTTAAATTTTTCATATTACCTCCATTAAAAAACTACTATTTTATATAGTAGTCCATTCAAAATCTAAATTAATTAGATTATATATTAAGTGAGAAAAAAAGAATTTCCTCACCTTTTTTGTCTACCATATAATTATTAAAAATTTTCAAATTTAAATTCTTCATTTTCTCACTCCTTTCTCTTTAAATTCACCATCATATTAACATTTATTGGAAATATTGTCAATTTATTTTATTACTATACTCTTTAATTATAGCCTCCGCTACTTTAATTCCATCTATTGCGGCTGAAGTAATTCCTCCTGCATATCCAGCTCCTTCACCGCTTGGATATATTCCTTTTATATTACTTTCAAAATTTTCATCTCTTAAAATTCTGACTGGGGATGATGTTCTACTTTCTACTCCAGCAAGTATTGCGTCATCTCTTTTAAATCCTTTTAACTTATTATCAAAATAATCAATACCTTCTATTAAAGAGTTAGTAATGTATTTTGGAAAGATGTCATTTAAATTAGATAAACAGTAGGCTCCTTTAAATATAGGCTCTATTTCTCCTAACTTAGTAGATACTTTATTATCTTTAAAATCTTTATATAATTGAATAGGTATTTTTCCATTTCCAACTTGAAAAGCTTTTTGTTCAAGCTCTCTTTGGAAAGCGATTCCATCCATAGGATTAGTTCCAAAATCTTTAGGAGTTACTGTTACTATGACTGCACTATTAGCATTTTTGCTTTCTCTTTCATAATTACTCATTCCATTTATTGCGAGCATATTTTTTTCTGATGATGCATTTACTACATATCCACCTGGGCACATACAAAAAGTATATACTCCTCTATTGTCACTTGAATTGTATGTAAGTTTATAACTTGCTTTTGGAAGATTATCTTTTAGTTTTCCATATTGATCTTTATCTATCATATCTTGAGGATGCTCAATCCTTACTCCTACTGCGAATGGTTTAGAAGTCATATCTAATTTTTTATCAAGTAACATTTTAAAGGTATCTCTAGCACTATGGCCGATTGCTAAAACTAAGATATCTGTTTGTAATATTTTAGAATTATTAATTTCTATTTCTTTTATCTTACCTTTTTCTATTTTAATATCTGTTAGTAGGCTTTCAAATAGAAATTCTCCACCCATAGTTATAATTTTATTTCTAATATTTTTTACCATATCACGAAGTAAATTAGTACCTATGTGTGGTTTATTTATATATAGTATTTCTTTTGGAGCATTAGCTTCTACAAATATTTCAAAAACTTTCTTTTGTCTATTAAACTTATCTTTTACTAATGTATTTAGCTTTCCATCTGAAAAAGTACCTGCCCCACCTTCTCCAAATTGAACATTACAATTAGTATCAAGTTCTTTAGTTTTCCAAAATTTTTCTACTGATAAAATTCTTTCGTCTACTTCTTTTCCTCTTTCTATTATAAGAGGTTTATATCCTGCTTCAGCTAATATGTATGCACAAATTAAACCGCATGGACCATCGCCTATAATTATTGGTCTATTAGTTAGGATGCTAGTACCCATTTCTGGTAATTGGTAGATTTCAATTGGCGCTAAAGAAATGTCAGTGGATTTATTTTTAGAAAGTACCTTTTTTTCATCTTTAACATTTACATCTATTATATATGAATAGTAAAGATCTGGTTTTCTTCTAGCATCTAATGACTTCTTTTTTATTTCGTAATTTAGGATATCATCCTTTTTTATATTTAGTTTTTTTAGGCATTCGGAAATTAATTTTGAAGTGGAGTCTTCTTCCTCTTTTACTTTTATTTGTCTTATTCTAATCATTTAAATTATCTCCTACAATTATTCCTGTTAACCAGGAAGTACCTAGATTATAACCACCACAGTCTCCATCAATATCTAGTAATTCTCCTACTATATATAATCCTTTTACTTTTAATGATTCCATTGTTTTAGGATTTATATCTGATAATGCAACTCCACCAGATACTACCTGAGCTTTATCAAATGAATTAGTACCTATTATATCTAAGTTGAAAGATATAATATTAGTTGCTAAAGACTTTTTCTTATCGATTGATAATTTATTCCAAGGAATATCATCTACTTTTGATTCCTTCATTAATAAGTTTGTTAATTTATAATTTAGAAAGCCATCTAACAATTCTTTAGTAGTTCTATTTTTTAACTTATTATTTCTTTCTTCTAGCCATGATAAAAATTTATCTATATCATTAAATTGTGGAAAAAAGTTAATACTTACCATTTCTTTATTTTTGGAATCTAATCCTCTTGAGATTCTACCACTTAACTGCATAGCGCAAATACCACTAATTCCATAATCAGTTAGTTGTATTTCTCCTTCTTCTTCCTTTATAAATTTATTATTTTCATATAATTTTACTTTAACATCGGTTCTTATTCCATGCCACTCTTTAAAGTAGTTACTTTTTCCTATTAATTGAACTAAAGCCGGTAATGGTTTAATTATTTTATGACCTAGATCTTCTAGTATTTTATAAAATAATCCATCAGAGCCAGTCTTTGGAAAAGCTTTAGATCCTGTCCCGATTACTACCTTATCTGCCTCTATAGAAGTAGTATCTGTGATTACTAAAAATTTATTGTCTATGGGCTTTATATCTTTTACAAGGGTATTAAAACTAAATTTTACATTAAGATTTAAAGCTTCTTTATAAAGAGCTTCTTTGATAGTTGTTGATTGATTTGAATACGGATAATAATAACCATTTTTTATTTTGGGAACAATACCGATTGAATCAAAAAATGGTAATACTTTATTTAGATTTTCTAAAGTGATAATCTTTTTTAAGATATCTTCATTTGTACTATGATAGTGACTTAAATTTTGATCTTCGTTCCAATAATTACATTTTCCATTTCCTGTAAGTAAAAGTTTTTTACCACACTTATCATTTCTTTCTAAAACAATTACTTCATTATTATTTCTAGCTATACAAATGGCACTTGCTAGTCCGGAAGCACCAGCTCCTATTATTATTACTCTTGACATAAAAAACTCCTTCTTTTTTTATTATATCATGGATAATATTTATTCTATAATTTTATTTTTATATTGTTGAACATATTAATGAAATAACCTATAATTATATTGATAGGATGTGGAGTTATGAATATAGATAAGTTTATTAAAAAACATAAATTAATTTTTCTAATTATTTTGAGTGGAATTATTCCAATTTTGTTACTATTAACTAAATGTATAGTGTCCTATATTAGAGTGGGAAGTATTCATTCTATTGATTTTTTATTTGGAGATGCTTCTACTCAATATATTTCTTTATTTTCTTATCTCAAAGATGTTCTTGATGGAGATGCTTCTTTAATTTATTCTTTTTCTAAAAATTTAGGTGGAGAAATGATTAGTACTTATGCATATTATTTAGCTAGTCCATTTAACTTACTTATTAAGTTTTTTGATAAATCACATATATCTTTATTTTTTGTTTTATTAGTATTTTTAAAAATAAGTTTATCTGGTATTACTATGTTTATTTATTTAAGAAATAAAGTTAATAAGACTGATTTTAAATTATTAATCTTTTCGACCGCATATAGTCTTTGTGCTTATAGTATTTCTTATTACTTTAATATTATGTGGTTAGATATTTTATATTTAGCTCCATTAGTATTACTTGGAGTTGATAATTTATTTAAAAAAGATAATGGCTTTTTGTATACTCTTTTTCTTGCTCTTTCTATATTTTCAAATTTTTATATTGCGTATATGTTATGTATCTTTCTAATTATTTATTTTATATACAATTATATTTTAAACTTTAGTGAGTTAAAGGCTAAAAATATGCATAAAAAAATAATTCTTAAGTTTATATTATTTTCAATACTAGCAGCTTTAATGTGTTCCTTTATTTTGCTTCCTACTATTTCAGATATTAAAAACTTTTCTAGGTATTCGATGGATAATTATAATATTAGTTCTAATATATTTAAAAATTTCTTTTCAAAACTATTTATTGGTACACACTCTTTGAATGATCCCTATTCTAGAAATACACCCAATATTTATTTTGGTATTTTACCACTTATTTTATCAATACTATATTTTTTTAATAAAAATATTTCAAAGCGTGAGCGTATCTTATCCTTAATAGTAATTTTATTTTTTGTAGTTTCTTTTTTAATAAAAGATATTAACTTATTTTTTCATGGTGGAAGTCTTCCTAATGGATATGTATTTAGATTTTCATTTCTATTTTCATTATTTATGATTACTTTAGCTACTATTAATTTTTATAACATGGATGTAGATAAAATAAATATTAAAAAGTTAAGATGGTTCTTTATTTTTTATATAGTAATTGCTTTAATAAGTTGTTTTCAAAATGATATAGAATTTGGATTGGTACTTCTTATTATAAATATTATATTTTGTTTAGGATACTTTTTAAGTTTTTATCTTGATTTTAAAAATAGATTTGAGATAATATTTTTAATTTTTATTTTAGAGATGATTGTTAATATAAATATAGCGTTTTTTCTATTACCTGACTTGAATATTAGAATGAATCTTGATAACATGGACAATTTTTGTAATAACTACCGGATATTTAGTAATAACAATTATAGAATGGATTCTACCTCTCCTATCACTGCTTTTGATAATTTGATGTGTGATTCTAAAGGTATATCTGGTAGTATATCTACTAATAATGGAAATATTTATAATTTTTTTCGAGATATTGGTTTTAATGCAAATCCACTTGGAATAGCTTATACTGAACAAATTGTTATGGCTACTTTGTTAGGAATGAAATATGAAATTACTTGGTATCCGAAAGATGATCTTGAACATTATAAATTTATAAAAGATGCCTACTTTAATGATTTAGATATGAATAATAAGTCAAGTACATTAACGTATAGTATTTATAAGCTTAAAAATAATTTGACAATTGGATATTTAATTAATAAAGACTATAAATATAATGATGATAGTCCATTTGAATATCAAAATAATTTGATAAAGAATTTTTCTAATACAGATAAGGATATCTATAATATATTTAATATGAATGAGATTGATAAGTTTGAATATCAAGTTACTGTTGATGATTCATCTAAATTGTATCTTTTCTTAAATACAGAGCCTGCATATATTAATGAGGTTATTGGAAGATTATATATAAATAATGAGTTGGTTCATATATATAGATATGCAAGTGAGGGTGTTATATCACTTAATAACAAATGGAAAAATCAAAATATAACAGTAAAATTTATTCCTGAAAATAAAAACAAATTAAATTCCAATTTGATAACTATGGCATCTTTAAATGAAGGTAACTTTATAAAAGCTATTAGAGTATTACAACAAAATCAGCTAAATATTACATCTATTGATAAGAATATTTTAGAAGGAAATATCAATTGTCCTGATGATAAATTATTATTTTTATCTATTCCATATGAAAAAGGATTTAAGGCTTATGTAAACAATAAGGAAGTAAAAATTTATAGAGGAATGGATAATTTTATGAAGATAAAATTAAAAAAAGGAAATAATAAAATTCGATTGATTTATGAATCTCAATTATTAAATCTTGGTAAATATATTAGTTTAATTTCGATGATTATATTTTTAGGATATTTTATATTACAAAAGAAAAAGTACTGAGTCTAGTCTAGGCTCAGTACTTATATTAAATCAATTTCATTATCATAATTTGGTTTTAAGATTATTTTAATGGCATCATCTGTTCCACTTGTTAATCTTTCAAATGATTCTTGTGTTTTTTCAAGAGGTAATCTTGCATCTATATATTTTGAAACATTGATTATTTTTTTAGAAATTAAATCCAGACATGTTTCAAATTCTTTTTTTGTATATGCTATTGCACCTTGTAGTTTTATTTCTGACATGACTGCCACTACTGTTGGAATTGTAATTTCTGATAATGATACGCCAACCAATACAACTGTTCCTCCTGGTTTTGTACACATTATAGCTTCACTTACTGCGTTAGAATTACCACAGCATTCAATTACTATATCAAAGCCGCCTTGAGTTTTTTCTTGTAATTTAGTAATAGATGTATCATCTTTTGCGTCATAGTATTCATCTGTTTTTTGATATTTAACAGCTTTTTTACCGCGTTCTTCATTGGTTTCTAACATTGCAATATAACTCGCTCCATTTAGTTTGGCAAATTCAGCGGACATTAACCCTATAATACCACCACCAACAATTAACACTTTGTTTCCAACTTTTATATCAGCTAAGTTAATGGCATGGAGAGCAACCGCAGCAGGTTCGGTCATAGAAGCTTCATCATCAGTGACATTATCAGGTATTTTTCTTATCATATCAGCTCGACAACTAGTATATTCTGCATATCCGCCAGGGTTATCTAGAGAAAGGCCAACTGCATGTGTCCAGGTTTCTTTACAATATTGGAAGTTTCCTGTTTGACATGCATCACAATTATCACAAGGAGAAATTGGAAGTCCTGTTACTCTATCACCTATTTTTAAATCAGTTCTTGAACCTGGATCTACTACTTCTCCAGCAAATTCATGACCCATTATAAGCCCTTTAGGTGTACCACTCATCCAATAATGAATATCTGATCCACAGATACCGCATGAATTAACTTTAAGTACTACTTCTCCATTTTTTGATGTTGGTATTTCTATATTATCTATTTGCATTTCTTTTACATTATTTATTCTTACACATTTCATAATTTACCTCCTTTTATCTTACTATTTTAGTATATCATAACTTTATATTAATTATTGTATAAAGTAATTAAAAATAATGAATTTTTACATTCATTATTTTTTGTTTTTTAGTTTACATGATATACCAATACTTACTATGCTAATTGCTACAATAATTATATATAAATATAAATTATCTCCAGTTAATGGATTAATTTGATCTGCCTCTTTGATTTCTGTTTGGTTAGCTTTTTCTAATGTAAATAAATTACTTGACAATACGGTATCATCTTTATATATAACATTAACGTGATATAGTTTACCATAATCTTTAGAACTATCGCTTAGTGTTTTTGAAGTCTCATTATTTAAATTCTCAACATCACTTAATGTATAGACATCCATATTGTTGAATGATACTGTTACCATATCATTGTCATATTCATCGTACCTATAGTTTTCATAACAGATTATAAACTTATATGTACCAGCACTTAATGCATTTAGATTTATTGTAAAATCATATGGATCTTCTCCAGATTCAGGATTATATGAATAAATACTTTTTTCTTTATATAATACTCTTTCTCCAGATGCATTGTAAATTGCTACTGTTACGAAGCCGTTTGATTCTTGTCCAAATTTTAATTCTAGATTTCCTTTATAATTATCTGTTGAGTCAAAATAACCATAGAGATAACCAGTTCCTGTACTATCTTTATACCAATAACTATTTTCTTTTGAATACTTCCATTCAGCATTACTTTGAGTGCCTGATTCTGATTCATTAAACATTGATGTGATAGAACTTTTATTTGTAGTAGACTTCGCATTATTTATTTTTGTTACCTTCATCCACTCGTATATTAATACATCTTCTTCATAAGTTACATCTATTGATGGATCGCTAGATGTAGGTTGTTTTACTATTTCATATTTACTTTTATAATATGGTTCTAAAGTTATTGATTTGTAATAACCTTGATATAACTCCCTAGAACTTGTCACTTTCCAACCAGCAAAAATTTTTCCGTCTGAATCTTTTGTTGGAATTGTATAATAATTCCCGTCTAAGGCTTCAACCTCTTTTAAATTTAACACTTTATAATCTGATGATTTTTTATAATCGTACACATCATGACGATATCCTTTCTCATCATGAACACAATAAGTTATGTTTAATTCTATTCCGTCTACTCCTTTAATAACTTCTCCTACATTTATAATTGTATCAATTGGTAAATCATCATCTGCTTTTAGATTTGCAGCAAATGTTGGCACAATAAAACAAAATGTTAATATTATACCAAATAATATAGCTACTAATTTATTGTTCTTTTTCATGTTACACACGCTCCTCTATTTAGAAGTATATCATAAAAAAATGTGTGGTAGTTATTTTGTTTTATTTTTTTGTAATTCATTGTAAAATTTATGTAAAGCTTTATAGTAAACATTTGTAAATAAAGCTTATTTTTCTGAACCTACTATTTTAATGGTTATATAGTTTTTTTCTGATGTGTTTTCAGATGACTTTTCTAGTAATTTTATTATTAATTTATAAGAGTCTGTTTCTTTTTTATTTTTTAGTAAAGATTCTTTTTTTACTTCTTTATGATTTTTTAAAATATCGATATCATTATTATTTTTATATAAATTCAATTTTACTGATATATTAGATTCAGTTTTAAATTCTATATTATATTCTATATCTTTATTATTTATAGTATTATTTTTATAGTTTGTTATATCAAATGTATATTCCATCTTTTCATTTACTTTTAAATTAGTAATATCAACAGCTAAATTTGCAACTAAGTTATCGCTAATTAGTGGGATTGAAATATTTGACTTTTTATTTGTAGGATTTTTTTTAATACATATTATTAATAAAATAAATACAGTTATTAATAGAATGAAGAAAATTAATTTTAATAATTTATTGTTATCGTTTTTCTTTTGCATCGTTATCACCTATATAATATTTTATCATAATTTTCGATAAAAAAAAGAAAGAGATTTTATCTCTAACTCATTAATTTTATAAGGATTTCTGTAAGTTTTGTTTGTAATGAAGTCTTTTGTGTATCTGTAATACTACTTGAAAGTACTGAGTTTGATACATCTTCATTAATATTTGCTTCATCTGTAATTTCAGATGTCATATCTAGTTTCATTTTACCAAAAACAGTATTATCACTTGTTATTTTTGCTTCTACTGTAGAATCTGATTTATAATTTTTATTCTTTTTAATTTCTGTAGTTTTTGAAGTTGCTTCAACATCTATAGCGATACTTTCAATTTCAGCATTAAATGTTAAATTATAATTATCATCTGATTCAAATGCTTTTATAGTTGCTAATTTATTATTACTACTATCTTTAATATTTATTGTAGTAGTATCATTTTTTTCTGATATATCCATAATAATTATTACAGCGTTATTATAACTTATTTTCAATTTATCAGTTTCTTTATTATCTTCGTAAGAAATAGCCATTGAGTTACCTGAATCAACAATACTAAATTCATATTTTTTAGCTTTTGATGTGAATCTATCAACATAAACAATTATATTAATTTCTTCTTTTCCTACAAATAAAGTAGCATCATTATCAATTTTTGTATCATTAAAATCTTTATCAAGTCCAGTTAATATTTTGTTTGCTTTTTTATCTGCTTTTAAATCTTTTAGAATATTATTAGCAATTTCTTTTGCTACTTCATTATTTACTTTTAATGTAACTTTTGTTAATTTTTCCTCTTTATCATTAATCATTTGTTTTACTGTTTCTTTTGCGAAATATGAATCCTTTAAGTTCTTTTTAAATGATTTTATACAAAAGTCATAGATGTATTCAATATTTTCATTACTTGTTGCACTTTCATTCAAAGTCTCAAAGTAGTTATTATTACCATTGTTTATATATGTTGCTAAAAAGTCTTTTATAAAATAATATTCTGTATTATTCTTGATTAGATATTTTGCATTAATTAATTCTTCATTATTAAAAGTAGAATTAACTGCTGCAAATAATTGTTCATCCTTTTTATTTTGAATTACGGTAAAATTAGTATCAATTTTACTTAAATTATTGACTAAATTTATATAAGGTTGATATTCAGTATTATATGTACCTAAGGCACTTAAATAATCACTTTCTACATCTAATTTTATATTTCCTTTTAAAGTATAATTTTCGCCCATTTTACTTTTATCATCAAAATTCATCATGTCTTTTAAATTTGATGATACTTTATCAATTGCTGTTGCGATAATTCTTTTTGGATTACTAATATAAGCGGTATACACACCTATACCAATAGCAATTACTGCTATTACTGCAAGTATTGATATAACAAACTTCTTTTTACTTTTATGTTTTGGTACTTTTTCCTCTGTATTTTGTTCAATTGTATTTTGTTCAATTGTATTTTGTTCAATGTCTTTGCTATTATCTATTGATAATTCTTCAATTTGTTCTTTATTTTCCACTTTCTCACACTCCTATTTTCATTATATCAAAATAATATGATAAGTCAATCTAGAAAATGAATTCAAATATATTGATCTGCCTTTATGTATTTTAATTTGAAAATAAAACTTTTTCTGTTTTATATTGTTTTATAATTATTAGTAATATAATATAGATAATAACAAAAGTTGATATTAACATAAAAATGATATTTAACCAATTTACATTACCTGATGTTATATCTTCAAATAATAAAGTATAATTTAAAAATGGTATTAATGATAATACAACAGATGACTTTATATCTATCATAAATGCAATCATTGATGGAAAAAATGAGATGAATGTTAATGGAGTTAATGCACTTTGTCCCTCTTTAAATGTTTTTGCTTTACTTGCAATTGCAATACATAATCCACTAATTAAAAATGAATATGCAACAATTACGATTACTGAGAATATTAAACTACTTGGAGATAACATTAAGTTAACATCTTTATATATTTCAAACATATCGTTTGCTAATGCTAGCGATACAATCATAAGAATTAAGCTAATAATCCCTGTAATAATAGACGAGATTGTAACACTTAAGAATTTACCAACAATGATATCTTTACTTTTAATTGGAAATGTAAGTAACGTTTCTAAAGTACCTCTTTCTTTTTCACCTGCTGTTATATCTGTTGCTGGATAAGTTGCTGATACAGTTATTGCCATTATAATAAATAAAAATCCATATGTTGTAATATAATTTGCATAAAAGTTTTCTTTTTCTGTTATATTTTTTTCTGTTGTAATTATATTTGTTACTTTCTCTGAGGAAATGTTATTACTTTCTAAATAAGCATTTTGTAAATATTCCTTATATATAGAAAAATATGAATCCATTAATGCCGTAGCATAACTTGTTGTCTCATTATCTTCTCCATTAATAATATATTTATTTTCATCTTTAACAATATATAAATCTATATTTTGTTTGTCGTAGTCTTTTTTTAAATTTTTTTCTTCTTTTACAACATAATCAATTTTTAATTCTTTAGCAATACTTTTTTCAATATCACTAAGTTCATAGTTAAAACCGATTTTATTATATTCTTCGATTGGTTTATTTGTCTCAGATTCAAATAAATAAGACATTCCAATAATTATTAATGGAATCATAATGGGAATAATCAACATCATTGATAATGTTTTTTTATCTCTAAACAATTCCTTTAATTCTTTTTTTAAAACATTTAATAAACTATTCATTAGAAACACCTCCAATCAGATTAAAGAAAGCATCTCTTAAATTAGTTGTTTTTGTGGTCTTTTTTATGCTATCTGGTGTTCCTTCCATGATAACAGCACCTTTATTTATCATAATAACATTATCACAAATATTTTCTGCTTCTTCCATATAATGTGTAGAGTATATAATTGTTTTTCCTCTTGCTTTTTCTTCTTTGATAAAATCTAATATAACCTGGCTAGATATTATATCTAATCCACTTGTTGCTTCATCTAGAATATAGTATTTAGGATCATGTACTAGGCATCTGGCAATATTTACTCTTTGGGTTTGACCTGTTGATAAATTTCCAATTTTATTATATAAGAACTCATTCATATTTAATTTATTGGATACTTCTTTGATTCTTTTTTCGATTATATCATTTTGAACACCATACATGTTACAACACATTTTTAATAGTTCATAAGTTGTTAAGGTATTATATATTTTGGTATTTCCTGATAAAAAGGCAATATTTTTTTTAATCTCTATTTCATTATTCTTGTAATTAAGATTGTCAAATGAAACATTTCCACTAGTTGGTTCTAATATACCAGCTATCATCCTCAATAATGTTGTTTTTCCCGCTCCATTTGGGCCTAGGATTCCAACTATTTCTCCTTCTTTTGCACTAAAACTAATTCCATTATTAGCGTAAAATTCTTCTTTTTGTTTTTTAGATTTATTTTTGATAAATTTTTTCTTTATATTTTTTACCTCTAGCATAGCTCACCTCTTTTATAATAATGAAGCATATTTTTTATTAAATTATTCTTTTTCTTCTAGTAATTTTAGTTTTTCTTGTTCTTCTTGAAGTTTTTTTCTATCCATTTCTACTACGTTGGCTGGTGCTTTATTAACATAATTTTCGTTTAATAATAATTTTTTTCGTCTTTCGATTGATGATTTTAATTTTTCTATTTCTTCCATTTTAGCATTATTATCTTCAGTTTCTTTTATTGAATAATATGTGATGTTAATATTATTTGAGCAATAATTTGTACTTATTTTATCAGTAGGCTTTTCATCTATAATATTAGAGTCATTAATTTTTAATTGCTTTTTGTATATTTCTAATAAGTTCCTGTCGTTACATTCAATACTGATAGATGCTTCTTTTGTAATCTTATTTTTAGCTTTTAAGTTTCTAATACAAACAATATCCTCTAATACTTTTTCTAATTTTTCACTTTCATCCTTATATACTTCTTTTTTATTATATTCTGGATAAGTACTTATCATTATTGATTCTTGTTCTTTTAGTGGTAGTTTTTGATAAATTTCTTCTGTAACATATGGCATAAATGGATGCAATAGCTTTAAGATGACAGTTAGTGTATCTAATAATACTGTTTGTGTTGTTTTTGTCATACTATTTTTTGTTAATTCAATATACCAATCACAGAAATCTTCCCAAATAAATTTATATAATTCACTTCCTACATTATGGAAGTTATATTTATTCATACTAATAATTGTACTTTTAATTAATTGATTTCTTTTTGTAATTATCCATTTATCATATATTGTTAATTCATCTTCATTAAGTATTCGTTTATCTAAATTTTCAATATTCATTAATACAAATCTAGATGCATTCCATAATTTATTAATAAAGTTCCATGATGATTTAACTTTTTCTTCATCATATCTCAAATCCATTCCTGGAGCAGAATTGGTTGTTAAGAAGAATCTTAGGGCATCTGCTCCATATTCTTCAATTACATCCATTGGATCAACTCCATTACCTAGGGATTTTGACATTTTTCTACCAACTTTATCTCTAATAAGTCCATGAATTAGGCAATCTTTAAATGGCCTTTTTCCTGTGAATTCTAATCCTTGGAATGTCATTCTATTTACCCAAAATGGAATTATGTCGTATCCTGTTACTAAAACATTTGTAGGATAATATCTCTTTAATAATTCTGTTTGTTCTGGCCAACCTAGTGTTGAAAAAGGCCATAGTGCACTAGAAAACCAAGTATCTAGGACATCTGAGTCTTGAATCCATCCTTCTCCTGGTGAGGTTATTTGAACTTTCATTTCATTGCCTTTATACCAAGCAGGTATTCTATGTCCCCACCAAAGTTGACGAGAAATACACCAATCATATGTTATTTCCATCCAGTGATTCATGGTTTTTTCATAACGAGTTGGAATAAAATTTACTTTTTCATCTTTATTCTTTTGATTTTCTAAGACAGCATCAGCTAAAGGTCTCATCTTAACAAACCATTGCTTTGATAAATATGGTTCAACAACTGCGTCACTTCTTTCAGAATGTCCAACAGAATGAATTATTGGTTCAATATTTATAAGTAAATCTTCATCTTGTAAATCTTTTACTAATTGCTCTCTACATGCTTCTCTAGTCATACCACAATATTTACCAGCATTTTCATTCATAGAAGCATCTTTATTCATAACAACGATTCTTTCAAGATTATGTCTATTTCCAACTTCAAAGTCATTAGGATCATGAGCAGGAGTTATTTTAACGACACCTGTACCAAACTCTGGATCTGCATGGATATCTCCTATAATAGGTATTTTTCTTTTTACAATTGGTAATATGACATTTTTCCCTATTAAATTTTTATATCTTTTATCACTTGGATTAACAGCTACTGCTGTATCTCCAAATAATGTTTCTGGTCTAGTTGTCGCAACCTCTAAATAGTCATTTGTTCCTTCAATATAATATTTCAAATGATAGAATGCACCTTTATCATCTTTATATATGACTTCTTCATTTGATAAAGCTGTCATTTGTTCTGGATCCCAATTTATAATCTTTTCTCCTTTATAAATTAGTCCTTTATTATATAAGTCAATAAAAACCTTATTTACAGCGTCATTTAATCCTTTGTCTAACGTAAATCTTTCTTTTGAATAATCAACTGATATACCTATTTTTGCCCATTGTTTATGAATTGTTTCTGCATATTCATTTTTCCAACTCCATGCTTGCTCTAGCCATTCATTTCTATCCATTTCTCGTGGTTTAATTCCTTGTTCTTTAAGCCTTTTATCTACTTTGGCTTGAGTTGCAATTCCGGCATGGTCCATTCCTGGTAACCATAAACAATCATATCCTTGCATTCTTTTATATCTAATTATAATATCTTGTAAAGTTAAATCCCATGCATGACCTAAATGAAGTTTTCCTGTAACATTTGGTGGAGGGATAACTACACAAAATGGTATTTTATCACTTTGACTGTCTGATTGAAAATAATTATTTGTTTTCCATTTTTCGTATTTATCTTTTTCAACTTCTAAATGATTATATTTTTTATCTAACATATTAATTAATCCTCTTTTCTATATATTTTTCTATTTCTTCACATAGATTCATGACTCGAGTTGTATGTTCTATTTTCAAAATGCGATTATCAGAGATTTGTATGTAGTGATTTGTATATAACATAAATTCTTCGATTGCTTTTTCCATAAAGACCTCCAAAATAAAAGCCACTCATCCATAAGGACGAATAGCTCGTGGTACCACCTTAATTATATCTATTGATATATCTTAATATTTATAACGGAAATACCCGGAATTTCTTACTTGTTTTCAGAAATTATGTTCCACTGCTACCTTCTATAGTACTATTTGTTAATTTTCACCAAACATTAACTCTCTAAAAAATATTACTATATACTCCTCAGTTTCATCACATCTATTTGAAATTATATATTATTTTTTGTTTTTTTTCAATATATTATTTATTTATCTTATTTTATATTCCCTTTTAAATGTTTTAAAATCCATTTCAGTTTCTGATGATGGATTTATATTTTTCAGTAAATCTTTAGGATTTCTATTATTATTAGGTAAATATATTCTTTCGAAGATTTTTATTAATTCTTTATCTATTCCAATGTCTTTTAAATGATTAAGGTACATATAATATGTTGGAATATCTACTTTAAATATATCCTCTTTTGCTAATGTGTTTAAAACAATCATATTATAACAATATAAATCTGAATTATCTGTCGGAATAATAATGTTATTCTTAGTTGTTTTATACTTATCTTTTAAAGCTGTTATATATTTGTTTTTTAGTAAATAGTATGCAGTATTTGATGGCTCATCTTGTCCTAAATATGCGCTATCTAAATCAACTGATTTTACTTTGTTGTTTCTATCAATAATAAAATTAAACTCATTAAGATCTCCAAATTGCATGCGAAAACTTTCATTAGTTATACGTTCTACTTTATCAACTATACTTCCTAATTGTGTAATGTACGGGAGTTTTGTTTCCAATGAAATTGTTTCGTTGTTTAACAATTTACCAAGATTTTTGTGATTTTCTATTAATGGTAATGCAAATCCGGCAATTTTTCCATCTACAACAACGATATGATCCGGAATGATTAATTCATTAATACTACTATATTTTTCTGAACCATTTAGCATATTTATTGTATATAGTTTTCTTGCCATTACTTTTTCATCATCTTGTGCATCTAAATATTTAAATAACATTCTTCCGCCATCTTTTGTTTTAGCCTGTTTTTTATTCAATATAAGCATTAGTGCTTCTGTATTAAATGTACCAGGTTCTAATTCTAATTCTTTTAAACTTCTAAGTTGGTGCATACGTAAATTTATTATTTTCATATATGTATATCCCCCACTGATTGACATATTATATCATAAATTTATTAATTTGTCACTAATTTGTGTTAAAATATTATAAGGAGGTAACCTATGAAGTTAGATAATAAGGTTTTAGGAAAAAAGCGTGAGAATTATTTAAGTTGGGATGAATTTTTTATGGGAATTGCTAAACTTGCATCAGGTAGAAGCAAGGATCCAAATACACAAGTTGGTGCATGCATAGTTGATGATAATAATCGTATTTTATCTATAGGATACAATGGTACACCAAATGGTTTTGATGATTCCTGTTTTCCTTGGAATAGAGATGGTAGTAAATTAGAGGTAAAATACACTTATGTTTGTCATGCAGAACTTAATGCTATTTTGAATTATCACGGGGCAAGGCACGATTTGGTTGGTTCAACAATCTATGTTGATCTATTTCCGTGTAATGAATGTGCAAAAGCTATTATTCAATCAGGAATTAAAGAAGTTGTTTATTTATCAGATAAATATAAAGGAACAGATGAAAATATTGCTTCTAAATTAATGTTTGATAATTGTGGAGTATCTTATAGAAAAATGAGTATTAAATATCAAAACATAATAAAATTATCATTAAAACCTGATGAAGAAGTTACATATATAAATTAATCACTGACTAAATTAGTCAGTGATTTTTTCTACATCATTATAGGTTTTGTTTTTTAAATCAACAATAGCTTTTTTTATTACTAGATTATTTTTTAGTTTACCGGTTTCTGTATCCTCTATAATTTCATCTTTTTCAATGTTTTTTATTACATCTTTACCATCAATTACTTTTCCAAAGCTGGCATATTTACCGTCTAGACTATCAGCAGCTTCTAACATAATGAAAAATTGACTTCCAGCAGAATCGTATGAATAGCTTCTAGCCATAGATACTACCCATTTTTCATGCTTTAAATTATTTTCAATATTGTTAGCAGAAAATTCTCCTTTAATATTGTAATTAGGTCCTCCAGTACCTGTTCCTGTAGGATCTCCACCTTGTAATACGAATCCTGGTACTAATCTATGAAATGTATTATTATCATAAAAACCACTTTTTATAAGTGAAATAAAATTATTTACTGTATTAGGAGCAATATTAGGATATAATTCAATTACTATTGCCCCATAACCTTTTATATACATAGCAACTACAGGATTATCTGTTTGATATTTATCTAAGGAACTTTCATTATTTTCTATATTAAAGTTAATTCCTAATAAATTTTCTATTTTCTTTTCTTTCTGATTTGAACAACCAGATATAAATATTGTTAAAGAAATTAGTATAATTATATATATTTTTTTCATTTGTTTTTCTCACTCTCTAATATATCACGTGCCGCTATTAATCCTGTTGCTGCTGCAACAACAATATTTCCGGCTTTTCCGGCTCCATCACCAACAAAGTAAATTTCTTCATTTTCTAATTTAAATTTGTTGTTTGTTGTAATTTCATTACTGAAAAATTTTATTTCTGGACCATATAGAAGTGTTTCATCATTATTTACACCTGGTATTATTTTATCAAGTTTTTCAAGTCCCTCTAATATATTTGTAATAATGCGGTGTGGCATGACAAGGGCTAAATCCCCAGCGACACAGTCTTTTAGTGTTGGTTCTATAAATCCTTTGTTAATTCTATTCCAATTCGATCTTCTACCACAACGTAGATCTTTTAATGTTTGAATAATTGGTTTAGAATCTCCTAGTACATTAGCAATTTTAGCAATTGCCTCGCCATATTCTCTAGTGTTTGTAACGGGTTCTGTTAAATTTACTCTACTTATAAAAGCAAAATTGCTATTATTTGATTTTATATCTTTTAATGCATGACCATTTACGCATATATAACCATAATAATTTTCTTTTGAAACAAATCCACACGGATTAGTACAAAATGTTCTTATTTCATCTCCATATGTTTTTGTCTTTATGAAAATAGTTGGATCATAGATTACATTGGTAATATTTTCCAGTATTTCTTTCCTAACCTCTACTCTTACACCTATTTCAATACTTTGTGATAGATAAGGAATTTTATATTTATCAGCTAATTGTTGAACCCACTTTGCACCAGTTCTTCCAGGTGCAACAATAACTTTTCTACAGGTTAGCTTTTTGTCTTTATTATATATAACTTCATATTTATCATTATTTGATATAATATCAGAAACATCAGTATTTTCATATAAATCTACTCCGCATTTTTCTAAATAATCACTAAATCCTTTTATATATTCAGGTAAATGATCACTTCCTAAATGTTTTTGTTTTATTAATAGTAATCGGTCACCATTGATAGCAACTTTTCTTTTTATTTCCTCCGCTTCTTCCATATTGCTTGGAAATACCTTGCTATCCATTTTAAACTTATTAAAAATATCTTCAGTATCTTCTATTAATTTATATGCATCACTTTCATTCATATATTTAAATAAATCACTTTTACCAACTTTTGGTATAAAATTAAGTTTACCATCAGAAAAAGTACCCGCTCCACCATAACCAGCTAGAATTCTACACGGATTACAGTTAGCACATTTTTTCTTATCTCTATTCATTGGACAAAATCTATTTTCTACCTTTTTTCCCTTATCAAGCATTGCTATTTTTAAATTTTTATTATTATTCACAAGTTCGTACGCTGCAAATAGCCCGGCTGGTCCAGCTCCAATTATAATTACATCATAATTCATATATTCTTCACCTATATTAATTTTATCATATTTTTTTATTTTTTAATATTAATTTTAAAATATATGATACAATATAATTGGTGATAATAATGGCGACACGTGAGCAGATTAATAAAGCAAAGTTTGATCAAATAATGAATGAAGAAATGAGAAAAAAGAGAAAAAAAACTGTTATCATTATATTTAAATTGATTTTATTCATTGTTATTTTTATGACTATTATTTTTCTTTATACTACTTATATTTCAACTAAGAGCTTAATAATTAAAGAGGAAAGAATAGTAAATGAAAATATTCCTAGTAGTTTTAGTGGAATAAAGATTATTCAAATATCAGATATTCACTATGGATCAACAGTTTTTGAAAATGAAATAAAAAAATTGGTTAAGGAAATTAATATTAGAGAGCCTGATTTAGTTGTTTTTACTGGTGACTTAATTGATAAAAATTATGATTTAACTACTACAGAACAAGAATTGTTAATTAATCAGTTAAAAAAAATTAATGCTACAATAGGTAAGTATGCTATTAGTGGTGAAGAAGATGGAGAACAATTTACTACTATATTAAATCAAAGTGAATTTTTAATTTTAAATAATGACTATGATTTAATATATTTAAACGATAATAACCCTATTCTTTTGGTTGGACTAGCAAGTGAATTATCTAACAATAGAAATATTAAAAAAGCTTATAGCTACTTTGATTTAGAAAGTCATAATTCAAATATTTATACAATTTGTTTATTACATGAAACAGATTCTATTGATGACGTTTTGCCTAAATATAAAACTGATTTATTTTTGGCAGGCCATTCTCATAATGGACAAATCAGAATTCCCTTTATTGGGTCAATTTCAAAAAGTAAAGGTTCAAAAAAATATTTTAATGAGTTCTATCAATTAGAAAATAGTAAAGTCTACGTTTCTAGTGGTATAGGTACTAATGGTTCTGGTTTTAGGTTATTTGATAGACCAAGCATAAACTTATTTAGATTATCAAGTAAATAATGATTTTATTTTCGAGAAGAAGTTTTCTTTTTCTTCTTTTTTTTGTTGATAAATTGGAACTGTACCTATTATATCTTTACCTAAATATATTGTTACTTTTCCAACCGTTTTTTTATCTTTATTAGTTATACTTACAAGTGTTTTAATTTTATCCTTTTCTTCTTCCGTTAAAGGATATTCAAATGAATCTTTTAAATAAAGTTTACCTTTGAAGTAATTTTTATCAATATGAAAGTTATTTTTATCTACTATTGTGTATTTTTTATATTTTTTAAATATATTATTATCTATGTTTTGGTGGTTTTCATATGGATTTGTATCTTTTAATGTTACTGTGGTAATATTTAATCCATCTTTTCTTGCTGTCGTTACTAATGTTTTTCCTGCATCTGGTGTATATCCATTTTTTCCGCCTGTTGCATACTTATATTCATTTAAAAATTTATTTCTATTGTACCACAGATATGTTTTTTTACCATTTGATACTTCATACTTTTTTGTTAATGATATTTTTCTATATGTCTTATTTTTATATGCGTAAGTAGAAAGTAATGCCATGTCGTAAGCTGTTGAGTAATTCTTTGTATCATCATCTAGTCCATGTGGATTTTTGAATGTTGTGTTTTTCATGTTTAATTTAATTGCTTTTTCATTCATCATTTTTACAAAGTTTTTTTCAGTTCCACCTACTGATTTTGCGATAACTACTGATGCATCATTTCCACTTCTAAGTAATAACCCATATAATAAATCTGTAATACTCATTTGCTCCCCTACTTCTATATAAATATTGGTTCCATACATTTTTAACACTTCTTCGCCTATTATTACCTGTTTTTTTAAATTTCCATTTTCTATAGCAAGTATAGCTGTCATTATTTTTGTAGTAGATGCTATTAGTCTAACATCATTTGGATTTTTGCTATATAATATTCGACCACTATTCATATCCATTACAATACTACTTTTACTTGTATCTGTATATGCATATGTATTTATCGGAATTACCAACATTAATATAAATAAAAAAAATATATATTTTTTCAAGTCTATCACCTAAAACATTATATGATTTAAATTTTTATTTATTTATTAATATTTTTAAGGTAAACATAAATATTTCTATAATAATTAAATAGGAGGTGTTTATGAACGATAATATTAATGACTTGTTGGAAAGATTTAATAAGATTAAAAAAATGGGCTATGTTAAAAGTATTAGGAAAGGAAATACTGGTATTGGTGCAACTTTTGAATATCTAATCGGTAAAGAAGAAGATCAAAGGCCTGAGCCTGATTTTAAAGGGATTGAAATAAAGACTAAGATGTATCATACGAAAACTGATATAAATCTTTTTTCTGCTAATCCAAGTGGTGATGGCAAGAAAGAGACATTTAGGTTAGTAAGAATATATGGTCATCCCGATAAAGTGTTAAAAGAATATAATGTTTTAAATTGTTATATATTTGGAAACAAAAATACTTTGGTATCAAATAGATTTTATTTTAGACTCTCAATCGATTATTTTAATCAAAGAATAATCCTACAAATACGTGATATAAATGGCGACTTAATAGATAATAGTACCTATTGGACAATTGATGGATTAAGAGAGAGAGTATACAAAAAATTAAATACTTTGGCATTAATACATGCTTTTAAAAAAGTAAGTAGTACTGATGTTTTTTACAAATATTATAAAATAAAATTTTATAGAATTAAAAATTTTGAAACATTTCTTAAATTAATTGAAAATGGTACTATTGGAGTGGTATTTAAAATTGGTGTATTTAGATTTGGAGATAGAAAGGGTGAACCCCATGATCATGGCACATCTTTTCAAATAAACGAAGATAACTTAGAATTATTATATGATGTATTTGAGTAGTTTTTTATATAGGTTATTCATTGGGCGCTATTATTATAGTTATTGATTTATCAGTATTTGATGCATTTGTTTTGGGACAATATAATTACTGAGTATTTAATAATATTTAAGAAAATAAAAAACTGTTGTATTTCAACAGTTTTAATTTCTAATGGTCGGGAAGACAGGATTTGAACCTGCAACCCTTTGGTCCCAAACCAAATGCTCTACCAAGTTGAGCCACTTCCCG
>CAKPJN010000011.1 GCA_934162665.1 uncultured Bacilli bacterium
GCATGCCGCCAGCGTTCATCCTGAGCCAGGATCAAACTCTCAATAAATTTATTTTATTTTCGTTTGTTTTATTTTTTATCCTAGCTACCTCTTAATTGACGTTTTGCTTAGTTTTCAAAGATCATTTCGTTTGCGTTATTTCCGAGTTGCATTGTTAATATATCAAATTAATTTGCCAATGTCAACACAAAAAAACACTTTTTTTAAAAAAATTTAACAAATTACAATATTAGAACAAAAAAAATATAAAAAACTTTATTATTTTTAATTAATTCAAATTCAGTAAATAGTTTTTTATATCTATAAGTAAGTTAAAAATTGTAAATTTTATTGATCGTGTTTCTTATTATTTTATCTTGTAAGTTCTTTATATATTTTATGATAATATTCCACCGTTCCTGTGGAAAAAGCATTTTCTTTTTTTCTAACCATGTCTATTAACGATGATAATTCTTCTTTAAGTATCATATCTAATGTATCTGAGTAATTCATCAAACTTTTATGATATTTATACTCACCTCTATCTAATACCTTAAAACTGCCATCGGGAAATACTCTTAAATCCAAATCATAATCAATATATTTTATTGTTTCTTCTTCTATTATAAATGGGGAGGCTATATTACAGTAATAATATATTCCATCCTTTTTATATTGACCTATTATATTGAACCATTGATTCTTAAAAAAATATAAAACTGCTGGCTCTTTTGTTCTCCAGGTTCTTCCATCTGATTCTGTTACTTTTGTTCTTTCATTACCAAAAATCAAATAATCATCATGTATTTCTAATAAAACTGCTTCATCCCAGGATCTATGGATTTTACTATCATGTTTATAACCATGAATTTCATATTTTTTGCCTACTTCTAATTGTTTGTTTTCCATATTTATACCTCTTTCATTTATATTATACAGTTTTTTAGTAATTTTTTCAAATTAAAAGAGTGATAGCAAAGTTGATACCATTTATCTTCTTTATCACTCTTTTGTAGATTTATTATCCTTATCTTTATTTTTTGTTTTCTTAGTTTTCTTTTTTGTCTTGTTCTTAGTGGTTGTTTTTTCATCTTCATCAATTATTTCAGCTTCAACGATTGTTCTTTCTATAACATTGTGAATTTCATTTACATTTTTCTTTATAGTAATTGTTGAAATAATATCTAATATTGCATATATAGTAATAAATATACCTACTATTTTTGTAAATAACACTGCGCCTTTAAATGGATTAAATAGTAATATTACACCACAGATAGCACTTATTATAGATACAACCATTGTTGCCTTCCATAAATTGTTATTATTTTGTTTTAACTCTAGGGCATATTGTAATTTAGTAGCACTGCTTATTATAATTCCTATGCCCAATACAAATGGAATGATACTTGCTATCGCATGAGGATTAGTAATTACTAATACACCTAAAATTATAGTTACTGCACCATATACTATATCTAAGCTACCATTTATATTCGCATTCATCTTTCTAATAAAGTTTATTATCGCAACTACACCAATTGCTACTAATATAGAACCAATTATATATGATATAGATATAATTGTTGTTT
The DNA here is from genome assembly GCA_934162665.1 of uncultured Bacilli bacterium. Taxonomy (GTDB): domain Bacteria; phylum Bacillota_I; class Bacilli_A; order RF39; family UBA660; genus RUG14670. Next base: position 1,572 of record CAKPJN010000011.1, read on the forward strand.
CAGATTCAAATATTAGTAATAGTCCTAGTATTATTAATATTGCTGATGTTATTATTGATGATTTGAAAAATTTATTCATTATTTTATCCATATTTCCTCCGTTTTAGTTAATATCTAATTTTTTCTATTTCAGTATATCACATATTTCAAATATTGACTAATTTTTATTAATCTTTTTCCACAAGAAATGTTAATAATTTGTCTGATGTATTTTCATTTATAACTATATCATATATTAAGTCAATTATTGGAATATTTACTTTCTTCTTTTGTAAAAGCAAATATATAGATTCTAGAGTATATAGACCTTCTATAGTAGTTTCCTTTTTATATTTTTCTAGTTCTTCTTTTTTTGTTTTCATTCCTATTAACTTACCATATGTAAAATTTCTACTTTTTGTTGAAGTACAAGTTAACAGTAAATCTCCAATACCAGCAAATGACAGAACTGTCTTTTTATTTCCATTAAATGCATCGATAATTTCTTTCATATCATGGATTGCTTCTGTTAATAACATCGCCTTTGTTGATTCATTTGCTCCTAGTCCTTCAATTATGCCTGATGATAGAGCAATAACATTTTTAATAGCACCACAAACTTCTGTACCTATTATATCTTTTGTGGTTCTTAATTTTACATATTTATTCTTCATTGCTTTCATTACAGTTTCTTGCATTTTTTTACTTTTAGAAGCAAGGGAAAGTCCGACTGGCATTTTACTTACTATATCTATAGCAAATGATGGGCCACTCAATACAGCTATATTTTTTGTATTTAAATTTCTTTCAACAATTTGATGCATAAATAGACCTGTATGTTGTTCTATTCCTTTAGTTGCTATCAGTATATTATTATTTTTTATATATGGATTCATTTCTTTACATACTGAATCAACGAATGCAGCTGGTATTGCTATTATTAATAATTCTTTATCTTCTATGCATTTTTTTATATCAGTTGTTAATTCTATAGCTTTAGATATTGAAAAATTAGGAATTAATTTTTCGTTTTTTCTAGTTTCCTCTAGTTGCTTTTTTTCATCTTCGAATTTTGTCCACATAGTTACTTCACAATTATTGTCTACTAATATATTACTAAGTGCCATTCCATAAGCACCAGTTCCTAATATTCCTACTTTCATTTTGTATTCCTTTCTAATTTATTGTTGGTGAATAAATACTTGGCATTATTTGAACAAAAGTATTACCATCATTTATCTTTATTTCTTGTCCATTACTATATGTATATTTTGTTTTTGACTTTCTTGTTTCTTTTGACCATGTTATTGGTAGTGCATATCCATTTGTTATATAATAACCTTCACCACTTCCAGTTGTTTTTAAATCTTGTCTTCCATAACTATCAAGTTGAGAGTTTGATACTTTCTCTATTATAATATTTTTATAATATAATTGTTCTTTTGTTGTTTTATCTGTATGTGGTTTATTATTCATAGTTCTTAGATATACTTTTCTTGTTGCATCATATGTATAACCTCTAGTTTGATAATATGAATATGGTATTGTAACATTGTTTGCTGTTATTAGTTCTTCATTTTGAACAGGTACTTTTTCTTTTTTACCTGTTTCTTCATTAGTTATTGTTTTGGTGCCAATTGGTGCAGATAGATCTATCTCTTCGGTTGAGTAATTTAAAAGTTTCCAATCATCTGTGGTTGTTGAATAATTTTTACTTGTCGCAGATGAATAAATTTTTTTTGTTGTTGTAAAGACATTATGTGGTGCTGCTATATATTTGTCTCTCCAAAATGGTGCATCATCATATAGTCCATTTATATTATTAACTGATAAAGTTTTAATATCATTTTCTGCATAGGTACTCCAACCATAATGAGTATATATACAGTCACTTTCTAGGGCGTAATCTAGAAAATAATGTCTTGAGCTTCTAACTGGTCCTATAAGGGATACATCTTTGTCTTTAAAAATTGCCATTATTCTGGTTAATCCGCCTTCTACTATGATTTCATAATTTATATATGAATCCTGAAGTCCTGCATGTAATGAGTTTCCTACATTGTTGTCTATCATTACCGCAATAGGTCTTTTATTACTACTTTCATCTACTATTGTTAATTTTTTTTCTACTTTTACTGGTTCTTCTTTCTTTGAAGGGGATTTTTTCTTTTCTTTTGGTTCGGATTTAAATAGTAATAAATAAGTCGCTATGGCAAGGGATATAATTATAGTTACGCTTAATATAATAAATATGATTTTTTTCTTTTTTGACTTTGTCTTCTTTATTTTCTTTTCGTTATGATTATCGTTCTTCATATTCCATCACCTAGTTTAATTTTAGCATAAATGACAAGATTTTTAATTATTATTTTAATATTTATATGTTTTTGTCATAAAAAACAAACTCTATGTGTAAAATATTGTTGAATTTGATTATTTTTTATGTTATTATTTATTTGTTGTTAGGCAAGTTATACTTGAATATAACATCATTATTAAAAATTAGGGGATTAGTTAAATGGTATAATAATGGTCTCCAAAACCACTGTTGGGAGTTCGATTCTCTCATCCCCTGCCATTAAGAATAAATCGAACTAAAAAGTTCGTTAAGATAACCTTGGTGCGATATAGCATCATTTTTTATTATACTGAAATCAGGAGTTAATTATGGAACTACTAATTAGAAAATTGAAAGAGTAAGATAGTTTACAAATGTCCGAGTTAGATAAATCTTTCGGATTACTTATGGATACATTTGAAAATAGCAATCACGGATACACGGGTTGATATTATGAAAATGATTTCTATAAAGAAGACATATATTATAGTGATGAAGATCATCCACTATATGTAGCTGAAATAAATGGTCGTATAGTTGGTTTTATTGAAGCTTTTTTGAGGAAGATTATATGACACTAGATGATTATACTTGTTTAATAAATAGTATTTATATAGCAAATGATTATAGAAAAAACAATATTGGAAAATTATTAGTTGATAAAATAACCAATATAGCCCAATTAAGAAAAAGTGATTATATTATTGCTAAAGTTATACCAAGAAATATTTCCGCAGCAATATTTTTTAACAATTTAGGGTTTGAATCAAGTGTCCAAACGTTTATTAAAGATATTAATAGATTGTTAGACATTAATAAACATAAGTAAAAATTAAAATTTTGCAATTCATTTTTGAACTTTTCGCACCGAAGATCAGACTAGAAACTTTCAAATTTCTAGATTATAAATAAGAATATATAGATAACAAAATTATTAACTAAGTATTTAAAATAAAAATTACTACTTTAATTAGTAGCAATCAAAACTATCTCTGTTGGAAAAATATTATTTCCATAATATCTTAGATGATACTTATACTTGTCTGTCATTTCTTCAATCATTGTTGGTATTTTCCATAAATCTTCATGATTATGATATACAGATATAAGTAATTTTGGATGTTCTTTTTGAATGTGTTTTTTACAACCTAATAAAGCCTTTTGTTCAGAACCTTCTATATCCATTTTTATCATTGTAATTTTATCTTTTATATCTTCATCAATTGTAACTGCTTCTATTTTTATATCTCCTTCTTCTTTTGTAGTATTTGCGGAGTTATCAACGATACTTTTATTTAAATAAAGTATCTCTTTTTTATCTGATACTGCCTTTTCCATAACTTCTATATTTGGATAATATTCGAGATTCTTTCTTAAAACAGCACAACTTTCACTAGTAACTTCATAACAGTATATTTTTTTATATTTATCTATGCCATAACAATTTAAGTAGTCTAGGATTGTATCCCCTGTATATGCACCTAAATCTACAATTACTTCGTTACTAGTACATTTTATAAGATCTAAATCAAAATAATGAGAATAGTTTTTTTCAGCACTGGTTTTTAAAGTATCAAAATCAAACTCATACCAATTATTTAAGATAGCAAACAAAACTTTTTTTGATCTATAATCCTCTAAATGGTTATATAACCAATTATAATCATCAACATGTTCTTTTAAAGACTTGGCTCTATTATATAATTCTTCATAATCTCCTTCATTTTGATTTAACTTTCCCCAATATGGAAATTTTTTAAAATAATCTTCTAGTGAATTTTTAATATTTGGTGATATCATATCAAATTTCATTCTTATATTATTATAAATTTCTTCTAAACTTTTATTTTTTATTTCTTCTATTAAACTATTAAATTTTATATCAACGCTATTCATAAAAGCTCCTTTCAATCTAGTTTATTATTTAACAAATAAAAAGATGTATTGATTATTATCGAATAAATTTAAATTATAGTTGAGATTTGTTTCTATATCTTATATAATTAAAATAGAAAGGAGAATGGAAATAATGAAGAGAATAAAATTATTAGCTGTAGCTATATTTGTAACTATATTGTTCACAACTGGTTGTGGAGCTGAAAAAACTCTAACTTGTACTAATACACAAGAAGCTAGTGGTGTTAAAATGAATCAAGAAGTAGTTATGAAATTTAAAAAAGATAAAATCAATTATGTTAAAATGACTGTTAGTAGTAAAGCTACTAGCGATTTAATTAAAAATAATTGGGATTTATTCGCAACTACTATGGATAAGCAATATACTAATAAAAATTCTGACGGTGTTAAATTAACTACTAAAAATAACAAAGCAAAGTATTCTTACGATATAATACTTGAAGTAAATTTAGAAAAAGCTTCTAAAGATAGTTTATCTGAATATGGATTATCTAGTATTGTTGGTGATACTAGCACTATGAGTGAAGTTAAAAAAGATGCTGAAAAAGATGGGTTTACTTGTAAATAAAATCTTATAAATAATAGTTAGTATTTGAAAAAAGTATTTACTGGAAATAGTAAATACTTTTTATTATGGATAAAATTAGTTGAAGTGTTATATTTTATTATCTATATTTTTTCTTTTCAAATATATTTTTCTAAACCAATCGACTGGTATTACCGTTAAAGCAAATAGTAAGGTAATAATCAATTCATTAGGTAATAGTCCAAATGATCTAAACATAGTTCCACCAAAGTAAATAATAGTTAATTGAACTATAATAATAAAGATTATTATTAAGATAAAAACTTTATTTCTATTAATATTCGCTAAGATGTTTATTCTGTTTGTTCTAGCATTGAAACTGTTGAATATTCCTGAGAAGATAAACAATGTAAAAAAGGCAGTCATTAAATATTTATTATCTGGTGATGATCTATATAATGATTTTATCCAATCGTTTTTTAAGAAAACAATACAAAGTAGAGAAGAATATATACCGGTAAATAATATCTCACCATACATGTATTTGTTAATTACATTTTCTGCTTTCTTTTTTGGGGGTTCCATCATATATTCTTCTAAAGCCGGTTCATAGGAAAAGGCAATTCCTGCTAAAGTATCCATAATCATATTTATCCATAACATTTGAATTACTGTTACAGGTGTTTCAACGCCTATAAATGGACCAATTATTGATAGACTTATTGCGCATAGATTTATTGTTAATTGAAAAATAATGAATTTTCTTATACTTTTAAATATTGTTCTACCATAGAGAATTGCTTTTGAAATTGATAAGAAGTTATCATCTAATATAACAATGTCACTTGCTTCTTTTGCAACCTCTGTTCCACTTCCCATAGCTATACCAACATCTGCTTTTTTTAAAGCTGGAGCATCATTTACTCCATCACCTGTCATTCCTACTACTAAGCCTAATTCTTCAGATAGTCTTACTAATCTACTTTTATCTTGAGGCAGGCTCCTCGCAACTATTTTTAGATTTGGTATAATATCTTTTACTTTTTCATCACTCATATTATTTAATTCATTACTCGTTAAAACAATATCATTATCACTATCTATTATTCCAGTTTCTTTTCCAATGTTTATCGCTGTTTCTTTATTATCACCTGTTATCATTACTGTTTGAATACCAGCTTTCTTAACAAGCTCTACTCCTTTAATAGCTTCTTTTCTAATATCATCTTTGATGTAAAAAGCTCCTAGTAATGTTAAATTATTTAACTCTTTATAATTATAATTATCATTGTAAGCTAATAAAATTACTCTTACTCCTTTGGTAGTCATATTATCTATTTTTGATTTTACTTGGTTTTTCATAATAAATGGTATTTTTTTACCTGTTTCTGATAGATAAGTTGTACAAAGGGGCAGAATTTTTTCTGGTGCTCCTTTTATATAATTAATTTTTCCGTGTGAATCGATACTTGTACATGAATATTTATCTTTACTATTAAAAGTAGTTGTTTCTAATTTTTTATGTATCTGTTTTGTGTCTGATGTTATAAATGATAACACTGCTCTATCTGTAATATTTCCACCTACTATATTATTATTTATATCTTTATAACTTGAGTTATTGTAGATACAATTATTCTTTATATGTTCATGGAATATCTCAAATGATGATATTTCATTTTCATTGTTGTATTCTTTAAGTGAACCACTTAAGAGACCAATAACTTCTAGTTTACCTTTTGTTAGTGTTCCTGTTTTGTCTGTGAATAAAATATTTAGACTACCGGCTGTTTCTATACCAACCATTTTTCTAACTAAGACATTATTTTTTAACATTCTTTTCATATTAGATGACAATACTAATGTAATCATCATAGGTAGTCCTTCGGGAACTGCTACTACTATTATAGTAACGCTTAATGTTAATGCATAAAGAACATGTCCAAACATCAAAGGAAAGTTAGTAACTGTTTCTATTATTCTATTTAGTTGAAAATTATTTTGAACAAATATTTCTGAGAACAAGTATGAGATACTTACTAAAAATGCACCTAAGTATCCGATTCTACTTATTACTTTTGCTAATTCTCTAAGTCTTATTTTCAAGGGACTTTCTGGAGATTTCTCTTGTAGTTCTTTGGCCATTTTTCCATAGAAAGTATTGTCTCCTACTTTTTTTACTAACATGTATGCTTCTTTTGAATAAACAACTGTACCTCTATATACTTCATTATTTCTTGAAGGTGTTTTATGACTTTCTTTTGTTTCTCCATTCATACTAGATTCATCTACTAAAATTTCACCTTCTATGATAATACCATCAGCAGGAATTTTATCGCCAGTTTGGAGAAGAACTATATCATTTACTACGACGTCATCTATCAATATTTCTGATATTTTTCCGTCTCTTTTTACTTTGCATTTTATTTTAGATGATTCTTCTTGTAGTTTTTCAAAGGCAGCTTCACTTCCATATTCTGATATTGTAGAAATTAATGATGCTATAAAGATTGCGATAACAATACCTAGAGTTTCAAACCAATCAAAATCATGGAATAAAAAAACAGTTTTAACTGCTAAGGCTATTAATAATATTTTTATAATGGGATCTCCCATCGTTTCTATTAACAGTTTAAAAAAACTATTCTTTTCTTTTGCACTAATCTGATTTGTGCCATATTTTTTTCTGTTTTCAATTACTTCTTTACTAGTTAGACCATTTCCCATAAATTTCCTCCTAAAGAAATTTATGAGTAATTAACGTTTTTTATGACTTAAATGTGTAATTATATATTTCTAATTTGTTAATGTGTTTTGGGCTTGTTATTTTCATTATAGTTTAACTCTTTTGGTCTAGTTGATAACTTTTCTATCGTTAAGTTGTATTCATCGATTGTTTTTCTATCATATAGCTTGAAATCCAATGTATCTTTAAATAAGATTATCTCCTGTTGACCTTGTTCAAAATTATTTACTAACTTTAGTTGTCTTGGTCTATTTATAAGATAATCAACTTCGCTGTCATAAACATTAGCTATAGAAAATGGAGATATTAATACAGGAGTTTGTTGTTCTAGTGATATTACATATAGTTTATTTTTTTTATCTTTATTTGTAAATAAAAATGGTTTAGTTTCTTCTGGATCAATTGTAGTTGATATTAAATTAGATTTTGATATATCAGAGATTTCATCATTTGAACATATACCACGATATACAGTTAATTTATCTGGTAAATATAATTTAGTATCATTGATTATTTTATATACAACTTTAATACTATCTATAAATTTGTATATATCAGAGAAGTCTATTATGTTAAATATCGAATATTTTAAAAAGATATTTTTGGGGTTATCTATATTCTTTTTGAAATCTTGATATCTTGTTAAAAATACATTTTTATCACTTACTTCTTCCAATAATACTGATGGTTCTTTATTTAAAAAAGCATCTATACTAGATATCTTATTAATATGATAATATAGTCCTGACTTATAGATTATAATTGCTCTTTTTGTTTCTTCATTTAGTTTGTCATAATCAGCCATTAATTGTTTATATATTTCCTTTTCATTCATCTTAAACACCACTCTTATATATAAATATTGTATCATAATTTTTAGCTATGACAATTTATTTTTGCAATTATAATTTATTAATGATATAGTTATATTAGGTTTATTATGAGGGTGATTAAATGAATACAAAGTTAAAATTTGTTATACGAAAAGAACAAAATAAAAGATTAGTAAATGCATATTTAGTTGTACCCAATGCAGTAAGTGAGATAGAAGGAGATTATAAAAACTCCTATATTAATATTAGTGATAATGTTTTAGAACTTTTTGAGTTTGCGACTGATTTTTCTTTACAAAATAATATTTCTCTAAAAAAGGAACGTACTAAAAATAGAAATAAGATTAAAGATACTATTATTTTTGATAAGGGAAACTTTATTATTAATAATTTTAATAAAGAAATAAGTGTTTTAAATCCTACACTCGAAAATGTTAGTCTTAAGAGAAAATTAATAAAAGGTTTAGCTGTTGGTCTTACAAGTGCACTTGTTACTACAGGAGTTATCAATTTATTATCAGATAGTAATAGTAATGATAAAGTTGAAAATAATAGTATTAGTTTAACTTCTGATGATGATATAGGTTATGCTGGAATTGCAAAAGTACTTAATAATTTTGATACTGATGGTATAGAAGTTTTACTTGATGAAGATGAAATGGAAATTATGCAAAATGATGCACAAAAAAACATCTTCAAATTTAATTATGAAGATCGTTCTAATAGTGAACAAGTATTTAATGCTAAACAAAATATAGATGTTTTTAATAAATATGGAAAAATGTATGGAATTGATCCTAACTTGTTAATGGCAATGATGACTCAAGAAAGTGGTGGAATTCATCATAGTTACTCAGATAATGGTTCTGCCATTGGTGGTATGCAAATAGAGTCAATTTGGGATCAAGTTGAATTATCTGCTTTTAACTTTGATACTAATTCTGTAGAAACAATTAATGTTGATATTAATCAACTAAGTGATTTAAATTATAATGTTAAGGTTGCTGCAATGATTTTACAGTTTAATTTGGTTAAATTTGATTATGATATTCCTAAATCTGTTCAAGCCTATAATATGGGGACTTATAAGATTTCTGGTTATGGACAAACTTGGGTAAATGATAGAGCGAATTCTAAAACTGGTGATCCAAAATATTTTGAACATGTTTTTTCTTATTTACCTGATGGGTATACTATAAATATTAAAAAGCCAGATGGGTTAGTTTCTAGTATAACCCTTGATAATTCTTTATCTAATGATTATAAAAGTTCTTTATCAATGAATTAGAACTTTTTTTATATAAAAAAAGATATGATCCTGACAAATCACATCTTCTAGTTTTTGAAAAACTACATTGAATTATGTCTTAACCATTTCAATAATAACATAATTATTATTGAAATATAACATAACCCCCGTTCCAAATAAATGTCAGTATTTGGAAGTAGCATCCTATTAACAATGAGTTTTCTTTCTCATTACATATGTACACTTAGATCATAATAAGATTATAATATAAATTAAATTATTATATTAATATTTTCATAAAGGTCTATTACTTTTGATAATAGACTTAGAATAGCTGCCCAACTATACAAAAAAAATGTATGTCTGCAAACTATTCTAATATCTAAGCTATTTATATATTAGCATATTTTAAGTAAAAGTGCAATACACAAAATGAAAAAAATTAATTTTCAATATCATATTGTTTTTGATATGATATAATAAATTTTGTGGAGCTGATATTATGGATATTCTAAAGTCTTGTACGCTTTGTCCTAGAAATTGTAAGATTAATCGTTATGAGAATGTTGGTGTTTGTGGTGCTAATAGTAAGCTTAAAATTGCACACTACTCTCTACATATGTGGGAAGAACCAGTTATATCGGGTACTTCTGGTAGTGGAACTGTTTTCTTTTCTAATTGTAATTTAAAATGTATTTTTTGTCAGAATAAAAAAATTAGTACATTAGGATATGGAAAGGAAATATCTAGTGAGAGATTAAGTGATATTTTTATTGAGTTGCAAGAGAAAAAGGCCCACAATATTAACTTAGTAACGCCAACACACTATGTTCCACAAATTATTTCATCAATAAAAAGAGCTAAACATATAGGATTAAATATACCTATTGTATATAATACTAGTAGTTATGAAAATGTTGATACTATAAAATCATTAAATGGTTATGTTGATATTTATCTTGCTGATTTAAAGTATTATGATGATAGTTTAGCTGTTAGATATTCGCATTGTAAAGATTATTTTAAATATGCTTCTTCAGCAATTGATGAGATGTATAAACAAATTGGAAAATTTCAGATTGAAAATGAATTAATGACGAAGGGTATTATTGTAAGAATTCTTATATTGCCAGGTCATATTGATGATAGTAAAAAGATTATTAAATATTTATATGATAAATATGGTGATAATATTATTATTAGTATAATGAATCAATATACTCCTCTTTATCACTTTGAAAAGTTTTCAAATTTAAATAGAAAAGTTACAGATAGTGAGTATGATGAAGTTATTGATTATGCTTGTTCATTGGGAATTAGTAATGCTTTTATTCAAGATGGACAAACACAAGATGAAAGTTTTATTCCAAAATTTGACTGTTCTAGAGTATAATAGATATACTATTATTAGTATTATATTTATATAATTAATATGGAGGATAAGTATGAAAAAATATAGAATAAATCCAGATAGAAAATATGTTAATATCATTATAGATGGGCTTATGAAAAAAGAGGGACATTGTCCTTGTCGTGTTAATGTTGATGATACAACACTTTGTCCTTGTGATGAGTTTGTTAAAACTGGTATTTGTAAATGTAAGCTTTTTATTCCTATTGAAAAAGATGATGATAAGTAGTTGATAGAACAAAAGAATTAAAACAAGTTTTAATTCGTCTCAGTCGTTGCCTCCTAAGTTTCCTACTTCACAGATAAGGTAACCCTTATTCTCCATAGGCTTAAATTCCGATAGTCGCTACCGTACTCTTTTTTATTCCTTACTAACTTTGATAATGTATTTTAATTATTCATACACGGTATTTATAATTACATTGATATCTTATTTGTTTATATTCATACAATATTGGTATTATCTTGCTGTTATACTTAAATCACCTCCATCTTTACAAGAACAATTTTATTATATTCCTATAACAATTGTTCTTTAATAGCATATATTGCTTTTTATAAAAATAGGGAGAACTTTCCTTATAAATAAAAAAATTCCTATGGGAATTTTTTATTTTTCGTTAATCATTTTTCTAATTGTATCATATAAAAATGATTTGTATTCATCTATTGAAAGTGGCTGTTTTTTAATGATTGATGTAAATACTGTTGATGAGACTAGTTCTATAATCATAAATAAAGTTACTTCTTTGTTTTTTAATTTTATATTATGTTCTTTTACACCTTTCATAAATAGGTCTTGAACACCAATCTTTTCATTTTCAAATATTGTTGTTACTCCTTCAGCATATATTCCTAATGATAGATCTTTAGAAATAAAATTAAGTAATGTTGTATTATCTTTTAAAACATCTATTACATGGTTAATAATAAAAATTATTTGGTCATCAAAATGACTAATTGAATTCTTATCTAGTTTTTCAACAGCTTCTGTGAATAACTCTCTAGATTTTTTTATGATTAATTTTTTTTGAAGATCATATTTATCATTAAAATATAAGTAGAATGTTCCTTTAGCTACTCCTGCATCAGTTACTATATCTTGAATTGATGTATTATTTATTCCCTTTTCAGTAATTAGTTTATAAGCTGAATCAAGTAGTTGATTTTCTTTTTTTTGCTTTTTTTCCTTAATCTTTGATACTATATAACCTTCCATATTATTTCACCTCTATGTTTGCATTTTATACTATATTTATTTTTTAGTCAATTTATTAATATTTATATTCATTATTTTTTTATATAGGCATACAATATATTGACTAACAGTCATTTTTATGGTATTATCTTATTTGTGACTAATAGTCATTATTTTTAGGAGGGTGTATGAAAAGATTTGGAGACTTTGTATGCAGACATAAATGGGCCATTGTAATTATTACTTTATTATTAGTAGTACCTTCTTTTATTGGTATGTATAAAACTAAAGTAAATTATGATATTTTAGTCTATCTGCCTGATGATATTGAAACCTTAAAAGGAGAAAATATATTAACTAATGATTTTAATATGGGTGCCTTTTCTATTACAGTTGTTGATAATATGGCAGATAAGGATCTAATTAAATTGGAAGATAAGATTAGAGATATTGAGGGAGTTAATAAGGTGGTTAGTATTAATGATATAACTGGTACTACTATTCCTTTGGAAATACTACCTGATGATATCTCTAATAAATTCATCCATGGTAAATCTAAGTTGATGCTTATTACTTTTAATGATTCTACTAGTGATGATATTACTTTAAATGCGGTTAATGAAATCAGAAAGATAACTAGTGATACATGTAAAGTTGGTGGCATGAGTGCAATGGTACTTGACACTAAGGATTTATTTAATAGTGAAATGGCTCTATATGTTTTTATCGCTGTAATACTTTGTATAGTTGTATTAATATTTTCACTAGATTCTTATTTAGTTCCATTTTTATTAATTACTAATATTGGAGTCGCAATACTATTTAATATGGGTTCTAATATATTTTTTGGCGATATTTGTTATATAACGAAAGCCATTAGTTCGGTACTGCAGTTGGGTGTAACAACGGATTTTTCTATTTTCTTGTATCATAAATATGAAAAGTCTAAAAAACAATATAAGACTAAAGAAGAAGCAATGAGTAATGCTATACATGATACTTTAGTATCAGTACTTGGTAGTTCTCTAACTACAATTGCTGGGTTTTTAGCTTTATGTACTATGAACTTAACGTTAGGTAAAGATATCGGATTAGTTATGGCAAAGGGTGTTTTATTTGGATTAGTTTGTGTAATTACCCTATTTCCTACTTTGCTTCTTGTTTTTGATAAGTGGATTGAGAAAACAACGCATAAGATTTGGTTACCAGAATTTAGTAAGATTCAAGATTTTATTATAAATCATTATGTTGTGATTTTCGCAGTGTTCTTAATATTGTTAGTTCCTGCTTATATTTTTCAAAATAAAACAGAAGTTTATTATAATTTAGATAAATCAATTCCTGATAATTATGGGTATACGATTGCATCTAAGTCGCTTAAAGAAGACTTCAATATTGTTTCTCAAGAAATTATATTAGTTGATTCAAATTTAAGCAATTCAAAAATGAATGCATTAGTTGATGAAATTAAAGATATTGATGGAGTTGACTTTATTATTAGTCCTTCAATGTTAAGTAAATATGGAATTAATGATGATATTTTGGATGATGATTTAAAGAAAATATATGATTCTGGTAAATATAAAATTATACTTATTAATTCTAAATATGATATTGCAACTGATAAACTGAACAATCAAATTAATAAGATTAATAAAGTAGTAGATAAGTATGATAAAAAAGCTATTGTTGCGGGAGAAGGGCCTTTGATGAAAGATTTAGTAACTATTACTGATGAGGATTTTCATAACGTTAATTACACTTCTATACTTGTTATATTTATTCTAATGTTATTTGTGCTTAAATCAATATCATTACCAGTTTTATTAGTTACCGCTATCGAGTTTGCTATTTTTATAAATATGGGTATTCCTTATCTTACTGGAACAAGTATTCCATTTATAGCATCTGTTGTTATTGGAACTATTCAACTTGGAGCAACTATAGATTATGCGATTTTAATGACCACAAAATATTTAGAAGAAAGAAAAAGTGGTATTAATAAAAAGAAAGCGGTTCGCTCTGCATTAGATAACTCTATTAATTCAGTTTTTGTAAGTGCTATGTGCTTCTTTGCAGCAACAATTGGTGTTGGACTTATATCTAAGATTGATATGATTGGTTCTTTATGTACCTTAATTGCTAGAGGAGCTATTATAAGTATGGTTGTTGTTATCTTTGTAGTTCCTAGCATACTTTTAATATTTGATAATATTATAACTAAAACTACTTTAGGTTTTAGGAAGGGAGGAAAATAAGTATGAAAAATTTTTATAAGGGAATATGTTTAACTTTAAGTGCAGCTATCATTTTTAGTCCTATTGCGACATTTGCTTTAAGTAAAGATGAGACTGTTTATGTAAAGTTAAATAGTGATGGTAAAATAAAAAAGACAATAGTATCTGAACATTTAATTAATGATGAAAAAAGTGATGTTATTAATGATTATACAAAATTAACAAATATTAAAAATGTTAATGGTGAGGAAAAGTTTAATATTAGTGGTGATAATATTATATGGGAAGCTAATGGTAATGATATATATTATCAAGGTGATTCTACAAAAGAATTGCCAATTAGTGTAAATGTTAGTTATAAATTAAATGGTAAAGAGCTTAATCCTAAAAAAATGATTGGTAAAAAAGGACATGTTTCTATCACTATTAAATATGCAAATAATTTAGCAAATAATTTTAATGGTAATATTTTATATACTCCGTTTGTTGTTATGACTGAGACTATCTTACCTACTAAATACAATTATAATGTTACCGTTACAAATGGTAAAGTAATTAGTACTGGTACTAATAATGTTATTACTGGAATTAGTAGTCCAGGGTTATATGAATCATTAAAAATTAGTTCATTACAAAATTTTGATACAATTACTATTGAGTATGATACTACTAAGTTTAGTAAAGAATTTATCTATTCTGTTTCAACATCGAAGTTAGTAGATGCTAATGATTTTACTAAATTAGGTGATATTAATTCTATTTATGATCAAATAAATACATTAAGTAATGGATCAGCTCAATTAGTTGATGGTTCTAAAAAATTAGTTGATGGGGCAACTCAAATAAAAAGCGGTTCTATTCAATTAAATAGTGGTGCAAAAAGTGCCTATGATGGTGCTATCAAAATTAAAGAAGCTGTTGATAGTTCAATCAAGTTAAGTCAAAGTGATAAATCCAATGCTTTAGATGATACCACTATTTCAAATATTAAGGAGCAAGCTAGTATCAGTGCTACTTTAACTGATGGGCAAAAAGATTTAATAGGAGAAAAAGCTATTTTAAGTGCTGAAAATAGTATTAAAAACAACATTTCTATTTTAGAGTCAAAAGGTATAAACGATAATTTAGTTAGTGTTTGTTCTAATGATCAAGTACCGGATGAATATATATCTACTTGTACCAACTACGCTAGTTATATTGTGCAGTATAAATATTTAAAAGATGCTAATGTTGTTAATATGATGAAGGAAGTGGCAAAAAACACTGCTATTAGTACAGCGGAAGAAACAGCTAAGTCTACTGCTTCGTTAGTTGCTGGAGAGGTATCTTTGTCTGTTGCAAATCAGGTAAAAGCAACAGCTACTCAAAAAACAATTGAGTCACTTAATACTCTTTCTACTAGTTTAGGAGAATTAAGTACTGGTTTAAAAGATTTAAGTGATGGAACTAATAATTTAGTTAGTGGTATATCTAAGTTATCAGATGGAGCTAATAATCTGTATCATGGTAGTAGTATCTTTAATGAAAATGGTATTAAGAAAGTTTCTAATTTAATTAATGGACCTTTAAAATCAAAAACTAGTACTATTAAGCAGTTAACTAAGTTAAGTGATAATTATGAATCATTTGCTAGTAAGAGTAATGATGTTAAAGGTAGTACTAAGTTTATTATGATTATAAAATAAGATGTCTTATAAAGTGTAATTGAAGTTACACTTTTTCTTTTACAATATTTTTTTATATTTGTGATTAAGAAAAGTAATTTTAGTGGAAAATGTCAAGATATGTTAAAGATTTAATTTAATATAGATAGTTTAAATAGTCTTTTTGTTTGATTTTGTAGTTATTTGTGATATCATTATTATGGGAGGTATAAGATGAAAAAGTTTAGTGCTATTATTGCTATAATGATTGGATTATTATTCATACCATTAAGTGTATTTGCTGATAGTATTGTTGATGAGGATAATAAAGTAAAGGTTTATTTCTTTAGAGGTCAAGGTTGTTCGCATTGTCAAGAAGCTGAAGAATTTTTCGACTCTATCAAAGATGAATATGATAAATATTATGACTTAGTTGATTACGAAGTTTGGTATAATAAAGATAATCAAGAATTAATGAATAATGTTGCTGATTTGCTAGGACAAGATGTTAAGGGTGTTCCGTATATCATTATTGGTAAAAAAACTTGGAATGGATATTCCTCTGATTATGCTGATGAAATAAAGCAGGCAATTAAGGATGAATATGATAAAGCTTCTGATAGTAGATATGATATTATGGACTATGTAATTAATGGTAAAAAAGAAGAAAGTAATGATGTTTTAGCCTTAATTTTAATTTTATTAATTGCTGGCGGAATTACTGGTGGAATAATATACGCTAGAAAAAAAGCTTAATAGGGAATAAATAAATTCCTTTTTATTTTGTATTTTAAAAGAAGTAGGATTTATTTTCCACTTCTTTTAATCTGGAATTATTAGAGTTTGACCGATTGATAATAAATTTGAATTTAAGTTATTAGCTTCTTTTAATTGATCAACAGTTATATTATTAGCTTTGGCTATTGACCATAGACTATCACCACTTTTTACAGTATAAGTTTTGATATTGATTTCTGTATTTGGTACTTTTAGAACATCTCCTATTTTTAGATTTATATCAGTTAAGTCATTTAATTTAATTAAATCATCTACTGATATTCCATATCTTTTAGCTATTGACCATAGGCTATCACCAGATACATTTTTTATGTAACATTTTTAAATGTAAATATAATATCTATCGTTTTATCCTGATAGATATAGATTTTCTCAACTAAATTAATTATTAATTCTCTAGTTGGATTTTCTAACGATAAAAATTCATTTATATATTTTTCTATCATTTTATTGTCTATTTTATTAGATTCACTATTTTCATTTTTAAGATTATCAATACTTGATTTATTATTTTCGATTTCTTGCTTTAGATTTTCACTTATTCTTAAGTATTGTTCTTCGTCAATAATACCTTTTAACATATCCATATATGTTTTATCTAAATTATTAGTCAATTTATTATTTGTAAGTTCTAAACTTTCAATCTGTTTTTTTATTTTTAATGTATTATCTTCGAACTCGATATTACCAATAGAATCTTTTATTTTATTCCTATCTAAATAATTTTTACAAACTTCTTTTATATTATTTAAAATAACTTTTTCTAGTGTCTCATAATTATTTGTATGAGTCGTGCAAACATGATATTTAGAATAAGTTCTATAATAATCACAAGTGGTATAACTTCTACCAGTTTTAGTTTGATATCTAATAGTTATTCTGTGTTTACAATCTCCACAATATAAAAGTCCATCTAGTAAATAAAATCTTTTTTTCTCTGGTCTTTTAACGTTTTTAGGTAAAAGAGTTTGCACATAATTAAAGGTCTCTCTATCAATAATTGCTTCATGAGTATTTTCTACTATTATAAAATCGTTTGGTTTATTTTTTACTGTCTTTTTCAACTTGTAATTAATCTTTTTAGTCTTGCCCTGAACTGTATCTCCTACATATATCTGATTAGTTAAAATTGATTTTATTGTAGTATCAACCCATACACCACATTCTTGTGAAATACAATTTGTGTTTATACACTTAGTATTCCAAATATAATTATAATAAGATGCTGGAGTTTTCATTTTTCTTTTAGTTAATTCTTGTGCTATAAAATGATAGGTATTCCCTTTTAATGCTAAATCAAATATTAATTTAACAGTTTCTGCTTGTTCTTCATTTATAACTAAATGATTTTTGTTATTTGGATCTTTCATATATCCAAAAGGACATCTTCCTGATACATATAATCCTTCTTTCATTCTAGAATGTAAACTTGTTTTAACTTTTTTAGAAATATCTTTAGCATACATGTCATTCATTATGGCTTTAAAAGGTGCTATATCATTATTAGTATTATCTATAAATGTATCAATACCATCATTAATAGCAATATACCTAATATTTTTATTTGGAAAATACTTTTCAATTAACTCTCCTGTACCAATATAATCTCTACCGAGTCTTGACATATCTTTGGTAATAATCATATTAATTCTTCCAGATTCAATATCTTTAATCATTCTTTTAAATGATGGTCGCTCAAAATTTGTTCCAGTAAAACCATCATCTACATACTCATCTATTAAATTATAGTTGTTCTCTTTGATATATTGATTAAGTAAACTTCTTTGACTAATAATACTATCTGATTCTATATTTCCATCATCTCTTGATAATCTTATATATATTCCTACTTTAAAACTACTATTCCCTATCACTAATTACTACTCCCTTCACTTTGGGAATAATGAGTATGATTGAATGGTAGCTCCTTTTTTAAGATATTGCAAGTCTCATTTATTTTTTTATTTAGTTCTATTTTTAATACTTCAGTTATTAATTCATTTAAAGATTTTCCATTTTCTTTAAACTTTAAATTAACTTTGTATTTAACCATAGAGTTTAATACCTCCAATAAATTCTATGGCTTTAATTTTTGTTTTAGTAATATTATTTGATATGCTTGTAACATACCTAACAATATTACTTACTATCATAAACCTCCGTTAAATTAAAAATTATTATCTTCATATTCTTCACCTAACCCTTTCATTTTTATAAACTTATTTATTTTTTCTTGTATCTATCATGTCTATATATCCAATTTCTAATAGTTCTACCATTAATTTAGTTATGGAAATATTATAGAATTTTGAAAGTAATTTAATTCGTTCAAATAACTCCTCTGGTAAATATAAATTAAATCTTCTCATACACATCATCTCCTTTGCATGATGCATGTTACCTCCACTAAAAAGAAGAGTCAAGTCATAAAGTATAGAAAGTTTTGTCTATTCATCCTAAATGCATTGATGATTAATCAAATTATGAAACAGCAGGATAAGAAGATGGTGCATATACACTTACTTTTCCTTATAAAATAAGGGTTCGTATATGCACCATTCTTATTTCGTACTTACGAAATTCATCCTACAAAATAGGATGCCATATAGGACAAACTCAATATTAGCAATAATTTATAGCACAAAAAATCATCCTAATTTCTAATTTTAATTAGATTTTATAGGATGATTCATTTTTTTATTATTACAATAATTAATGTTTTATATTTTAATTTGTTTCTATTTTTTTATTGGGGCTTAAATAATTATTTGCTTGTAAATCAATATAATATTCATTATTTAACATAAGGTCTTTATGTGTTCCTTGCCCAACAATTTTACCATAGTTTAAGACTATTAATTTGTCAGATGCTTTCATCAAATCTTTATTGTGAGTAATAACAATAAGTGTATGATCTGTTTTTAAATCATCTAAGAGTGATATAATTTTATTGGTTGTATTCGGATCTAATGATGATGTAACTTCATCAAGAAGTATTATTTCAGAAGTAGTAAGAAGTGATCGTGCTAAAGATAACAATTGTTTTTGACCACCACTTATATTAGTTGCATCTTCTTTTAAAATTGTATTGTAGCCATCTGGTAAAGACATTATAAATTCATGTATCCCAACTCTTTTACAAGCATCAATCTGTCTTTTTTTATTTGAATCAATTAGTGATAAATTGGCTCTTATACTCATGTTAAAAATAAAAGTTTTTTGATTTACAATACTGATATTTGAATTATAAACATCTTTAGAATATTCATAAATATTTAAATTATCTATCAAGATTTTACCACTATCAACTTTGTACATTCTTAAAAGGAGATTAAATAGCGTAGTTTTTCCTGTTCCTGTTTTACCAACAATTGTTGTAACTTGATTTGGCTCAGCAATAAAAGAAATGTTTTTTAATACTGGAATCATATTATATTTAAAAGACACATTTTTAAATTCAACAATCCCTATAATTTCGTCATTATGAACTATGCCATCTAATTTTAAAGCATTATTTCCATAATCAATTATTTCATTTATCCTGTATAATGAAACTGATTCTTCCATAATTGATACATCAAATCCCATTATGTCATTAATTGATTCTTTTGCCTTATCATAATAAGAAATTAATAGCAAAAACATGGCTATTTGTATTTTACCTTTCATAAGAAGTATTATCATAATAAAATATAATGCTATTTTTCCAAAATCAATTATTAAGCCAACCAAAGTTTCCCTTGTAAAATAATATTTTCTTTTTAGAAAATAACTTTCTTGCCATTTTTTTCGATAACTATCTAATTTATTATTTAATTTATCCCCAATACCAAAACTTTTGATATCTTTGAGCCCTGTTAAAATTTGAGATAGCATTCCAGTTATCTTATCAGCATAATTTATTTGTCTTTTTAAGTAAAAAGTATTCTTGTCATTACATTTTCTTGCAAAATTATAATATACCAAATCTACTCCAATTACATATAAAGCCACTAAAATGCTCTGTTTAACAAAGACAAAATATATAACTAATAATTTGATTAATTCAATGAATAATTCAATTATAAAAGAAGGTATTTCAGCAATATTAATAATATCTCTATTTGAAGAATTTATAATTTTTCCAATCGGTATTTTTTTAGAGTATTCTTCATCAAAATTATATATACTATTTACTAATGTTCCATGTACTTCCACATAGGCTTCTTTAAAAAAATTTGCATAACACCAATTAGTACAATATGAACCAACTTTATTAAATAGATAAGTTATTCCTAACATGATAACAAAAATAAATGACATATTATATAATCCATTGGTTACATTTTCTACTATTAGTGATATAAAATATGGCACGAATAAACTTACTAAAACATTTATTAAATCAACAATTATAAATGTTATTAAATACTTATTTTTAAATTTTACTAAAGAAAAATAATCTTTTGTAATTTTAATATTTCTTTTAAACATACATTTCACCAATATAATTGTAGAACAATTTTAAGTATGTTTCTTTACATTTTAAATATTAAATTTGTTAAGATTATTTATAGGTAAATATATATAACAATTATCACCCTTATATAATTCGATTTTAAAACTATTTTTAATGTTATAGTTCGTTGAAGGTATCCATTGTTTATTAATTCTTTCTTCTAAATTTACTATTTCATTTTGTTCTCTTGATACAATTTTGAATTCAGCATATTCATTTTCCTTAATTTCATATTTTTCTAAATCAGAAAAATGTTTAGTAGATCCTAAATAATAATGATATGAACTTTCTTCTTTAAAAAAGATACCATACATTCCTATTTCGTTAAACTCATTGTATCTTCCATTAGTTTTAGTTTCTTGATATAACTGTTTAATTTTATATAATAAATCGGAATGATTTTTTGATGTTATATGATAACAATATAAATCTTTATGATCTATTTCTTTTATTTCGTAATCAAAATTATAATTACTTTTATTATTTTCAAAATATTCTATAGGTATTATTTTATAATTACCTTTACCATTTCTACATTCAGTAGGTGTTATATTAAATAATTGTTTAAATGCTCTATTAAAAGAAGCAGCAGAATTATATTGATATTTAAAAGCAATATCTATTATTTTAGTATTAGTATTTCTTATTTCTTCAAATGCTTTACTCAATCTTCTTTTCTTTATATATTCAACTAATGTCATATTAGTTAAAAACGAGAAAATCCTTTCAAGAATAAATAGATTAGTATTAGATATTTTACTTAATTCACTATAGTCTATTTCATTAGTAAGATTCTCTTCTATATATTGAATCATTTTATTTAAATAATTGAAATTCAATTTTAACACCTCCTTATAATTTTTTATTGCTAATATAAAAATATTTCATTAAATATTATAACATTTAAAAAGACACTTTTCTTCAAAATGCCTTAAATTTCATCAATATTTTTATATTTCTACTCATTATTCCCCATAAAAATTGTATCCCCTTTTACGACTGTATAATATGTGTAATCTTTTTCTGGGGATTCTTCTTCATCTTGTGATGTTTTTGGTACTTGTAATTGTTGGCCTATCATTAAGGAATTTGATGTTAGATTATTTATACTTTTAATGGTATCTACTGTTGTATTAAACATTTGGGCTATGGAATATAATGAATCACCTTTTTTAACAATATATGTTTCATAGTTTGTAATTGGTGGAGTTTCTATTTCTGAGATTTTTAAGATTTGTCCAATTGTAAGAGTATCTGATTGTAAGTTATTTAGTCTTTTTAATTCAGCGACTGTTGTATTGTATCTTGAAGCTATAGAATATAGGGTGTCTCCTCGTTTAACTGTATAGTATCCATCTTCTGATCCTGGGGCTTGATATGGGGTGTTTGTATATTCGGCAAGGGCTTTTACTACCCCTTCTACATAATCTAATAAATTATTTCTTAATCTATTAGCATCCATTGTGTTATCTATAAAACCATATTCTACTAATATTGGTTCAGTATTTTCACCAGTTTCTCTTAGAATATAATAGTAATCTTTATTAGGATTTTCGGGGAGTCTTCTTTGATATACTTTTCTCATCAATTGTCCTGCAGCTCCTATGTTATTTAATGCCATCTTAGCTAGTGTGTCATCATTACGTAGGGCATAAACTATTTCAGCGCCTTCGCCACCTGCCGATGGTCATTGTGTAGTTAATTTATTATTCTTCGATTTCTTCTAATATACCCTCTATCAAATATTCATATAATACATCACTAGCTTTTTGTGTGTATAGTCCTGTATCTATATCCAATTGTTCCGTTGCAACACGCCCTGTTCCATTCCAATAAGCTTTTGCAATTCTATCTATAGAATTCTTATCAAAAGTAGAAATATCACAATTCCACATTCTTGTTACGATTTCCATATTACATTTAGCTATTTTTATACAGGAATCCAACACACTATTAGTTTTCTTCAACCTAAATTTTTTTACATTTTTTAAATTCCATCCATACCATTTACTAGCTTTTTTACAACTATCGTAATCTCCAAAAGCATAAACGCACGAAAATCTTGAAGGATAATTTTTATAATCACTCACCCTTATATATTCTAATATATATTCCGTATTATATCCATTAACAACAGTCATACTATGAGATGATGGACTACTAAAAGTTGTTTTATTAGGAATAAATGGAGCATAAACGATATTTCCACACATAAAATCTTCTATTTTATCTGGTTTTACTGTAAGGTTTCTAAAACCACTGGATACAATGGTTTTATTTAATTTGTAGTTATGAAAATTAATCTGACTATATGAATTTTTTCCTTGTCCAATAAAAATATAAAATACTTTGGGAGCTTCTTCATTAATATTTAATAAATTCATACCTTTATACCACCTTCTTACTTCATTTCAATTTTTTTATCAAATTCCCATATTATTCTTTGCTTTTCCTTATTCATGTATTCTTTATCAATTATTTTTGCAAACTTCTTAAAAAACATTATTTCTTTTTTAGTATAGTAATTATTTACAATAGTTCTAGTTTTTTCTCTCAATGATGATTCCTACAATAATTCTAAAAATTTCTTCAACATTTCAATTTCTAACTTAGTAACTAATTTAACAAAATCAGTATAATTACCAGTTATATGTGCCTTATCTAGTGCTTCATAATATTTTAATCTTGATTCTTTTTTAATAATTACAGGATTATATCCTTTGTTCATTAAAACTAAATTCATAAGTAATCTGGACGTTCTTCCATTACCATCTACAAATGGGTGTATTTTAACTAACTCTCCATGTAATAATGCTGCTTGAATTATTGGATGATATTCACTCCAAGTGTTATAAGTTAATATTAATTTTTCCATCAATTCGGGAACTTTTAAATAATCTGGAGGAATATGTGTTGCACCTTTAATAGTTACATTTTCTTTTCTATATCTTCCAGCATTTTCATTATCTATATCTTTTAAAATTAACTGATGGATATTTTTAATATTCCATTCGCTAATTGGTTCATTATCTTTAACTAAATCATCTAAAAATAAAATTGCTTTTTCATGGTTAATTGCTTCTAAATGTTCTTTAATAGATCTTCCACCAACAGTTATTCCTTCTAAAACAATTTGTGTTTCTCTTAATGTTAAAGTATTACCTTCTATTCCATTGCTATTATAAGTCCACTCTAAGTTAATAGATTCTCTTAATGATTTTAAAGTTTCTTTTGGTATTGGTCTTTTACTATCTAATTCTTTTTTTAAGCTATTTACTTCATCAAAATAATTGTCATCTAAATCAATAGTAAAATTATTATCATCTGGTTTAATTATTCTTTTATCAACAGGTTTATCAGCATCAATAGGAATATTCCAACTGTTTCCAACTTTAACAGCACCTTCAATTCTACCATCTTGCAGTAATTGCCTTATTCTTCTTTCACTAATGTTCCATTTTTCAACAGCTTCTTTTGTAGTCATAAATTCCATATTATTCACCTCATTTGCAATTATACCGAATTCGGTATGATTTGTCAATACTTTTATTCCGTTACCGGCATATTGTTTTATAAGCACAATAAATTGTTGATATTTTTTACCATAAAGGTAAAGTTGACATAAAAAACTATTAATAAAATATTTAACTTCTGCCCAAATTGAACAGAAGTTCTAACTTGTACCCGATTTGAGTACAAGTTAGAATTTTGTGTTTTTTCAATTCTAGCCTAAGTTTTGTAAAAGTTAATTAAATTTAAACTTTGGACCATTTTGAACCGAAGTAATAATTGTGATATATACGAGTTTTAATTTTATGTACTATTCTGTGCATAATGCACAGAATTTTTAAATCATGAATCTATAGAAAATTTCAATATTTTTATCTTTATCAATTTCAATTTTATCAATTAATGTTTGTAAAAGTTCTCTAGTAGGCTTCTTTATATCAATTAATTCTCTTATTCTTTTTTCATATTCTTCTAATTCTTTAGTTTTAATACTTTCTTTTTTAGTATTTTTATATTTTTCTAAATCCAATTGAGCTTTATTTAATAAGCTTTCTGTTTCTTGAGATAATCTTTTATAAGTAACATCTGATATGTTACCTCTAAATTTATCTTCATATAACATATCAATTTTTGAGATGTATTCTTTTATCTTATTTTCTAGATATTTTATCTTTTTTTTATTATCTTCTTTCCTATTATTTTTATTTGCTATTTCTTTAGATAATGATTTAGAATCAATTTGCTTAATATAATTTTTACAAGTTGTTCTTACTACTTCAAGTAAAGCTTCTTCTAATTTATCATATGGCATAAAATGCGGTTCACATAATCTTCTTTTTGGATCTCTTGCATATTTATTACAATTAATAGTCCAATAATTATGATTTTTTCGGTACGTAATAGTTAATGCATTACCACATTCTTTGCAAAATAGTAAATTTTCAAATAATCTTTTTTCTCTATTACTAACACTTACATTAGTCCTTTTGACATTACCTTGTATTCTTTCAAATGTTAGTTTATCAACTAATGGTTCATGTGTTCCTGGAACTATATCCCAATTGCTTTTTGGAAGAGCTTTTTTCTTTTTAGATTTATAATTTACTTTAGTCTGTGTACTTTGAACCATATCACCTGTATACATTCTATTCTTTAGTATTTTCTTAACCGATGATATTGTCCATTGTTCATTGTATCTCATTTTAGAATTAGGATTTTTTCGTTTTAAACTACTTGGTGTTTTAATTTTATTATCATTTAAATATGAAGT
>CAKPJN010000012.1 GCA_934162665.1 uncultured Bacilli bacterium
ACTGCTTCTTTTTTATATATTGCGTATAATGTTACATTTGATGTTCCCATCTTCAGACTACTCAATCCACTTGTTGCATTTTTATTTGTATTCCATCCTACAAATGTATAACCACTCTTAGTAGCAGTTGGTGTTAAATCAATTGCTGAGTTATAGTCGACCTTATCAGTAGTTTTAGTAACACTACTTCCACCATTAGTTTGATAATCATACGTTACTGTATAACTATTTATATTTGCCTTAGCTACTAAATTATCATTACTAGATAATATATAATTATCTCCTGCATTACCAACCTTATCACTGTTAAGATACCAACCATCAACACTATATCCAGTCGAGGCTGTAATACTTGGTAAAGAAACATTGCAACTTGCACTTACATAGTTAGAACCATTAGATGTTTTATAACTCGTACATGTATTAACAGTAGAACCTATAGTATTTACTCCAATATCTTTAGTATAATTTACAGTCCAACTACCCCTATAGAAAGCATAATATCTAATACTAACACTAGCATTGTAATCAGTTACTAATTCTGTACTAGAAACATTTTTTGATACACCTTCAAAAGTAGCATTATTAATACCAACACTATCACTTACTGCTTTTGGTAATTCAAAAGTACAGCTACTATCTAAAGTATTATTATAAATCGTACAACTATTCTGAACAAAATCTTGTGAGATTCCATTATAGTAATAAAAATTAGCAGTTACTGTCTTTTTATATATCGCATAAAGTGTTATATCACCCGTACCCATAACTAAATTATTTAATTTGTCTGTTGCATCTTTATTTGTATTCCATCCTATAAATTCATACCCATCTTTAGTTGCCATTACACCCAAATCAATATTTTCTTTATAATTAACTGTATCAGTAGTTTTAGTTGAACTACTTCCTCCATTAGTCTTATAGTCATATGTTACAGTATAACTATTAGGAATTGCTTTTGCCGTTAATATAACATTTTTAGTTAATTGATAACTATCGCCAACATTTCCAACCTTTACATCATTAGAATCATACCATCCTAAAACTTTATAACCAGTTAAAACATTAATAGCTGGTAATTTAATAATACATCCACTTGCATCAATAGCTTCACAACTTAAACCAGCACTACCAATACTATCTACATATTCATTTTTTGTAAAAGTTGCTGTAAATTTATTTATTGCGTCTACTAAAATTTTAGTATCAAACGAAGAAGGAATACTTGTATTATTACTTTGATCAATTAATGTAGATTCATCTATTTCTATAGATAAATTACCATATCCACTTAATCCAGACAAAGTCAATGTATATTGATATCCATCATTAATTTCAGTTTTCTTACTTAATGTCTTAATAGTTGGTACAACTTCTTTATCGTCTAACTTAATTTTAATATTATTTTTATTTAAATAACTATTAACTACTCCACTACTATCAGTACCACTAAATTTAATAGTAACAGTATCACTATTATTTACCGTACCCTTATTATTACTAGTAGTAACTTTATTTAATTCCCATTTAGGAGATGTTATATCTAAAGCCTTAGCATAATAAGTAACATCACTAGAAAGAGTAATCGAAGTACCTGGTTCAAAACCACTAGTAGCGTTAACATCAGTAGTCCAAAAAGCTGTATAACCTAATGGTGCTGTAATAGAAGGAAGAACAATATCACAACTATTACTTAAAGAATTAATATATTTACAAGAAGCACTACTACTGCCAATACCTATAACATTATCTTTCATAAGGAAACTAGCAACATATTTAGAAACAGAAGATGAATCTAATGAAAGTGTAATAATATATGGATCTTCTAAAGTACCTTTTCCATCAATTATATAAACATCTGAACTTAAATACATAGAAGGTTTAACAGCACTTATATCAGTAGGAGCTTTTTTAATAAGTTCTCCTGTACCACTTATAACATAATTCAAAGAATCACTAGTAGGTGTTAATGTCCAATAATCAATATTAGTTTCAAATTGTCCAGACATTAATTCACCATTACTAATTAAACCAACATTAGCAGTTACTTTGCTTTTTCCCACATTCCACTCTTTATTAACAATCATATTCTTATAGTCATTATTTAAACTATTATACCAAACATTATTTAAATAATAACCAATATTACTGCTTGAACTTAGTGAAAACAAATTAGAATTAGTATCAAAATTACGACTATTAATCGAATTAATTGCTACTATTTTAGTACTATCATCATAAGTATTAACTATACGATAAATATTATTATCAAACTTAACATACTCACCACTAATTCTTGTATTCAATTTATCTTTGTTAACTACTGAAGAATCTCCTAATAAAACATAAGGATCAGTAGCGGTACCTGTACCAGATTTAACGTTAACACTTGATTTTAAAACAATGCTAGGTCTAACACCATAATCGCCTGTAGAAACAATACTATTATTTCCGACTTCATCAATAACATTATTATTTTGTACCCACCATTTTAAACCATTATTTAAATATCCATTACTTTTTGATATATTTTGATATGTTTTTGTATATGTATCTAAATCAAGTAAACCAACAGTACCAATTTGAGAATTACCCCAATCAACATTCTCTTTAACGAAATTTTTATAATTATATAAAGTATTTAAAAATCCATTTTCTCTATTATCATTTAACCATGTTAAAGTATTTGAATATTTTAGTGTAGATATATTCCATTGTGATACCAAAACAACACTATTATCTGAAGTGTTTTTAGAAACTGCTCTCCAAAGTTTACCACTATACCAAACATAGTTATTAGGATTAGTACCTGTTACATAAACAACCCCAGAATTACTAGTATCTAAATTACCACTATTACCAATATTAGAGTTATTAAATACTTTATCTGATAACCTATTAGTCTCTTGTAATCCTTCTACTCTAATCTGAGTTGAAAACACTTTATTTTGTGCCTCATTAGGCGTATTAACATCTAACCAAACCTTAAGCTTATATGTATATGTCTCACCTGGTTTTATTACACCTGTATCTAAAACTCTATTAGGATTAATCCCAGTCTGACTTAATAACTGTGTAGAAATAACTTTTCCATCTTTTTCTAAGCTATACTTAACATAATTATCTGTTAATCTTTCTTCCCCAGCTGAAAGTTCTACATCATCCAAATATACTTTATACTCACTATTTATATTTCCATCGTTTGTAACAGTAAAAGTATATGGACTATACTTAAGTCCTATTTCATCAGTAACTGGTTCTGCATTATTAATACTAATCCCTTTAGCAGAACTATCATCTAATTTTAAAGACAATTTCGCAACAGTTATAGTATTTACTTTCGTAGTAGTTAAAGTTAATGACAAAAATGCATAACTAGAGCCTATTAAAAGTATTAAAATAGGCAACAAAAAAATTAATCGCTTTTTATAATTGTAAAAAATGTTTTTTTTCATATATTACACCAACTTAATCTAGACCTTTACCAATTTTATATACTATTATTATAATATATAAATAACTTTATTTCAACAAATATCAAAGAAAAAAAGAAAAACTATTATTTTTCTTTTGTACTAACTGCGATTCCATCACCCACATCATAAAATCTTGTTTTATAGTGAGAATTTTCCTCTAAAAAATCTTTATATTCTTTAACTTTTCTAACCAATCCTTTTAGATTTTTACTTTGAATATCATCAATATTTTTTTCTACTAATCCATGAAAATTCATATTATCAGTAATTATAGCTCCATTAGGTTTTAAATTCTTCTCAAATATTTCAAAAAACTTTTGATTTTGTGCTTTTGCGGCATCTATAAAAATCAAATCAAATTTATCTTCTAATTTAACATCAAGTGCATCATGATAAATTAAAGTAATTCTATCTTCTAATTTTAACTTTTTTATATTTTTAAGTGCTTCAAAATATCTTTTTTCATCTCTCTCAATAGTAGTAACGACTACATTAGGGTTACAAAGACACATCATAATAGAAGAATACCCTATTGCTGTCCCAATTTCTAAAACACTTTTAACTTGATTCTTAATAATAAAATTTGTTAAAAAATTAATTCCTTCATCCATCATAATAGGTACATTATTCCTATCTGCATATTCTCTCATTTCTTTAATTGTAGAATAATAATTATTATCTACCATATCCAATCACCTTTATCTTTAATTTCTTGTACAAGAGCTTCATGCTCTTTCAATGTTCTTGAATAAAAAATTTCTTTATTCTTATCTGCTACAAAATATAAATAATTATTATCAGTAGGATTAATACTAGCTTCTATTGAAGACATACTAGGATTACAAATCGGTCCAATAGGCATCTTACCTTCCATGTTAGCTCCACGTGTATTATAAGGATTAACAGTCGCAAACTGTTTAGTAGTCAAATCACTAGTCATAGGATACTGTAATGCATAATAAGTAGTTACATCACTTCCTATATTCATCTTACTTTTTAATCTATTATTAAATACTCCAACAATCATTTTTCTATTTTTAGTATTTGTTCCCTCTAACTCCACAATAGATGCCATTGTAATATAATAATGAATATTATCAGTAATCTTATCTTTATATTTAGTTAATTCTTTATCAGTTTGATCAAGCATAACCTTAACAATATCTTTAACAGAAACATCTTTATCCTTAAATTGATAAGTATTAGGAGCTAAATAACCCTCTAAAGGATAATAAATATTAGAATCTAAAATATCATCGGTTAAAAACCAGTATTTATTAATCAAAGTATTTAAATATTCTTTATCATTACATACATCTATTACCTGTTCATAAGTATTATTTGTCTTACTCGCAATTTCTTTAGCGTAATCAGTTAATCTCATACCCTCTTTAAAAGTAATAGTAACAACGTTTTCATTATAATTATTTCCATTAGTTAAAATATTAACTATCTTAGATAACTCCATACTTTTTCTAAGAGTATAAACAGATGCCTTTAAAGAATTTTTACTATTTAATTTAACATAAACACTAAAAAACAATTCATTTCGTATTAAATTTTTCTCTTTCAATATTTTACCAATATTTTTAGTACTAGTACCACTAGGAATAACAACTTCAATATCTGTATTATTACTAGAATCCACCGGACCACTTAAATACATATATACACATGATAACATTATTAATAAAAATCCTAAAACTACTAAAATTATAAAAAGTGGTTTTGGTCGTCTCTTAATCATCTGCACTACTCCTCCCAAAAAATAAAGAGCTATTGCTCATTATTATCATTATCTTGATTAGCTTTCTTTCTTACTTCTTCTTGTAATGTTCCCAAGATAGTTTCAATAACTTTCCACTCTTTTTCAGACTCTATTGCCTCTAACTTACTATTAACATCATCTGGATCATATGTTGAAGCATAAACTTGAATATTTCCAGCTTCATCTTTAGTATTATCAGTATAAACTATATAACTTTTATTAGTTTCTTCACTATCAAAAGTAAATAAAACATCATAAAATATTTCATTTCCATTCTCATCTATCATCGAAAAAGTATTTTTTTTCATAATTATCTCCTATCTAAATATGATTGTAATATAATAGTTGCTGCTAAAGAGTCAACTACTTTTTTTCTATTTTTTCTTGAAGTATTTCCTTTAATTAATATATCTGTTGCTTCCTTAGTTGTAAGTCTCTCATCCTGTAAATAAACAGGAATATCTAAAATAGACTCTAATTCTTGTTTAAATTTTAAACTAAGTTCACCTTTTGGCCCAACAGTATTATTCATATTTTTAGGAAACCCTAAAACAATAGCTTCTATCTTAAGTTCTAAAACAAGCTTTTTAACTTCTTCTAAAAGATATGAATAATCCTCATTATGTCTAATTGTTTTCAAACTAGAAGCAATAATCCCAGTATTATCACTGACAGAAATCCCCAGTGTTCTACTACCTAAATCTAATCCTAAATACTTCATCTATTTACCCTTTTGAAAGTCTTTAAGTAACACTTCAACAATCTTTTCTCTATCAATTTCTTGGATTTTACTGCGTGCATTCTTATAACTTGAAATATAACCAGGATCTCCACTAATTAAATAACCAACTATTTGATTATTTGGATTATATCCTCGCTCCTCTAATGCATCATAAACTTCTTTTAAAGTAACCCTAATAAGTTGAGTATCAATATCCCTAATACTAAACAAACTAGTTTTTTCTTGTGACATAATATCACCTCACTATATTAATATGATAACATTTTTTATAAATAAATACAATATTATTATATACAACTACACTGCATAAACAAACGCCATATAAATAATAAATGATAAGAAGATTCCTGTAATAATCCATCCATTGATCTTTTCAAAATTACTACTTTTATCTTTTACTCCCAAAGCAATAGTAATCAAAGTACCACCAATTAATCCACCTATATGAGCAAAATTGTCAACACCAGGAGTAATAAAACCTAACATTAAGTTAAAGAAAATTAAAGGTATAATTTGACTTTTTACTATATTTCCTAAATATACACGATAATGATATCCAAAATAACAAAGTGAACCCATTAAACCAAATATTGCACCACTTGCACCAATTGATGCAGCATTTCCACCAAATATCATAGAAAACAAAGATCCGCAAATACCACTAAACAAGTAAATAATTAAAAATTTAAACTTACCTAATAAACTTTCCACTTGTGCTCCGATCAAATATAAAGCATAACAGTTAAATAATAAGTGAAAAAATCCTCCATGTAAAAACATACCTGTTACTAATCTATAATATTCTCCCCCCCTAATATAAGGAGCATAAACACAAAATTTATTAATAATATAATTATATACACCAAATAATAAAGGAATAAAATATAAAACAACACATAAAGTCATAATTATATAAGTAAACATAGGAAACTTACTTTTAAATAATTTTTCCATCCTAGAAGCATCCCTTTTATTATGTTCATTAATATCATTAGTAATTTTAACAAACAATTCCATTCCATCTTCTTTATATTCTAATTTATGAGATAAATCCGGAAAAACTTTCTTTAACATATCATTCTTTATTAAATCATCACAATCATTAACCTTAACACAATAGATATCTTTATATAAATTAAAGTCTCTTGAAACATTATCTCCTAAATCTAAGAACAAGCTTAAACTATTAATTGAAAATGATAATGTCTTTTTCTTTATCTTTTTCATAATTCTACGTGTTTTAAATATATCAAAATCAAATTGCTCATCATTATGAATATAATTAGATACAATTCTAACCACCTTATAATCTTCATCTAAATTTTCTAACCAAATTTCATTATCTACTCCCTGAATAATAACAGGATCATAATTCTTTTCAGTAATAAAATAATGAAGTAATTTCATAACAATTACATTTTTATCATCTAAAACTATATTTGAATTCATAAAAATTTCCTCCAAATCACAATAATATTATTATACACTATAACATAAAATAAGAAAAGAGGTGAAGTTTTTGAAAAAAATACTAATTTTCATCATATGCTTAATTCCCTGGTACTTATCTTCTTTTATAAAAGTAGACTACAATTACTATAATAGTCTAAGTCTACCCTTTTTTATACCACCACCTATATTCTTTCCTATTATTTGGACAATAACATATATTTCTATCGCAATAAGTATCTATTTAATAGTAACAGAAATAAATATAAAAGATATACCAAAATCATATAAACTAACTTTACTAATAAACTATCTAGCAAATCAATCATTTCAAGTTACTTTTTTTCTGCTAAAAAACCTATTTCTAGGATTTGTCTCATCATTAATAACTTTTATATCAGTACTATTTCTATATCAAGAAACTTCATATTTAAAAGAAAAAAGTACAAAGTTTCTTGATCTATATGTACTCTTATCATTATTCGCAACAATTCTATCACTAACTATATATGTTTTAAATACTCGTTAGAAACATTAATAATTCTCTTTAATTCTTGCTCTAACAAATCAAAATGATCTTTAACAAATATAAAATCATTTTCTTTACTTTTTAATTCATGTTGATAACTAATATCAGCTAAATCCATAAAACCTAAATACTTTGAATCACTTTTTAAAGAATGGACTAATATTGAATAATTTTTCATATCTCCACTTTCTTTATAACCTTTAATCTGAAGAAATTTATCATCTATCTCATTCATAAAATTCTTCATAGTATCATTATACATTTCCATATCACCAAGTAATTCAAGTCCATGTGAAACATCAACTTTATTCTTAACTAAATAGCTAACCCAATCATCTTCTAAAGACTCATCAACCTCATCTAATTCTTCTATTTCTAATATTTCTTCATCTATTTTAGGAGGATTAATAGGTTGAGCTATATCTACTTTATTATTATTTCCTATTTCATAAATATCACTAGGTAAATCTCCAAAACTTACCTTTTTCTCTACCTTACTTGAATATAAAATTCCTCTCAAAACTTTTTTCAATTCATCTTTATTTATTGGTTTAGCTAAATAATCATCAAAGCCAGCTTGTATATATTTTTCTCTCATTCCCTCTATTGCATTAGCTGTAAGTGCAACAGTAGGAATATTAAATCCTTTTATAGTCTTTAACTTTTGAAGTGTTTCTATACCACTTAACTTAGGCATCATATCATCCATAAGAATCAAATCGTAATAATCGCCATTTTGAATACTTTCTATGCACTTAAATCCACTATCTAAAAGTACTACGTCTGCATGATATCTTTCTAATATTTTAGCAGAAACTTTTAAATTCAAATTATTATCATCCACTACTAATATCTTCTTATCAGCTAATGAGAAATGTTTTTTATTATCATACATATCATAACTTACAAACTGAACCTGATTATTACTTAAGTCTATCTTTTGATTAATAACAACTGTAAATTTAGAACCTTCTCCATAAACAGTATGTAAAATAATTTGTCCACCCATAAGCTCCACAAGATTTTTAGTAATAGCAAGTCCAAGACCGGTACCATCTATTGTTGTATTTCTATCTTCCTCTAATCGTTGAAATTTTGTAAAAAGTTTAGAAACATTTTCTTTTTTAATACCACGTCCACTATCTTCAACTGAAATTATTAATCTACAAACATCGCCTTTATTAACACAACTAACATCATATTTAATAAAACCTTTATCAGTATACTTATAAGCATTACTAAGTAAATTAGTAACAATCTTTTTTAAATTAACATGATCACCATATAAATTATTAGGTAAATCTTCTGCAATATTAACTTGGAAATCAATACCTTTTTCTACTATTTTATTTTTCATTAAAGTAGCAAGTTCCATAAATTTTTCATGAGGATTATAATTTGAATTAGTAATCTCTAGCTTACCTGATTCTATCTTAGAAATATCTAATATTCCACTAACTATTTCTAACAAAGTATTAGAAGCACTAACTATATCTCTAGCATTTTCTTTAGCTTCTTCCAAATCTTTAGAACTTTCTATACAACTACTAAAACCAACTATCGCATTCAAAGGAGTTCTTATTTCATGTGACATACTAGATAAGAAATCTGTTTTAGCATTATTTGCACGTTCTGCACGCTCTCTAGCTTCATTAACTTCTGTAATAAGCTTAACATCCGGATTTTCTATAGTATGATACATCAATACATTTATAAATGTAATTATTGAAGTTGTTAATAAAAGAGCCGGATTTATCTTTCTAACCAACAAGCCCACAAAACATAAAATAAGCAGAATTATAACTGGACTATATTTTTTAGAAATAATATTTTTTATATTTTTTAAAACTATTGTTAACATCATCAAAACTACCAAAGTAACAACACTATATGTTACAGTAACACTAGGACCATACGTATACATAACATTGTTCTCATTAAATAAATAAATAGGAACAAATAGAATAATAATTGTACAAATAACATTTAAATATATTAATATATTTTTAAGTGTTTTATAATTTTTTTCACTTTTAAAAGAAATAATTCCTATATATAAGCAAAATAATGATGCCCAATACACAATATATAATAAATAAAATTTATTTAAAATATATAAAGGTAAAATTCCAGGACTTACATATGATAAGAAAACAATTGCAATGTCAAGCACAATTCCTACTATATTAACAATAGACAAAACTGAAAATATTCTAGTTTCACTATTATTTATTCTTTTCTTAGAAAAAAATAAAATAATAATCATTAACATATAAAAAAAACTAGCAACTTGAAAATACATATTAGTCATAATATCTGCACCCTCTACAATAACAATTAACAGTATATCAAAAAAGATATATAAATACAAACAAAAACAGTATTTAAAATCATTTTTTTAAATACTGTTTACACTTAGAATCACTTTCCACCATTCGTTCTATTGCTTGTATCTCTTTTGTTAATTCATTTTCTAAATTATTAGTAACAATCTCTAAATCTGCATCAATTTCTATTTTCCTTGGTGAACATATTTTTAAATATACTTGTTTTTCGGTATCATTATATCTTTTCATTGCTATTGGAACTAAATATTTACCTGTTCTTTGAGTAATAGAAGCTGCACCCATTTCAAATTTACCGACAGTGTTATCTGTTCTATTTCTAGTACCTTCAGGTAAAATAATACAATTTTTATCACGTAAAACTAATTTTTCCATTTGACATCTTGCATATATTCTAGAATCAGAATAATCTCTTTCTACATATATACAACCAATAGACTCTAAAAATTTTCCTATTAATGGATACTTTGAAAATTCATCTTTTACTAAAAAATATGACATTTCATCAATAATACTTTCTACTTGCTGAATATCATCTAAAGAAGTATGACTAGCAATAGCAAAAACTTTTCCACCACGATAGTTCTTTTTAATATTTTCAAGCATATCTGGATTTAATAAAATAGCCTTTGCAGATATAGCATTATGAGTACTATACATCATATTAAATAACTTGTTATATTTTTCTTCTTGATGTTCATGCTTTTTCTGATTATATGGCATTTTCCTCATAACTAAACGATATTTATCATAATAATCCTGTAATTCTTCGTAACTCAATTTTTCTCTTTCTTCTCTACTCAAAAAGTTAAAATCTATAAAATTTGGATTTTTCTTTTGTTTTTCTATTTCTAAGTAAAGTGAATCTGGACTATTAGCATAGTAAATATTTTTATCAACTAATCCTGTATTATAATCACTTGTATAAACAATAGTTGGAATCTCTCGACTAACCACTTTAGCATTTTCCATATCATCATCTATAAGTACAGTAGCATTTACCTTCTTACATACTTTTAACTTTTCTAAAGCACTATTTTTATAAGATACAAAATGTACTTCATCAACTGGCAATTCATTTTTTACAATCCAATGATTAACAGCTTTTTTTAAAATATTTCCTATAATAGTATCTTCATCGCATTTTGCACGTGCCGAACATATAATGTTCTTATCACCATTCTCATGAACTTTATCCATTACTTCTTTCATACCATATCTAGGTTTCTGAAACATCGAATATGTTAATAGATTTAAACGATATGTCCAAAACATTTCTTCTTCTTTTGGTGTACAATTAAACATCTCTTTAAGATCAATAGAATTACTATTAATAATTTCTTTATTAAACTTCTTTGCAAAAAAAGACGGTGCTACTTCCAAGAGGTATTTTTCTAAATCAACCAAAACACCATCAATATCCCACACTATATTTGCCATATTCTTCCCCCTAATATATTAAATATATCTATTATATTGATTCTAAATAATACTTCTTACTTAATTCTTATATATTGTCTACCCTTACTTTTAATTTCATCTAAAGTTTTAACTTCATTTCCTAAATATATATTTCCACCTACATAAATCATATTATCAACAAAATCAGTATTATTAAGATTTTCAATATGTAAATCTCCTGTAACCACTTTTAATTTACTTATACTATCTTCGTTAACAAAATTACCAATATATAAATCACCCATAACAACACGTAAAGATTTTAAATATTTAAAGTCATGTAACTTTTCTAAATTAGTATCTCCCCATATAACATTCAATTTTGATAACTTATCTAAAGATACAGAGCCATCATATTGAAAATCATTAACAAAAATTCTAATATTATTAATTGGCGACGAAAGTTTTTCTAAATCACCAGTTATTTTATCCTTTGATATATTAAATAGCTTTGAAGCCATTTTAGTTTTTTGTGATATTTCCATTTCTTCAATCATAATAGATTTTACTATGGTAGAAAATAAATTACCAGTAATTAAATATCCTTTTATTTTATCATATATCGAATCGCTATATCCAAGCTCTAGTAATGAATTATATTTATCACTTACACTTGTATATACATTCTCCTTTTTTAATTCTTTTTTAGTTTGTTTTTCAGCACAAAGTACTATTTGTTGTAATGTTTCTATTTTCATAATTGTAGTAACCTCCCTAAATTTCACATATTATACCACATTTTAATAAAAAATACAATCCTTTACTTAATACTATCTAATTTTTCTAAAAACTCTATAGGAGGATCAACTTCAAAATATATCCTTTCTGAGGTTATTGGATGCTTTAACAAAATACTTTTAGAATGTAACATTTGTCCAAAATCAGTTGACTTTCCTCTACCATAAAGTGGATCATTAGAAATTGGAAAACCAATATAAGAAAGATGAACCCTTATCTGATGAGTTCTACCTGTTTCTAGAACACATTCAATCAATGTATTATTTTTAAATCTTTCAAGAACCTTAAAATGAGTTATCGACTCTTTACTGTTAACATCTGTAACAGCCATTTTTTGTCTATTATTAATATCTCTACCAATCGGAGCATCAATTGTTCCACTATCATTTTTAATAACACCATCAACAATCGCAACATAATGTCTTTCTACCTCTTTATTACCAATCATTGAAGATAACTTTTCTTGAACTTTCTCATTCTTCGCAACAAGCATTAATCCACTAGTATCTTTATCTAATCTATGAACAATACCAGGTCTAATATCTTTAGTTTCACCTAGATTCAAATAATATAACAATGCATTAACTAAAGTATGAGAATAATTACCAGGTGCAGGATGAACTACCATTCCACTTTTTTTATTAATAATCATTAAATATTGATCCTCATATAAAATATCTAAAGGAATATTCTCAGGCTCTACTGTTATTGAAAAATCTAACTCATCATCAATAGTTATTAAATCTTTTTCTTTTAATACATAACTAGCAGTAGTTGTTTTACCATTCACTAATACTTTATCTTGTTTAATTAACTTTTGAATCTTACTACGAGAAATATCTAAAGAACTAGATAAATAACTATCTAATCTATCACCAAATCCACTATCTACTATTAACTCTTTCATATTTATACTCCTTCATCTCTTTTAACTTTTTCATTTTTAATTATACTAACTATTAACAATAATACCCCAACAACAATCATAATATCTGCAAAATTAAAGATAGGAAAAGAATAACCAAATATATTAAAAGATAAATAATCAATTACTCTTCCATATAAACATCTATCTATAAGATTACCAATAATTCCTGAAATTACCATTCCATAGCACCAAATATCCATTTTATTAAAATTATCTTCTTTAGTAATAAATATATCTAAAAATACCAAGGCAATAATACCTA
The DNA here is from genome assembly GCA_934162665.1 of uncultured Bacilli bacterium. GTDB lineage: Bacteria > Bacillota_I > Bacilli_A > RF39 > UBA660 > RUG14670. The sequence continues at coordinate 13,699 of CAKPJN010000012.1, forward strand.
CTAAAATTAAAAATATTTTTTTACCACCAAATATCGAAAAAGCCGCTCCATCATTTTCTATATAATAAATAGAAAAAAACTTTGGAATAACATCTATTCTATCAAATAAAGTCATCTTACTTTTTACAAGCAGTTTAATTAACTGATCAGCAATTAATAAAGAAGCTGCTATACTATATATTTTTTCTTTATTCTTCATTACTATCATCCTTTAAAAATTTTATTTTATCCACAATAATTTGTACTTGATTAAGTCTTTTCTCTACTACTCCTCTAACTTTTAATAAATCTCCTCTACTAATATTAGAATATTGTTGATAAACTTTAGGGAACAAAGTAAATTCCATATTACCAGTCGCATCACTACCAGTAATAAATGACATCTTATCACCTTTTTTAGTATTTATTACTTTAACTTTATCAACAAGAATTAATACATCTATTTTTTTCGAAAAATATTTTAAAACATCACATAAAGAAATACAATAAGGATTATTTTTTTCATACATAGTAGTAGGATGAGATGATAAATAAAAACCAAATACCATTAACTCTTTCTCTAACAAATAACTAGTACTATATTCCGTCTTTTCCTCTATATCAGGCCTCATTACTAAAGATGGATCAATATCTTTTGTAAGTTCTGCATAATTAAATAAACTATCTAAATTATAAATAAGTGTCGCCCTATTATAATTAAAACAAGAAAATACATCTGCATAAATTAATGTTTCAAAACTCTTTTTTCCACAACCAGCAATATATAATCTACTAAAAGCATCATAAATATCACTAAATAATTTATCACCTCTTGCTTTTAAAATAGAACTTGATAAAACGCTTCCAACTGATTTAATATTCGAAAAAGGATATACAATTTTTTCATCTATAACAATATATCTACTGTCACTAATATTAATATTAGGCCTTAAAATTTCTATCTTATTAGCTTTTGCTTCCATTATATATTCCTGAGTCTTAACTTCACTTCCAATAACATTAGTAAGCAAATTAGCGAAAAATATATTTTTATAATGACACTTTAAATAAGCCATCTTATAAGCAATTAAAGAATACGCAACCGAATGTGACCTATTAAATCCATAACCAGCAAAGTTTAAAACTAAATCAAATATTTTTTTACTTAACTCTAATGAATGCCCCATCGCTACACTCTTAGATATAAACTTTTCTTCTTCACCTTTTAATAAATCAACTTTTTTCTTACTCATAGCGCGTCTTAAAATATCAGCTTCACCCAAACTATATCCCGCAAAAACATTCGCCACTTGAATAATTTGTTCCTGATAAATAAAAATTCCATAAGTATTCTTTAAAATAGGTTCTAATGAAGGATCTAAATACGTAATTTTCTCCTCATTATGTTTACGTCTAATATAACTATCAATATTAATTGCAGGACCTGGTCTAAATAAAGCAATTGCCGCAAATATGTCTTCAAAGGTATTAGGTTTAAGTCGTCTTAAAAATGCTCTCATACCAGTTGATTCAAATTGAAATATACCACTAGTATTAGCTTCTTCAAATATTTTTAAAGTATCTATATCATCAAGAGGTATTTTATTAAAATCTACTTTTTCTCCTAAATATTTTTCAATATCCATAATAATATTATTAATAATAGTTAAATTTTTAAGTCCTAAAAAGTCCATCTTTAAAAGACCTAATTCTTCTAGATATTCCATAGAGTAACTAGTTAAATACATTCCATCTCCCAAAGTCAAAGGAACAACAGTATCTAAATCCACTCTACTCATTACAATACCCGCTGCATGGCTAGAAGTATGTCTAGGAAAACCTTCTATTCTTTTCGCAATATTATACATTTTAGTAAGTAAAAAATCACTATCAATCATTGCTTTAAAAGAAGGATTATTCAAATAAAATGATTCTAACTTATCATGAGTAAATCCTGGCATAAATTTAGCTAAACTATCTACTTTATAAGTAGGAATATTAAGTACTCTACTAACATCTCTAATAACTTGTTTTGCACCCAATGTACCAAAAGTTACAATTCCTGATACTCGTTTTTTACCATATTTAGAAATAACATAATCTATTACCTCATCCCTTCTAGAATCAGGAAAATCAGTATCAATATCAGGCATAGTCTTTCTCTCAGGATTTAAAAATCTTTCAAACAACAAATCATACTTCAAAGGATCAATATCAGTAATACCTAATGAGTAAGCAACTAAACTACCAGCTGCACTTCCTCTACCTGGGCCTACTAAAATACCATTCTTTTTAGCAAATTTAATAAAATCATAAACTACTAAAAAATAATTTGAAAAACCCATTTCATTAATAATTTCAAGTTCATAACTAAGTCTATTTTTATAAGCATCACTAATATCACCATTAAGTCTTTTACTTAAACCAACTTTACATAGTTCAAATAAATACTTACTAGGATTATCACATTCATAGATAGGAAGTAAACTACTAGGTTTAGGAAATTCCAAGTTACAGCTATCACTAATTTTAATAGTCGAAGTAAGTCCATCATTATCTGTATATGAATATAATGACGAAATATCTAGTTCATGATTCAAGGTATCATAAACCATATCATCACCAACAGTTTTACCATCACGAATCAAATATAAATATTGAAGAAATTCTTCAGAACTTTTATCAACATATAAATTTTCCCTAAAAAACACTATTTTTTTAGAAATCTTTTTTACAGCTTCTTCTTCACTTTTATTAGAATATCCTAAATAAATATCATCATAAATTTTAGACAACACTTCATATTTTTCTCTATATTGATATGGAACAATACAAATTAATTCTGTATTATATTTTTCTACATCAGAAAAACTCACAACTTTTTCATTTTGAATTGTTGAAAGCTTTATAATATTTCGGTATCCATCATAATTTTTAACAAATAAACATATAGAAAAATCATCTAAATTAATTTGCTGACTAATAATTGGTTTAATCCTATTTTTTTGACACTTCTTAATAAATTCCATAACCCCATACATATTGATATCACAAAGTGCAATACTAGGAATATTATGAGATATAGCATAATTAACTAAATCATCAATTGTAATTAAACTAGAAAGTAATGAATAATTACTTTTGTTATATAATGGTATATACATAATATCCCTCCTTAACTAAATATTTTATCATAAAAAGCTTTAAATATGTAGGTTTTATTTGACTTTATTAAAGTTTTATGATAAAGTTAAAAAGCAAAGAAAAAAGACCGAAGGAGGAGAAAACATGGCAAAAAATTTAACAAATAGAAAACCAAATGTAAAAAATCTTAGATCTCATGCTTTAAATTCTACTAAAAAGAAGCAAGGATTAAATCTACAAGTAGTTAGATTAGAAGACGGAACTAGAATAAGAATATCTGCAAAAGATAAAAGAACTGCATTAAAGAATCAAAAAACTGCCTAAGGCAGTTTTCTTTTTTTATTTATCACAAATATATCCAGCAAGTACAACTTGCTCTTTTACTTTATCAACATTTTGATCTTTTTCATAATTAACATTAGTAAAAGAATTAGCCGTATAAACCGCTGTTAAATCACTCTTATTAAACTTTTTTAAATCAACAGTAACTATAGAATTAAAACCAGTATCAACATTCTCACTTTTAATCGTATAACCATCTATATTATTACTTTCTAAACTTTTAAAAGAAGTTAAGTAATTTTGTACACTAGAAACACCAACACTATTTCCCGCAGTTGGAATCATACTAAGTGTTTTAGTATAATTAACAAGCTTAGAATTTTCAAAATTAAATACAATTGAAGTATTAGAATCAGTACCATCGCTAGAATTAGGGGAAGTCAAAGTACAATTTAATGTAAATTTAAAAACAACTTCCTTAGGAGCTTCTTCTACATTACCAGAAGTTCCATCTATAGCATTCATTATAATTGGATATAAAAACCCCATAGCAATTGAAAAAACACCAGCTATCACCAACATAATAATAGGCTTCTTACTAGTCTTAACTTCATAATTAGCTACTTCTTCTACTTCATTTAAATTAAGTACATGTGTTTTAGCTAAATCAACAACTTCTATAGGTTCAACATTTTGATTATTATTAGTGTTTTGATTCATTAAATCAACCCCTATTCTATCTATTATTATAATAAAAAATAAATAAAATATCAATTAAAAATAGCTATTTCTAGCTATTTTTATTTCTCGCATCAAATTTTTTACGTTCTTCAGTATTTAAAATTTTCTTTCTTAAACGAATATAGTTTGGTGTAACTTCTACTAATTCATCAGAATTAATATAGTCAAGTGCATATTCCAAAGAAATTGGACGAGGACGTTTTAATACAACTGTATGATCAGATCCTGATGCACGAGTATTTGTAAGTTGTTTTCCCTTAACAACATTAACAGCTAAATCATTATCACGATTACATTCGCCAACAATCATACCTTCATAAACTTCTGTACCAGGTTCAATAAACATAATACCACGATCTTCTAAGTTACCAATTGAATAAGCTGTAGATGCACCATTTTCCATAGAAACTAACACACCTAATTTTCTTTCTCCAACTTCAACATTTTCATAAGGCATATATTCTTTAAAAGTATGAGACATAATTCCATAACCTCTAGTTAAAGTCATGAAATCAGTAGAAAATCCAATTAACCCACGAGATGGAATAGTATATAAAAGTCTTGTTTGTCCTTCAAAATTAGTCATATTTTCCATTTTAGCTCCACGAAGACCTAATTGCTCAATTACTGAACCAACAGAATCATCTGGTACATCTATTTGTAATTCTTCATAAGGTTCATATTTAACCCCATCAATCTCTTTAATAATAACTTTTGGTTTAGAAACTTCAAGTTCAAAGCCTTCACGACGCATATTTTCAATTAAAATACCTAAGTGAAGTTCTCCACGTCCACTAACTAAGAAAGATTCATTAGTAGCTTGTTCTACTTTTAAACTAACATCTTTTTGAGTTTCACGAATTAAACGTTCTTCAATCTTACGTGCAGTAACAATTTTACCATCACGACCTACAAATGGAGATGAATTAGTTCCAAAAGTCATTTGTAATGTTGGTTCATCAATATGTAAAGGTGGAAGTGCCTCAATAGAATCAGAATTACATAAAGTTTCACCTACAGAAATATCAGCAAGTCCTGCAACAGCTATAATATCTCCAGCTTCAGCTTGTTCAATCTCTATTCTCTTATATCCATAAAAACCAAATAATTTTTGTATTCTAAATTGTTTTGTAGAACCATCTAAACGACAACATGTTACCATTTCACCAGTTTTAATTGTTCCATTATGAACTCTACCAATACCTATTCTTCCTACAAATTCATTGTAATCCAAAAGTGCAGGTTGGAATTGTAATGGTTTAGAACTATCACCATTTGGTTCTGGAATTTCCTCTAAAACAGTATCTAAAAGTTCATCAAATCCTTCTGTTTGTGTACTTAAATCATCACTTAAAGAACAAGTTCCATTAATAGCTGATGCATAAATAACTTTAAAATCTAATTGTTCATCACTAGCTCCAAGTTCAATAAATAAATCTAAAACTTCATCTACTACTTGACTACATCTAGCACTAGGTTTATCAACCTTATTAATAACTACAATTGGTTTAACCTTAGCTTCAAATGCTTTCTTTAATACGAAACGAGTTTGTGGCATAGCACCTTCATAAGCATCTACAACTAGAATAACACCATCAACCATTTTCATAATACGTTCTACTTCTCCACCAAAATCAGCATGTCCTGGAGTATCTAAAATATTAATTTGAACATCCTTATAATTAATAGCTGTTGTTTTAGCTAAGATAGTAATTCCACGTTCTCTTTCAATAGCATTAGAATCCATAGAAACATTAGATACATCTTCATTATCACGAAACATTCCTGAATGTTTTACAATTCCATCTACTAATGTTGTTTTCCCATGATCGACATGGGCAATAATTGCTACATTTCTCTTTTTCATACTTCACTCTTCCTTTTCGTAACGCCACTAATTATAACATAATAAAAGAAAAAACACTATACTTTTTTTGCATTTTTTCTTCTATTTAAATACTTTTTTACTAAAATACCATCAGTAACAACACTAACACCTATCAAAGTACCAATTTTAATGTAATCAGAACATTTAGTAAGAGGACAATTATTAACAATATATCCACCAAGTAAAACATTACTAACTATATTAGAATTAACTGCAAATTTTCTAATTATTTTATCACTCAACATATTATATATTATGATTTAACTACATTTTTGTTTAAATCTTTTATAAAAATAACTAACGGTTAAACATACTATTAATATTATAATAGGAACTTTTAATTTAGATACATATTGATTAATTATAACCCAATTATTTCCTAATGCATAACCAACATAAGTAAATACAAACGTCCATGGAATAGAACCTATCGTTGTATAAATCAAAAACTTAAAAAAAGAAAGACGCATAATACCAATTGGTAATGAAATTAAAGTTCTAACAATAGGAAAATTACGACCTATTAACGCCGCAATTAATCCATATTTGTTGAACCAAGAGTCACTCTTTTCAATATCTTCCTCCTTCATACAAAAATATTTACCATACTTTTTTACAAATGGTCGCCCACCAAAATACCCCATAAAATAAATAACAATAGCGCAAAAAACACTTCCTAAAAGACCAACTAGAAAAGATCCCCAAAAAGAAAAAATTCCTCTACCAGCTAATATTCCACCAGTCGCTAAAATAGCCTCACTTGGTATAACAATAATAACTGCTTCTAAAACCATACCAATAAACATCCCAAAGTAACCATAATTACTAATTAAATTAATTACAAAGTCAACCATATTATCACCTACTAATAAATAATATGAAAAAAAGAATTATTTTTTACATAATTCTTCTATATACATATATAAATATTTATAACTTTTTTTATTAATATTATCAAAAACTTTATTATGATCCTCCATAATCGCGCCATTAAAATTTTGTATCATTTCTAAATCATTAATTTCATCACCAATAACATATAAATCATCATAGTTAAAATTCTCCATGCTAATTAATCTTTTTAATGAATTAAATTTATTTACTCCCTTACCATTTATATTAATATGTTCTCTACTTATATACCCTTCAATAGAAACAGACTCTTTAATTTTTAATAACAATAATGAAGCTTTCATACTATCATGATATGGAATAACTACTTTTACACAATCATTAATATTAGTAGTATAATTATAACCATCATCTAATAAGTATGTATAATCAAATTCCTCTACAATGGAAATTATTTTTTTAACAATATCAGCTTCAATAGGTGAAGTAGATAAACAATAATCATTACTATCATAGATTTTAGCACCATCTTCACAAATCAAGTATGTATAAGGAATATGATATTGATTAAGTAATAACTTTATATCAAAATAACTTCTACCAGTTATTATAATAAAAATATTACCTAGTCGCATAAAATCTAAAATAGAAGAAATGTTTTTATTAAGTTGCAAAGAATCTTCTATATATAATGTTTTATCAAAATCACTGGCTAATATCTTCATAATTAACACCCCGTATTTAATATAATTATATACCATCATTTTAAAAAAAACTATAAAAAGTGTTGACAAGATGATTTTTTTAGGTATAATTAATATTGTCTACTGAATGCGGATGTAGTTTAATGGTAGAACCTCAGCCTTCCAAGCTGACTACGTGGGTTCGATTCCCATCATCCGCTCCATAGTGAAATCTGCTCGAACTTTTCGAGTTTTGATAAATAACTAATCTAGAAATGGATTAGTTTTTTTGTGTTTTAGAAAACTATCCTAACTAAAAGAAAGGATGGAACTATGGTAAATATTATTAAAGAAGAAATTACAATAGAAGAATCGTTAAGAAAGAAAATTGAATTTATATGTGATTTTACTAATAACAAGCCTACTATTATAAATGGTAGTATTAGAAAAATTGATAAGACTAATTTAACTTATATAAAACCAATGAAAGAGGTATGCTCTAGAAATGGAGGTACATCGATGATAAAAAGCAAAGATAAAATTAAAATATATAATATTAATTATAATGAGGAGTCAGTAGTATTTAGACTTTACTAGATACTATTGTCTCCTCTTTTTTAGTAAAAGGAGTTGAAGATAATGGATAATGAAAAGAAAGATCTAGCATGTGAGATTATTATTGAACTTGGAGATAAAGAATATTGGGATACAAAAGATATTGAATTTAAAAGTAAAATGTCTGAAGTATATAAAAAACAAGTTAATGATTTAGAATTATTAGTTCCTAATTTTAAAGTAGCTAGTGCTATTATTCATTATGATGAAACAAGTCAACATATGCATATCGTAGGTGTTCCAATAAAATATAAAAACAAAAATGGTATAGAAAAACAAGTTGGTAAATCAGATGTATTTACAAAAGAATCTTTAATTATATTACAAAATAAAATGAGAACTTTATGTATTGAAGAATTTAACCAAGAGTATAATTTAGATTCAACTTTAAAGAAAAAACAAAAAGGAAGAAATATGGATATTCATGTATCTGATATGGATAACTATATTGCACTAAAAAAGCAACTTGAAAAGAATAATAAAAATTTAGAGAAAGCAAATAAAAAATCTCTAGAACCAAAACAAAATTCTAAAGATATAAAAGATAAAATTGATAAACTAAAATCTTCTAAATTAAATAAAGATAATTATATTTTATCTAAATCTGATAAATATATTGATGTAGTTAATGATATGTATGAAGATAATGTTTTAGATGATGATATTAAAGATTTAAAATTAAATAAAGAAAAAGATGATTTTGAGAGATAATTTCATTATCATCTTTTTTGATATGCTAAATATTTATAATTAAATAATAAGGAATTACATCACCTCCTTTAAAATAGGGTATAAAAAAAGAATAGTATTGCTACTAATCTCGTAATTAAATTATTTTGAACTTTATGTATTTCGGAATAATGATCTCGAGCTTCAACACTATGTAATAATGATTCACATATGGTTTAGATTAGTAAGATGAAAGAAACACTTTATTCACGACAAAGAAAGCAGAATCAATGTACTTTAATATTCAAACTAAAATAACTTTTTATTTAATTTTTTATTTAATTCATTATTTGCTACTGATAATTTGTCATTTAATATATCTAAAAATAATAACTTTCTTATTTTTTTACCATCTATTATATATTTTTCAATTCTTCCAACTGAAATAGCAAATTTATATTTTTCATCTTCATTGTCAGAAATTCTATTAATAATTTCTTGTATTTTAAATCTCTTTTCAACATCTGTGCAATTGTAATTTAGTATTAATATAAGTTCAGACATATAATTTAAATCTCTTGACAATTCAATTCCTTTTATATTGTTCGATCTAACTCCATAAATAGATACATAGAATTCAATCATTTCGTCAATATATTCTGATTGAGTATATTTGATTACTGTACCAAGTTCAAACAAAAATAATTTATTTTGTGACAAATAGTATAAGTCTTGCCTTCTATCAAAAACTCTTTTCATATCATCATTTTCTTTTACTTCCGTATCTACAAGATTAATTGAATTATCTATTTTATTTATGCAATTATCTTGTTCTCTTTTCATTTTATGTTTTTGTAATACTTTTTTTATTTTATTATCTCTATCTTTATCATTCCAAAGTATTTTTACACCATCTATTTCTATATATGATTCGATTTCTGCATCTTCCAAATTTTTAAAACTTTCAATAATACCCTCTATTGTCATTTCATCATTAAATTCTATTTTATACATCACATCAATCACCCTTTCCATAATAATTATACAAAATTATGTAATTCATCTATTTCTGTTAACTTCATTTTTAAATCAAGAAGTTATTCCTTCTTATATGTAAAAATCAATAATTTTTTCTTTTTTAGTCATTTAATACAAAGTATCCCCTTAAATGCGATAGTTATTATATACTAAAAGTGTTGTTTTTTCAATAGTTTCAAGTCAAAAAAATTGACACTATTTTTTCTACAAGATAATCAGTTTTTATTTTTGATTTTCTTATTATCGTGATCTTCTTGAACTTTTTTGTTCAAAAATCTAAAAAGTATGTTATTATATTTGTATAGATTAGTTGTTTATAAACTTTTACTATTAGTAGTTTTGAATAACCTTTGTTATCGCTCCATTTGAAATCAACTTACGGACTTAAAAGTTCGTAAGTTTTTATTTTATATAAAACTTTAAAAGTTCTCTTTCTAGAAAGGAGGACCTTTTTTCATGCCTGAATTTAAAGTAATTGAAAATCTAAAATCTAATAAAGATTTAACCAACATCTTAAAAAAATTTAAATATAAGGTTAAATTAGGACAAATTAAAACTATCTTGCACACCAACCTACAAGTAGTAATACCTACTGAATACCAAGTTACATATCCTACTATTCTTACAATACTAGAATACAAAGTTAATGAAATATCAAATAAGCCTTTTTATATTAAAGAACATAATCAAAAGTATA
>CAKPJN010000013.1 GCA_934162665.1 uncultured Bacilli bacterium
ACCTTATCTGTGAAGTAGGAAACTTAGGAGGCAACGACTGAGACGAATTAAAACTTGTTTTAATTCATTTGTTCTATTTTGTGTAATAAAGAGTAGTATGTTTATAATAGACTTTATCATAGTAATTTGATAGAATTATATTAAACATATGGAGGAATATATGAAAAAAATAAATATAATAATTAGTGCTTTTTTAATGATATTTTTTTTGATATGGACTTTTTTAGTTTCTTCTGGTTATACAGTTTCATTTGATAAAGTTATTTATGAAGGTATTATTAAATTTAGATGTGATTTTTTAGATTCTTTTTTTAAATTTATTACAGTATTTGGAAATATTAATACTATATTTTTTATTGCATGTTTATTTTTAATTATTAAACGTAATAAAGATGCTTTGCTTTTATCAGTTATATCTGTTATTTGTCCTACTGTTATGTATATTATTAAGTCTATTATTAAAAGACAAAGACCTACTATTTTGCAACTTATTGATCAGGGTGGATATTCTTTTCCTAGTGGACATGCAATGATTGCAGTTTGTGTATATGGTTATTTTATTTATTATTTTTATAGGCATGTAAAAAATAAATGTTTAAGAAATTTTGTTTGTACTTTTTTAGTTATCTTTATTCTATTAATTGGAATTAGTAGAATCTATTTAGGTGTTCATTATCCTAGTGATATTTTAGGAGGATATTTAATTTCTAGTATTATTTTAATAATAATTATTGATAGCTTTAAGATAATAAATAGTAAGGAGTGAGGAAAATGATAAAGATGGTTGTAAGTAGTTTTTTTGATACATTAGTCGATTCGGATTTATCTATTCCTATTAGTACTGTATTAGAGATTGACAAATTTAGAAATAATGGGGGAAAGTTTTTAGTTACTACTAGTTCAACCTTGCAAGATGTTTTAGATTATAATAGAGATATTTCTTTTATTGATTATATAGTATCTTGTAATGGTTCATATATATATGATTGTAATTTAGAAAAAGTAATTTACAAAAAGAATATTTTAGCTTCTATTGTTAAGAAAATAAGAAAATTATATAGTGATTTTGGAATTTCTTTTTATACTAGTGATAATAGTTTTTTATTATCAGGTAAAAATAGAAATGAAGTTGATGGGGATATTTTAATTAGTGATTTTGAGTGTTTTTATTTAGATAATAAGAGTAATGTTTATAAAATAGAAATTTATTGTAAAAATAAAAAAGAGTGTGATCTTATATTTAATTCTTTAAAAAATAGTAATCTTAATATTAATATTTTAAAGAATGTTAACTCGTTAAAAAAGTATTTAATAGAGATAACTATGAAGGGTATAGATAAGTTTTTTGGAATTCAAAAAGTATGTAATTATTGTAATATTAATTTAGATGAAGTGGTTGCGATAGGAAGCAATAATAGTGATATTGCAGTACTTAAAAATATTGATTCTAGTTTTTGTGTTTCTAATGCTTTAAGTGAAGTTAAGAAAGTTAGTAAGAAAAAGACTTTATCAAATGATGATAAGGGTGTTGAAGAAGTTTTAAAAAATTTAAGATGTAATAATTTTAAATAAAAGTTTACTATATTATATATAATAAATTTTTTGTTATTTATGATATAATTTAGTAATGAGGAAGTGGTTAATATGAAATTAGTTGTTAAGAAAGATGGTTATTTACTTGATTATTTATATAATAATTTAGATATGCCTAAGAAAAAAATTAAACAATACTTAATACATGGTTCTATTTATGTTAATAATAATAAAACTACTAAGTATGATTATCCGTTAGTTAGTGGAATGATTATTTCTATTGATACTGTTGGTAAAAATAAAAAAGAGTTACCTTTTGATATTATATTTGAAGATAGTCATATTATTGTTGTTAATAAACCGAGTGGTCTTTTAACTGTTTCTACTCCTAAGGAGAAAGAAAAGACTTTATTTCATATTGTATCGGAATATTTAAAGAGTAAAGATCCAAGAGCAAAGGTTTTTATTGTTCATAGATTAGATAAAGATACTAGTGGAATTGTAGTTATGGCAAAAGATTTAAAAACCAAAAATTTATTACAAGAAAATTGGAATGAATATGTTTTATTACGTGAGTATATTGCAGTAGTTGTTGGACAACCTAAAAATAGTGAGGGGACTATAAAACAATATCTGAAGGAAACTAAAACTAATTTAGTTTATGCATCTAAAGGTAAAGATGGAAAAGAGGCAATTACTAATTATAAAGTAATTAAATCAAATGATAAGTATTCTCTTTTAGATATTAATATTGAAACTGGTAGAAAAAACCAAATTAGAGTAGCTCTTTCTAGTATTAATACACCAATTCTTGGGGATAAGAAATATGGTGATTTGAAGAATAATGAAGATAGACTTTATTTGCACGCAAATAGACTTAAAATGTATTATCCTGTTATTAAGAAAAATATTTTATTTGAAACAGAAGTTCCTTCTATATTTAAAAAAGCTATGCGTTAGTTGAAAGGTTTAATATGAAACGAAAGATATTTCTTATTTTAATAGTATTAATATTAGTATGTAGTTTTGTGTTTTTTAGAATTAATAATTTGTCAACAGTACCAACAAAGAAAAGTTCTAATAAAAAAGAAGATGTTAGTTCTAAAGAATTATTTTCTAAGTATTATTCTAAAGCTTTAGATATGGTTGATAAGATGAGTTTAGAGGAAAAGGTAGGACAGTTATTTTTAGTTAGATATGATAGTTCTAAAGTTTTGGATGAAGTTAGTAATTATTATCCAGGCGGATATATTTTATTTGCTAGGGATTTTCAAAATGAAAGTAAGGATTCTATTAAGAATAAGTTATCTGAGTTACAAAGTGTTAGTAAGGTACCACTAATTTTAGGTGTTGATGAAGAAGGTGGTACAGTTGTTAGGGTTAGTAAATTTAAAAATTTTAGAAATGAGGCGTTTTTATCTCCAAAAGAAGTATTTGAACAGGGAGGTTATCAGTTATTAGAGACTATTGAAAAAGAAAAATCTCAATTGCTTTTAGATTTAGGACTTAATTTAAATTTAGCTCCTGTTGCGGATGTTTCTACTGATTCTAATGATTTTATTTATAAAAGAAGTTTTGGAAGGGATGCAGTATCAACTGCTGATTATATATCGCATATGGTTAAATACGCTAATTCTTCAAATATTTCTTCATGTTTAAAGCATTTCCCTGGATATGGAAATAATAAAGATACACATACTGGTGTCACAATTGATGAAAGAAGTTATGATACATTTTTAAAGTCTGACTTTTTACCTTTTGAAAGTGGCATTAAAGAACATGTTCCTGTTATTTTAGTTTCTCATAATATTGTGTTATCTATGGATCCAAAATATCCTGCTAGTTTATCTTCTAATGTTCATAAGATATTAAGAGATGATCTTAAATTTAGTGGAATTATTATTACTGATGATTTAGATATGGGCGCAATTAGCGAATATGTGGATAATAATCAGGCTGCGACTTTAGCAATTAATGCTTCGAATGATATGATTATTACATCTGATTTTATAAATATGAGAAATGAAGTTATTGAAAGTGTTAATAATGGTAAAATTAGTTTAGATAAAATAGATTTGGCGGTAAAAAGAATTATTGCTTGGAAATATGCTTATGGATTAATTAAAAATTAAAATTAATTTTTGGTATAAAATGATTAAATTTTCCCAATATATAAATGGGAGGATGATTATTTTGAAAAAGTTTTTTGTAATTAGTTCTTTGTTTATATTACTATTTACTGGTTGTACTACAGCTAATACTCCAAGTAGAAAAGTTGAAGATTTCTTAGGTAGATATCAGTCTATGGATAGCGATGTTTTAACACAACTTGATAATGTAGTTGCTAATGATAGTAATATGTCAGATGAACAAAAGAAAGATTATAAATCATTAATGGAAAGACAATATCAGAATATGTCTTATAAAATCAAAAATGAAGAAATTAATGGTGATAATGCTACAGTTGAGGTAGAAATTGAAGTTTATGATTATGCAACATCAATTGCAAAAAGTAAGAAATATTATGAAGAACATAAAGATGAATTTAAAGATAATGATAAAGATACTACTAATAATAATGTAAATAATAACAACACAAATAATAATGCTAATAATAACAATAAAGATAATGACAATGATAAAGATAATGATAATAATAATGTAGTTGAAGATGTTATTGAAAGTTCTTCTAAATATATTGATTACAAGATAAAAGAGTTAAAGGATGTTGCTGATAAAGTTAAATATACTATTACATTTAATCTTCATAGGGAAGATAATACTTGGAAATTAGATGATATCTCTGATGTTGATCGCAAAAAGCTTCATGGTTTATATGAAGAATAGGCACATATTAATGTGCTTTTTTTCTTTATGGGTATGTACTTTTTTTCTCTTTTATAGTATACTTTTGTTAGAATAAGAAGGTGTTTATATGTTAGGTACTATATTAGAGATTATCGATAATTATGTTTTAGTTAAACTTTCTATTAATATCAATAATCAAGCAAATCTAGTTAATTTACATGTTGTTTTTGAAGATAATGGTACTAAGATTGTTGGAGAGATTATAAACGCCACTCAGACTAATATGAAAATACAAATTGTTGGAGAGATTATTAAAGATAGCTTTGTTCCTGGTGTTAGTGCTAAACCATCTTTTAAATCTATAGTAAGAATTATTAAAGCTGATGAATTAGAATTGATTTTAGGAAAACAGAGTATTGTTGGAAATCAAACTTTTTTTGGAATAAGTAATGTTTATCAAAATTATAAAATAAATGTAGATATTAATGACTTTTTTAGTAATCATTTTGCAGTACTTGGTAATAGTGGTGCAGGAAAGAGTTGTACAGTAGCTAGTGTTATTCAAAATCTTTTCCTTTCATCTGTTAATCCACCAACTAACGCTAATATATTTTTCTTTGATGCATTTGGTGAATATACAAAGGCTTTTTCACAATTACATCAATATAATAGTTCACTTAATTATAAAACTTATACTACTAATACGAAGTTTCCTGATACAGAGATTTTACATATACCTCTTTGGTGTTTAGATGTTGATGATTTAGCTTTGCTTTTAGATGTTACAACACCTAATCAATTGCCAATTATAGAAAAAACATTAAATCTTGTACCTATTTTAACTGGAAGTAGTAAGGAAGTTATTAAGAAAAAAAATGATATAATTGCTAGAGCTTTACAAGATATTTTATTAAGTGGTAAAGATTCTGTTAAGGTTAGAGATCAAGTTACGGCAGTTCTTACTAAGTTTAATACACCAGAACTTAATTTAGAGAGTACTATTGCTCAACCTGGATATGTTAGAACATTAAAACAATGTTTATTTATAGATAAAACTGGAAAAATGCAAGAAATGGAACTTGTTACAGAGTTTGTTCGTACTTATATAAACGATGATAATGAGGAAATAGATCCGTCTTCACTTAATTATTTCTATACTTTAAATGATTTAGAGATGGCAATGGACTTTGCATTAATTAGTGAGGGTATTTTAAAGAGTGAAAAAGTTTTTGATTATGCAAATATCCTGAGTGTTAGACTTCATACTCTTGCGAATAGTGAATATAAAGAATACTTTACATATCCACAATATATTACTAAGGGTGAATATGTTAGAAGTTTATTAACTGATAAGATGACTGGTGGTAAGTGTCAGATAGTTAATTTTAATATTAACTATGTTGATGATAGATTAGCTAAAGTTATTACTAAAATACTTTCTAAGATGTTATTTTCAATAGCTAGTGTTACTACACCTCGTGGAAGTGTTGCTTATCATATTATTATTGAGGAAGCTCATAGATATGTTCAGGCTGATAAGGATATAGAAATACTTGGTTATAATATTTTTGAGAGAATAACAAAAGAAGGACGTAAATATGGTATATTCTTAGGACTTATTACTCAAAGACCTAGTGAACTTTCTGATACAGCAATTAGTCAGTGCTCTAATTTTGTGATTTTAAGAACACTTCATCCTAAAGATTTAAATTATATAAAAGATATGGTTCCAAATATTTCTTTAGAATTGGTGGCCCAGTTAAAAAATCTAAAACCTGGTAATTGTATAGCATTTGGTAATGCATTTAAGATACCTGTTTCTATGTATATCCCACTTCCAAATCCTAGACCTTTAAGTAATAATGTTGATTTGGAAATGGTATGGCATTCAAAGTAAAAAGTTTAAATAGTTCTTTTTCTTTTTAATAATATGTGATACAATTAGTTATAGTTAAAATATGTGTGTGGAGGAATAAATATGGCATTGGATAAATTAAAAAATTTATTTGGGGGAGATGACAATGTTGATGAGGTATCAGCAGAGGAGGAGTTCTATAGTACTAGTCGTGAGGAATATCATACAGAAAATGGTATTGCTGGATCTAGAATGATGCTTTTAGAACCTCGTGCTTATTCTGAAAGTCAACAAATTGCTGATTATTTAAAAGGACGTAATTCTGTTGTTGTGAATTTAAAAAGAGTTACACCTGATCAAGCAAAAAGAATTGTAGATTTTTTAAGCGGTACTTTATATGCAATCGGTGGTGATTTACAAAAATTAGGTGGAGGAATTTTCTTATGTACTCCTAATAATGTAAATGTAGAAGGTAAAATTAGTGATGATAATACCGTTGCTAGTAAAAGTAGTAAAAGTAAATCAAAAGAAAAAAGTGATAGTGAAGATTTTGATTGGTAATTGATATATTTTTCTGAGGTGAGATTATATGGAAAAATTTAGTTATGAGGCTAATGGATATAATCGTAGCGAAGTAAATCAGTTTATTGGTGATGTTATTACACAAACTGAGGGTATTATAAAAAAATGTAGGGCTCAAGGTCAAGATGTTTTGAGATTAAAAGATGAGATTAGCAGTTTAGAAGCAGAACTTAAACATTATAAAGAGTTGGAGAATACCTTAAAGACTGCGATTATTAAGGCAGAAGAAACTGGCGATAATATAAAAAGAATGGCTAGGGAAGAATCTGAGATGATTGTTACTGATGCTAAAAATAATGCTAGTAGAATTGTAAATGAAGCTTTGCTTAAAGCTGAAAAGATTGAAAATAATGCTGAAACCTTAGAAAAAAATATGAAGATATTTAAAAGAAAATTAAAAATTATAGTAGAGCAACAAATGGCTATTGTTGATGAAATAGAAGTATTGGAATTGGATCCTAAGTAATCATTTTGATTACTTTTTCTTGTATATTTATTTTGATTATGATATTATATAAATATAATGGAGGTAGTAATATGGGTATTTTACATTTACATACAACAATTGATTATAAAAGATTAATTGAAAATCAAGCTAATATGGCTTTTTCAAGAGTTAATCCTACTAAAATTAAAAAGGATAAGAATTGTTCTAAAGTGAAAAGTTATAAGAGGGTAAGAAAGACTAGATAATTTAAAAAATATCATAGGTGAAGAAGAAAAGAAAAAATAGCTGAGTCGATGTTAAAAGATAATATTGATATTGAAATTATCTCTAAATATACAGGTCTAACAGAAAAAGAAATAGAAGAATTAGAATAGTGATATGTGTCTAAAATTCTAATTAAAGATATTTGCAATAAAATTATTGAAATATTAAAATTCAAAAACTTTATCATTGATACATATAAAAAAGTGTGTTATATTAGTTAGGAAAGCAAGTGCGAAAGACGTAATACTTTGAGCTAAATAGAGAGCTTGTGTTTGGTGGAAACAAGTTAGTAATTAGTATTAAGATCACTTTCAAGTTGTTGTTTATGGATAAGATAAATACGGTAACGCGTTATAGTAATTGAGAGTATAAGTCATACTTATAAAATAAGGTGGTACCGCGAACTATTCGTCCTTAGGGAAGAATAGTTTTTTTGTTTTGAAAGGAGAATTTTATGTTAATTAATATTATTTTATTAATTGTTGGTTTTGTAATTTTGATTAAGGGTGCTGATATTTTTGTTGATGGCGCTAGTAATGTTGCTTCTAACTTTAAAGTATCAAAAATGTTAATAGGTCTTACAATTGTAGCATTTGGTACATCAGCTCCAGAGTTTGCAGTTAGTGTTAAATCATTATTATCTGGAAATGGTGATATTGTACTTGGTAATGTTATAGGTAGTAATATTTTAAACATATTGTTAATATTAGGTGTATCTTCTTTATTTCATTCATTATCTGTTAAAAATAATACGGTAAAGAAGGAATTACCAATTACTTTGCTTATAACTACACTTTTTGCTGTATTACTTTCTGATCATTTATTTGATGCTAGACTTACTAATGCTTTTACTAGAAGTGATGGTATTGTTTTATTACTTTTCTTTTTAGTATTTATTTATTATTTAGTTTCTATGATGAGAAAAAAGATTGATGAAGATCAAGATGATGTTAAAATGTCATTATCAAAATCTATTGTATTTACTATTTTAGGAATTGTCGCAATTGTTTTAGGAAGTAACTTTGTTGTTGATTCTGCTAGTTATCTTGCTAAGGCAATAGGTGTTAGTGAAAGAATGATAGGTCTTACTATAATTGCACTTGGAACATCATTACCTGAACTTGTTACTAGTATTGCTGCTACTAGAAAAGGAGAATATGATATTGCGATTGGTAATGTCGTAGGAAGTAATATATTTAATATAGGTGTTGTTATAGGAGTTCCAGTTACTTTGTTTGGAGGAATTAGTAATATTACTTTTAATATGATAGATTTAATTATTATGATAGCTTCTGCAGTACTTTTGTTTTTATTTTCATTTAATGATTATAAAATTAGTAAAAAAGAAGGAATTGTATTTTTATTATTATTTATAGCTTATTATAGTTATGTAATATTTGGTTAGGAGGATTAGTTATGGAATTTAAAAAATTAGAAAATGGTAATATTAATGAAGTAGAGAAAAAAATTGTAAAAGAATGGCAAGAGAAAGATATTTTAAATAAGACAATAGAAAATAGACGTGATAGTAAAGATTTTGTTTTTTATGATGGTCCTATTTATGCGAATGCTAAACCTGGTATTCATCATGTATTTGCGAAAACTATTAAAGATGCTTTTTGTAAATATAAGACAATGCAAGGATACCGTGTTTTAAGAAAAATTGGTCTTGATACACATGGACTTCCTATTGAAGTTAATGTTGAGAAAAAATTAGGATTTAAATCTAAAGTAGATATTGAAAAACTTGGTATTGAAAAGTTTTGTGAAGAATGCAAAATTGAAACTGATAGTAATATTGATGAAGTAAAAAAAGTTACAGATATGATGGGACAATTTATTGATTGTGATAATCCTTATGTTACTTGTAGTAATGAATATATTGAAACTGAATGGTGGATTGTTAATGAGCTTAATAAAAAAGGATTAATTTATTATGGAAATAAAGTATTACCATATTGTCCTAGATGTGGAACTGAACTTGCTTCACATGAAGTATCTCAAGGTTATAAAGAGGTAAGTGTTAATACTGTTATTGTGCCATTTAAAAGAGTTGATAGTGATGAATATTTCTTAGTTTGGACTACTACTCCTTGGACATTAATGGCTAATGTTGCGATTTGTGTTAATCCTGAACTTGAATATATTAAAGTAGAGTCTAAAGGTTATAAGTTTATTTTATGTTCTAGTTTAGCAGATACTGTTTTAGGTGAAGACTATAAAGTATTAGAAACTTATAAGGGTAGTGATTTAGTTGGAATTAAGTATGAACAATTAATGCCATTTGTAAAGGTAGAAGGAAAAGCTTTTGAAGTACTTGCTGATAATTATGTAACAGCTAGTGATGGTACTGGAATAGTTCATATTGCGCCTGCTTATGGAGTTGATGATAGTCGTGTATGTCAAGAAAATGGTGTTTCTTTCGTTAATCCTGTTGGTAAAGATGGTTGCTATATAGAAGGTCCATGGAAGGGTAGATTAGTAACTGATTCAGAGTTAGAAATAGAAATAATTAAGTGGTTAAAAGAAAATGATAAATTATTTAAAAAACAAAAAATGAGTCATGATTATCCACACTGTTGGAGATGTAAACAACCATTAATTTATTACGCTAAACCAGCTTGGTATGTTAAAAATACAGCATATAAAAAAGAAATTATTGAAGCTAATAATACTGTTAATTGGTATCCTGATTATATTGGTAAAAAAAGATTTAATAATTGGCTAGAAAATATGATTGATTGGGGTATTTCTAGAAATAGGTATTGGGGTTGTCCACTTCCTATTTGGAGATGTGATTGTGGTCATTTTGAAACAATTGGTTCTATTAAAGAATTAAAGGAAAAATCTATTTCAGAAATTGATGTTGATAATTTGGAATTACATCGTCCTTATGTAGATAATATTCATATTAAATGTCCTGATTGTGGAAAAGAAATGAGTAGAGTAAGTGATGTTATGGATGTATGGTTTGATTCTGGTTCTATGCCTTATGCTCAATTTCATTATCCATTTGAAAATAAAGAGTTATTTGAATCCCAATTTCCAGCTGATTTTATCGCAGAAGGTGTTGATCAGACTCGTGGATGGTTCTATGTATTAATTGTTTTATCTACTTTAATTAGTGGTAAATCAAGTTTCAAGAATGTAGTAGTTAATGATATGATGCTTGATGCTTATGGCAAAAAGATGAGTAAATCAGTAGGAAATATTATTAATCCAATCGATATTATGGAAAAGTATGGTGCTGATACAGTAAGGTTTTATATGTTATATGCTTCTCCTGTATGGACTCCACTTAAGTTTGATGAAGAAGGCCTAAAGGAAATTTATTCTAAGTATATTTCTACTTTTAGAAATGCTTATTCCTTCTTTGAAATGTATGCGAATGCTGATCATATTGATCCTAGAGAATATAATATTCCACTTAATGAAAGAGATTTAATTGATAGGTGGTTAATATCTAAACTTAATAAATTAATTAAAAATGTTAATGATGCTTACTTAGAATATGATTTAAATAAGGTAGCTAGATTAATCATTCCTTTCTTAAATGATGATTTATCTAACTGGTATATTAGAAGTAATAGAAGACGTTTTTGGGATAGTGAATTAACTAAGTCTAAAAAATCTGTTTATTTAACTACTTATGAGGTTTTAGTTACACTTTGTAAATTATGTGCACCAATAACTCCATTTATTACAGAAGAAATTTATCAAAAATTAACTGATAAAGAATCAGTACATTTAGAAGATTTCCCAATAGAAGATATTAATTCTATTGATGATGTAGTTGAGGAGAGAATGGATTTAGTTAGAGATATCTGTTCACTTGGTAGATTTGCTAGAGAAGAAGCTAATATTAAAGTAAGACAACCTATTAGTGATTTAATATTACCACTTAGTGATCAAGTTATTTTGGGAGACTTAATATCTATTATTAAAGAGGAATTAAATGTTAAAAGTATTGAATTTAGAGATGATATGACAGAATATTTAGATTATGTTATTAAACCTAATTTTAAGGTATTAGGTAAACAATTAGGATCTAAAATTAAGTCTTTACAGGAAGCTTTATCGAAGTTATCATCTAGTCAAATAGCTGGTATTATGGATAATCCACTTACTATAGATTTAGATGGATGTAGTTTTGAATTAAATAGTGATAATGTTTTAATTAGTTTAAAACAAAAAGAAGGTTATGCATCAGCTAGTAATAGTCATACTTGTGTAGTTTTAAATACAGAGCTTACTGAAGAATTAATTCTTGAAGGACTTGCTCGTGAATTTGTACGTAATGTTCAATCTTTAAGAAAAGAAGCTGACTTTGTTATTACTGATCATATTAATATTTATTATAATGGTAGTGATACTATTGATAAGATGTTAGACAAGTATAATGATTATGTTATGGGAGAAGTTTTAGGTGATAGTCTTATAAAAGATGATACATTAACCGATTCTTATATGCTTAATGATGAAGAATGTTTTATTAAAGTAGAAAAGGTATCTTAAATTTAGAATGGTTTTTACCATTCTTTTTTTTGAAAAATTTTTACGTAAAGTAGATGATTGCTCTTATGTTTCGACAAAATAAGTTATTTTAGTTTGCTATTTTATAATAGGTGATGATATGAAAAAGACATTGTTTGTAGGAATTTTATTTGTAGTTTTAGGATTTTTAGTAGGAAAGATGCTTTATTATAAGTTAGATGGAGTGAAACCTACTTTTAGTAATCAAAATACTTACTATTTTTTACAAGAGGGTGTATATTCTTCAGAAGATATTATGAATGAAAATACTAAAAAATTAAGTAGTAAATTAATTACTAATAATGATAATAAGTATTATGTTTATTTAGGTATTACTAAGAGTTTAGAAAATGCTAAAAAGATAGAAAAGTTATATAAAGATAAGGGTTATGATATTTATCTTAAAGAATTTAGTTTTTCTAATGAAGAATTTTCTACTAATGTGGATCAATTTGATAAGTTAATAGAAAGTACAAATGATTTGGATGATATTTTAACTATTGAAGAAGTAGTGTTATCTAATTATGAAGAAATTGTAGGAAAAGATAAGTAAATGCCAATTTATATATAATAATATATATGAGGTGTTTTTATGAGTTATAGAGTAAAAGATATTCCTGAGTCAGAAAGACCTAGGGAAAGACTTATACAGGTTGGTAGTAATAATTTATCAAATGAGGAGTTATTATCTATTATTTTGAAAACTGGTACTAAAGATAAAAATGTTAAAGAAATAGCGCTTGATTTATTAAAAAGATATGAGTTAGAGGAACTTAGAGATATATCTATTAATCAATTGATTGATATTAAGGGAATTGGTGTAGTAAAAGCAATTGAACTAGTTGCGAGTATTGAGTTAGGAAAAAGGATATTTCTAAATCAGAATAAAATCAAATTGAAAAAATTAAATAATGCTTATGATATTTGGTTAGATTCTAAGTATTTATTTGATGGTCTTAAACAAGAATGTTTTTATTGTCTTTATTTTAATAATAAGAAGGAATTAATTGAAAGGAAGTTATTATTTATGGGAACTATTAATCAAAGTATTACTCATCCTAGGGATGTTTTTAGAGAGGCTTATAGACTTAGTGCATCTAGTATTGTTTGTATGCATAATCATCCTTCTAATGATATTAATCCTAGTAAAGCAGATATATTATTTACAGAAAGTTTAATGAAAACAGGATATATCCAGGGAATTCCAGTTATTGATCATATCATTGTTGGGAATGATAATTATTATAGCTTTTTTGATCATAAAGATATTTTAAATCTTTAGTTGTTAAAGAAAACAAATTATATTATAATGAGTAAGAAATGGGATGATTTAATGTATAAGCGTAAAAGAGTTCATAATAAGTTAGTAATTGTGGTAATTTGCTTTGTGGTTGTTATATTACTTGGGGTTTCTTTACAATTAAATATGAAAACTAGTTTTGTAGAGAATATTTTTAAAGATATATCGATGTTTTTTGATAAAGTTATTATGTATCCTTTTACATCCCTAAATAAAGAAAAGGGTGCTGATCAAACAGAAAGTTATTTAATACAAAAAAATGTTAATTCTTCGTTGGAAAAAGAAATTCAAGAACTTAAAGATGTATTAGATTTAAAGGAAACATTAACTGAGTATAAAATAGAAAACGCTACTATCTTATCTAGAAATAAAAGTTATTGGTTTAATACTATTACTATTGATAAAGGAAAAAAATCCGGTATAAAAGAAGAAATGGCTGTTGTTACTAAAGATGGATTGTTAGGTAAGATTTCTAAGGTGTCTAATAATTCTAGTGAGATTAAATTAATAACTTCAGATGATGTTAATTATAAAATTAGTGTATCAATACAAACTGGAACTGGTGATACATATGCTATTTTATCTGGTTATGATAAAAAGAGTGGTTGTGTTATTGTTAGTGAAGTAGATAAGATGAGTTCAGTAAATGTTGGAGATAATATTGTTACTAGTGGCCTTAGTGATAAATTTCCAAGAGGTATTTATATTGGTAAGGTAGAAAAAATAGTAAATGATAAGTATGATGTAAGTAAGACATTATATGTAAAGACAAAACAAGATTTTAATAATATTCATTATGTAACAGTATTGAAGGAGAAAAATAATGATTAGTATTATTGTAGTTGTAGTATCATTTATTTTAGATGGAATTTTTACTAATTTTTTGCCATATATGGTAGATGATTTATCTTTATTTACACCGCTTCTTACTGTAGTTAGTATTTTTTTAATATATCCACTTTATTATCATAAGAAAAAAGATTATTATATTACATCTTTTATAGTAGGTGTTTTATATGATTTATTTTATACTAATTTATTATTCTTTAATGGATTTATGTTTTTAGTTATTGCATATATTACAGATAAGGTTTATAAGTATTTAAATGTTGATTATTTAAAACTTATTTTATATATTAGTTTAGTTGTTGTTATATATGAGAGTTTATCAGGCGGTATTTTTCTATTATTTAATTTAGTACCTATTACTATTAATAAAATATTATATAAGATTGGTCATAGTCTTATTTTAAATATTATTTATGGAGAAATAGTATTTATTATTATTAAATTTATTCCTAAAAAGTATAAGAAAGTAAATATTAATTAGAATATTTATTTTTTTTTGACATATTATTAGTTGAGGAGACTAATATATGGAAAATAAAACAGTAAAGAAAAAACTAGTGCTTAAAAAAAGTGTTAAGGTATTTATGAGTAAATTATTATTGACAATTATTGTATTTTTAGTAGGTATGATTTTAGTAAGACAAGATTCAAAAATAAAAAATTTGATTATTCATAATGTGTATGAAAAAAATATAAAATTTACTAAAGCTAAATCTTTATATCAAAAATATTTTGGTAATATTTTATCTATTGATAAAATTTTAAAGGAAGAAGAGCCTGTTTTTAATGAAAAACTAACTTATAGTAAAAAGAATACTTATAAAGATGGGGTTGTGTTAACAGTTAATAAAAATTATATGGTTCCAGTTTTAGAAAGTGGCATTGTGATTTTTATGGGAGAAAAGGAAGATTATGGTACAACTGTAATTGTTGAACAAGTAGATGGAGTGGATGTCTTTTATTCTAATATTAATGCAGTTGATATTAAGATGTATGACTATGTTGAAAAAGGGCAATTACTTGGAGAATGTAAGTCTGATAAATTATATCTTATTTTTCAAAAAGATGGGAAGTATTTAGATTATAAAGACTATATTTAATTATTTTTATATTCATCCTTTAGTTTATATTTTTTGTATAGCAGCGATTCTTACTGGTTCTTTTATGCCTTTTTTTATTATAATGTATTTACTTATAATCCATGAGATTGGCCATTTTGTAACAGCTTTTTTATTTGGAGTTAGTGTTGATAAAATATGTATTTATCCATTTGGTGGCATTTCTAAATTTGATATGGATTTTAATATTAATCAGTGGATAGAATTTATTATTTTAATAATGGGACCATTAATGCAGTGTGTTGCTTATTTTATTTTGATTAAGATAGATTTTATGTATTCATATATTTCTATGATAAAAGTTTATCATTATGGGATTTTATTTTTTAATTTATTACCAATATATCCTTTAGATGGGGGAAAATTATTAAATATAGTTTTATCACTAAAGTTTTCTTTTAAGAATAGTTTACTATTATCTATTTTTATAAGTTATTTGATAGTTTTTATTATGTTGTTTTTATATTTTAAAGATATTTCAATTAATATCATTGTTGTAGTTTTATTTTTGATATATAAGATTACTTTTGAATATAGAAGAATTAATTATTTTTATGAAAAATTTTTGTTGGAAAGGTATTTGAATAACTATGTATTTTATAATCATCTTATAGTTGATGATATTAATAAATTTCATAGAAATAGGGGACATTTAATTAAAAGTAATGATAAATATTATACAGAAAAACAAATACTTCAAAAAAAGTATAAAAAATATTGACTTTTCAAAAAAGTATATGGTATAATTCAATTACTTACTGAGTTGTAAGTGATTGTTTTGGGGCATTAGCTCAGCTGGGAGAGCGTCACGTTTGCACCGTGAAGGTCAGCGGTTCGATCCCGCTATGCTCCACCATTATGATATTACGTTGAGAAATCAACGTTTTTATTTTATATATGCCGATATAGTTTAGTGGTAAAACAGATCCTTGGTAAGGATCAGCGGTAAGTTCAATTCTTACTTTCGGCACCAGATTGATTGATACTCGAACTTTTAAAGTTTCGAGAGTAATAGATTACTAACAGAAATATTAGTTTTTTTTCTATTAAAAAGCAAAAAAAGTATTTTTATTAACTATATTTTTAATTAATTCTAAAACGTGAATATGAAAAAAATAAAATTTTTCTTTCTTTTTATTATTTTTTGATGTATAATAACGGGCCAAGAGGCGAAATATATGAAAATAGAAGAATTAGAATTGTTATCAAGTAAAATAAGTAATATTAATTTGTTAAACAGTATTGTTGAAACTTTTGATAACGTGCCATATGAAGTAAGAACAAGACTTTTGGAAGAATTAAAAAACTGTGATTATAATGAAAATGCATGTATGATAGCTAAAAATAGTAATGTATTAAATAGTAGAACAATAGAAGAACAAATAAGATTAATGGAAGAATTAAAAAATCGTGATAAATATGCATGCAGTATAGCTATAGATGATAATGTATTAAATAGTAGAACAATAGAAGAACAAATAAAATTAATGGAAGAATTAAAAAAATGTTATTATAATTGGCATGCATATAATATAGCTACAAATAGTAATGTGTTAAAAAATAAAACAATAGAAGAACAAATAAAATTAATGGAAGAATTAAAAAAATATGATTATAATGAAAATGCATGTTATATAGCTACAAATAGTAATGTGTTAAAAAATAGAACAATAGAAGAACAAATAAAATTAATGGAAGAATTAAAAAAATGTTATTATGATGAAAATGCATGTTATATAGCTACAAATAGTAATGTGTTAGAAAATAGAACAATAGAAGAACAAATAAAATTAATGGAAGAATTAAAAAAATATGATTATAATAAAATAGCATATAATATAGCTACAGATAGTGATGTATTAAATAGTAGAACAATAGAAGAACAAATAAAATTAATGGAAGAATTAAAAAAATATGATTATAATGAAAATGCATGTTATATAGCTACAAATAGTAATGTGTTAAAAAATAGAACAATAGAAGAACAAATAAAATTAATGGAAGAATTAAAAAAATGTTATTATAATTGGTATGCATATAATATAGCGAAAAATAGAGATGTGTTAGAAAATAGAGCAATAGAAGAACAAATAAGATTAATTGAAACATTAAAAAACTATGATTATAATGAAAATGCATATGCAATAGCTATAGATGGTAATGTATTAGATAGTAGAACAATAGAAGAACAAATAAAATTAATGGAAGAATTAAAAAATTGTGATTATAATGTGAATGCATGTTATATAGCTACAAATAGTAATGTGTTAAAAAATAGAAAAATAGAAGAACAAATAAAATTAATGGAAGAATTAAAAAAATGTTATTATAATTGGCATGCATATAATATAGCTATAAATAGTGATGTACTAAAAAATAGAACAATAGAAGAACAAATAAGATTAATTAAAACATTAAAAAGCTATGATTATAATGAGAATGCATATAAAATAGCTATAAATAGTGATGTACTAAAAAATAGAACAATAGAAGAACAAATAAGATTAATTAAAACATTAAAAAGCTATGATTATAATGAGAATGCATATAAAATAGCTATAAATAGTGATGTACTAAAAAATAGAACAATAGAAGAACAACTAAATTTTATAAAAAAAGGAAAAGTAAGCCATAATGATAATTTACAAAAAATACAAAATATTAAAGAATATAAAAAATATTTAAAAAACTTAAAAGAAGAATTAGGAAAAGATGCAGATGTAAGATTAGATACTATGGTGCTTAAGTTTAATCCAAATAAAAAATTATAAAGAAAATAAAGGTGAATTTGGTGGATTTGCATTCTATTATAAATTTAAAAAAGTTAATAATAATTAAATTATCTATATAAGTAAATGTTTTTTATAAAATGGTATTCCCATTTTTTTAAATTTTGATAAAATGTATATAGTGATTGATTTGGATATCAATCGCCTTTGTGAAGAGTTGTAGACCTCTACGTCGTCGGCACCATAGGGAAATCCGCTCGAACTTTTTATAAGTTTCGAGAATAAATAGACAATCAATTCTAAATTAGGATTGATTTTTTTCTTG
>CAKPJN010000014.1 GCA_934162665.1 uncultured Bacilli bacterium
ATGAAATTTCACAAGGCGTATTTTTTTATTCATTTTTAGTTGTATGTGGTTATGTTACATAGCTAAATATCCATAATTTTTGATTTTTGAAAATTCACAAATCAAAAATCAAGGAGAATATAGATGAAAAGGATATGTGAAATATATGATATTTCTAAAGATTATGAAATGCCGATAGGTACTGTTTTAATAATTGTCAGCGATATTGAAAAAGAAAAATTAAAAAACGGCGCAAAAGCGTGGGAAGAAATTGAACAAGCCTACTATGAAATGATTGCAAAAGATTATAATATAGTAGTTTATTAATTAAGAAAGAGTGAGCGTTTATATTGCTCGCTCTTTTTAAATACAGTTTTTTAAAATATTAATAAAAAGCAAGCGCAAAAATAAAAAATACAGTGAAATAAAAAGAGGTTTTATGATTCAAACCCTCAAATTTTTTGCTCATTTCAATTCGTGTTACGATTTTGATTTGAGCGATGTCTCTCAAAAGTCTCAGTCATAAATGCCCTAAATAGCACCAAAACGAATTTGGGATTTTGAAATTTGCTGTCTCTTAGAATCTCTCAAAAACTCTCACGATATTTTGAAGCAAAGAAAAAGTGCCCGAACACCGCCGTAAAAAGCAGTATTCGGGCATAAAAAAGCCTCGGAACACAAATGTTCAGAGGTGTTGGCAGATTATATCAACCTGTCAAGTCACGGTAGTATTTGCTTCGCAAATCTCCACCTTAAAGACTTGACAGAACGATGTTACGGGTTTAATTGTATTATAAACCCGTAATAACGATTCTTCGAATCCTTAATTTCTTTGGCAGAGGTATAAGGATTCGAACCTTAAATGACGGAGTCAGAGCCTCGCAATCTTTTTTCAAAACCGCCTATTTAAGCCATTTTTAAGACTTTGCGTCTCTCAAAAATCTCTCAGAATTTTATTTTTGCTAAAAACCGCAAATTCGTATGAGGAATTGCGAACCTTACACTGAGGTGTTGAAAAGTGCTTATAAATTTCCTGTTGCTAATCTTCACGATAACAAAATAAAAACTTTACAGTTAATTATATTATAAATCAATTATATCTTTCCAATTTTGCGGAAATCCCATAAGCTTTAAAATTTGGCTTTTTTGTATTTGATTTGTTTCTCTTGATAATTTTTGCAATATAAAATCGATATCTTCAACAAGAGAAGAAAATTCATATTCATTAAGTAAATATTTTAGAAATATTATCACATCAAACAAATTAGAGGCGGAAGGATTATTAGTGTATAAGTTAAAATACTTATGAATCATTGTTGTTTTTAATCGAGATTGTTGATATTTGAAATCAAATAATCTTTCATTATGTGCGCATACATTTCTGTATCTGGTTAAAATATCTAATATTATTGATAACTGATTTTCTTTTATAAGAGGAAATTCCTTTGCGATGTCGCTCTTAATACAATCTTGTTGCAAACTATACATCTTAGACATATTACCGAATGTTAAAGTCTTTATCAGCACCCACAACGGAATATTATTATGTTTCTTTTTCTGATGATCAACATAGAAAAATTTCCAAGCATTGTTAATTTGCTTAGTTATAATTTGGATTAATTCATTAATGTCTCTTTGATTGTTAGGTGTGTATTTATAATTCATTGCATTTTGGTATTCACTTTGGTTTTCACCAAATTTTTCACTAAAGCTATATGAAAGCAATGATTTTACATTTAATTCTACAATCAATATGTATTTCATTAAAATATGTCTAAATGCATCATCAAAAATATATAAACTATAAATATCTTTAATTGAAGTTCCTTTTTTATAGTTTCCGTCTTTGTTTTTAAATGGAGCTTTATAACCATTCACCAAATTAAAATAACTGTATTTTTTGAGCAATTCAATTACTTCCTGACAATTAGAAATTTCTAATTTTTTGTCATAAAGTTTTTGAACCTGCTGTTCATATGTTAAAAACTTCTTATCTTCCATAATACTCCCCTCACATATGTGAAAGGGGGAGTTCCCGCAGAAACTCCCCCTTGTTATGCGCCTCGCAAGCTACATAACACGATCACTGTGATTATATTACCAAAAATATTGCAAAAATGCAAGAACTTTTTCAGAAAATACGAAAAATATTTGATAATGATAATCTATTATAGTATACGCAAGATTTGAAAGAAAAGTAATTAAAAACATTGCAAAATTATAAAACAACTTATTCAAAAATATATTTTATCAAGGAAATAAAGCTATTATTACATGTGTGCCGATTGTTGACTGCTTTCTAAGTGAATCAGATAAACAGACGGGATGCTATTGTTTTTGCAAATTCTTGAAATAATACATACTTGAAATAAAAATTTTACTATCGTATAATCAAACTAGTTGGTTATACGATTTTTTATTTGGCGGTGATAATATGAAAATTGCAATTTGTGATGATAATTTGAATATAGTTGATGAGGTTAAGAATTTGCTTGACGAGTATGCTTTGAGCAAAAATCTTTCTCTCGATATTTCGACATTTGATAACGGACAAGCCGTACTTGAAAGTGATGAAAAATTTAATATCGCTATTCTTGATGTAGAAATGCCGGGTTGTAATGGAATTGAATTAGGTAAAATACTCAGAGAAAAGAATCATCACATAGTTTTAATGTATATAACATCTCATAAAAAATACCTTGATGAAGCGTTAAATCTTAATGCTGCAAGATTTTTTGAAAAACCAATTGATTCAAAAAGATTTTATGACGGACTCGATAATGCTCTTAAAAGAATTGATAATACCACAATAAAATTTTTTCTAAAGGAAAATAATGCGTCTGTCAGAATAAACGCCAGTGATATTATATATATCGAAATTGAGCCTATAGGTCATAGAAAAACAAAGGTTGTTACAGAAGAAAAGACATATATATCTTCTAACAAAATTGCTTTTTGGGAAGAGCATTTAATAAGTTCACTTTTTGTTAAAACCCATAAAAGTTATATAATAAATATGGAATATATAACCAAATATGAAAATGACATTGTTCAATTAGATAATAATTATAATATTCCTGTGTCAAGGAATTTTAAATCCGCAGTACACAAAGCTTTTGTTAGATATATGACAGGTATGTAATATGAAACTGATATTTGATATTTTCCTTTATACATTTGAAATGATTATAGCATTTGTATTCATTTCATATAATTATGATAAAAAGCAAAGCAAAACAATTAATACTTTGTTTATAGGATTTTTCATTTTCTTAACAGGTGCTTTGATTTTAAAATTTGTAAATAACGAAATATTAAATCTCGTTGTGTTTTTTATATTAAATCTGCTGTTTTTTATAATATGCTTTAAAATAAAAACTAAAGAAGCTATAATTTATTCTATTCTTTTGGATGCAGTTATGTTTGGTGCAGAAATGATAGCACTCTTTTTTTCATCTTATGTGATGAAATTTCCCACAAATGCGTACAAAACAAACCCGGCAACCTTTTATATATTAACAATTATAAGTAAGATAATATATTTTGCAGTTACTCAATTTATTGCTTTTATCATCAATAAACTGAAATTTAAAAGTAATAATTCAACAAGATTTATACCTTTATTTATATTCCCATTCATTTCCATTGCTATTTCTGTTTTATTTTTAAGAATGTCTTTTGTTAATAATTATGATAACAGGTACAACATCAGCTTTATAATTTTAAATATAATAATGATTATTGCTTGTATTTATGTTTTTATTTACTATCAAAGATTAGCTAAAAGTGATGCATATCTAAATGAATTGCAAACAGAAAATAAATTGCTTGAAATCAACAATGATTACATAGAAGTCTTAAAGCATCAAAACAATGAAATGCGTATGCTTTTTCATGATACAAAAAATCATTTTTTAACAATAGCAAACATAGATAATATTGAAGAAATAGATTCATATATTAAAGGTGTTATAGGTGATATTCAAAAATATGACATTGTTCAATTAACAAATAACAATCTTCTTGATTTATTACTGAGCAAATACAGTGCATTATGCAATAACAATAATATTAAGCTTAATATTGAAGTCCGAACAGCTAATCTCGATTATGTCCCCGATTCCGATCTCTCGATGCTAATTAATAATTTAATGGACAACGCCTTTGAATCAGCTAAACAAAGTCGGGAAAAGATTATAGATTTTTCGCTTATTCGTGTTAATAATTTTGACATTTTAAAAGTATCCAACAGTTGCGATACTCCTCCGATTGATAAAGCACACAAATTATTAACAACAAAGAAATCCAAAGCAGAGCATGGTTTTGGTACAAGAATTATAGAAAAATACGCAAAAAAGAATAATGCTGAATATGAATGGCTTTATGAAAATGACAAAAAGCTATTTATAACAACAATTATTTTTAAACATTAAAAACATTCAATAAACCTCAAAGACCGTAATCTATAAAAATAGGTTGCGGTCTTTTGTGCGCTTTTAACAATTTTATTCTTGTCTGTTTTATGATTGCAAACCAAAAATGACCAAAAACCATACCACTATTGTAATTTCTATATATTTTTCTACAAAAAAATATATACTATTACTTACCAATATGACTCTCAGAATAAATTGAAGAGCAAAAATTTCAAGGGTGATACTATGAAAAAGCAGTTATGTTTAATCCTGTCAATAATACTGAGTATATCTGTATTTGCTCCGTGTCAAAGCGTAATAGCGGCACAAGTCAACAAACACATTATCGGGTATTTTTCCGACTCGCTAAATGATATAATAGATATATATGATTCAGATGAAGATTACATTTCTGATGCTGAAAGTGACCAAAAAATAATTAAAGACAGACTTATAGTATCATCCGGTAATGTTGCAGATGATTACGGTGCTGTCGACAAAGTAATCGGTCTTGGATATACAATTCTTCAATACGAAACCGATGAACTTGCAAAAAACGCAAAGGAGCTTATAAATTCAGACGGATTTAACGCTGAATATGATTCGGTTCTCTCATGTGCTGATGTAAATTCGACACAAGCTACATCGAAAACTTGGGGTAATGACAGAATTGAATCAGTTGAAACCTTAAATGCAATAAAAGCCTCCGACAGAAAACTGTCGGAGGTAACAGTCGGAATTATTGATACAGGTGTCGATTATACGCATAAAGATTTGAAAAACAGAATTGTTGATACAAATTTGAATTTCTCAACAAGCGGCAAAACCAATGACAGTATGGACGATCAGGGACACGGAACTATGGTCGCAGGTATTGTTATGCAAAACACTACCGAAAATGTAAAAATAAAGCCATATAAAGTGCTCAACAGCGACGGTAAATGTGCCACTTCACAAATTATTGCCGCCGTTAATCATATACTTTCAGAAAACGACGCTCCCGATGTTATCAACCTTTCATTAGGCGGCGAATACGATAAGCTTGACCCGTTTGAAAAAACTCTTCGCAGTCTTATAGAAAGCCTTATTGGAAAGGGGTGCACCGTAGTTGTTGCAGCAGGCAATGAATCAAGCGACGCAGGTAACTACTCCCCTTCAAACATAAATAATGTAATAACGGTTTCGGCATCAACCTCGAAAAATGAAAAAAGTTATTATTCTAATTTCGGCTCCGTGGTTGACATTGCCGCTCCGGGTGATAACATTTACACAACAAATTTAGGTGGCGGATATACAAACAGTCACAGCGGGACATCATTTTCAGCACCGTTTGTAACTGCCGCAGCAGCTACGGTTTTGATGCTTGACAACACACTAACATCTAAAGAAGTTGAAGACAAAATTAAAGATGCTGCTTTTCCGATTGTTTCAAATTCAGGAGCCGAATGGTGCGGTGCGGGAATTTTAAACTATTCTGCAATTTATGAAGAAATGCTTGCACCTGAACCAACATTCAGCCAAAAAAGCGGTGCATACAATGAAGTTATCAATCTTACGGCAAATGCAGAAAGCGGATATACAATAAAATACACTACCGATAATACTATTCCGACTTTGACTAACGGAGAAGTATTTGATGGCACAATGACTATTGATGACAGCAAATCATTTGTTGCTGTTGCAATAAACGAAACCGGAAAAAGCAAATATGTTCCTCTCAATTACTCTGTCATATACAAAGCAGACGAAAGTGATTTTGAAATCACGGCAGCCGGTGCCGTAAGCAGCTATTCGGGTGAAAAGACAAGTATTATAGTTCCCGATACAATTAACGGAATAACTCCTGTATCAGTTGCAAATAATGCATTTGCAAACAGCGATATAAAAGTAATTCAATTGCCGAAAACAGTAAAAACACTTGGTAAAAATGCTTTCAATAAATGTACAAAACTCACCTCAATTACTGCCGAAGGAGTAACAAAAATAGGCACATTTTGTTTTTATTCTGACACATCATTAACAAATGTTGATATGCCTAATGTTTCGCTTGTAAACACATCGGCCTTTGAAAGCTGTAAAAAGCTTGAAACAGTCAACTTTAATGAAACAGTTGAAGAATTATATTCGAGTGCATTTGAGGCAACAGGATTCAAATATGCATATTTTCCAAATGTTTATAACTTTCAAGACACATTTGCGAATACGCCGCTTATATCTGCCGACTTACCTTTAATATATTGGGCAAGCGGTGCTTTCAGCAATTGCTATGCACTTGAACATTTATACGCACCTGAAATAGAAAAGTTAGCAAACGGTGCATTTAATAATTGTGTTAAACTTACCGAATTTGTAAAAGAAGGCGAATATGATTTACGAAATATTCAAGAAGTCGAATCAGGTGCATTTAAAGGTTCATATTTTAAAAACATAGAATTATCTTTACCCGAAAAGCTTGAAGGCAGCACATTTGACAGTTGCCACGCTGAATATATTGATATTCCTAATGTTAAGAATTTTGGTTCACGTACATTTTATCAATGCAAAGAACTTAAGCATATCAATATGCCTAATTTTGTTGAAAGCTATAACGCTGATTATCAAAACATATTTACCGATTGTTTTTCTTTAGAGGAACTTTATCTTCCTAATGCCGTAAATCTTCCGGCAATTTTCCCTTCAAGTGAAGAAGAAAACAGTAAAACAATGAGTTTAAAATTCGTTTATGCTCCTAAGGCAGTAACAAGTGAACGAGGTTTTATCCTATGTTGCGGCAATTTGGAATGGGTTTATTTACCCAGTATTGAGTATATCGGTGGATTACCTACAGAAGTGGATTTCAAGTTGTACTTGTCAGATAAATTTGAAGAAAATGAACTTTACCCGGCAACACAGGCAACAATTATTGCTCCCAGCGGTTCTTATGCAGAAACATATGCTAAAGAAAATGACATAAAATTTATTACAAGTGACAAAAGAGAAAGCGATCAAAAAGATGCAATAAATGTTAATGCTAAAGGGCGATCAATTTGCACCACGGTTGCAGGATTAAGATTTGGTTTTGACTGGAGCGAAATACCCGAAATTGAAAATTTGGCTTCAAATATTGAATACGGATTTATATACAGTCAAAAAGGAATTAAAGATTTATCTATTGAAGCAGTAAATGGTACAACCGTTAAGAAATCACTTGCTCCAAACAGAGTGGAAAATGATGGAAATACATCATTTAATCTTGTAATTTCAAACATTCCCAAAGCTTATTACAACAATAATATTACGGCACGAGCTTATGTTTGTATAGACGGAATGTATTTTTATTCAAATACATTAAGCGGCTCATTTAGCGAAGTATCAAATCTTGTTATCAATGACAAGGAAATAGATAAAGACACTAAAAATGCAATCAACAAATTATTGGAGGGTTAATGATGAAAGAAATATACACTAAACCAAATACTGAAATTCAGGAGTTTTCATCTGCAAATGTTATCACAACAAGTTCAAATGACATTGGAAAAGATGATAATATAGTAGACGGTTCTGATGGTTGGTAATATGATAAACTTTTTTATTGATTGCACAAAAACAAATACAACAATTTATATAGTAATAATATTTTTTTCTGTTTATCTTCAATAGTTACAACACTTTTTTTATTGTTTATCAAAAAAATAAAAAAAATCAAATCTAAGATTAAAAATGATTGCTTGTGAAATATTGATGCTGAATTGTTTTTGCATGCTATTGATAAATTTGTTATTCACTTGGCAAATTGCAATACCTTTATCGTTAATCACATTGCTTTTAATAAACAAAGAAAAAAATGTCTGTTATGAATTAGAAACAGAAAAACAATTATCTGAAAAAATATTAAAAAATAGAAGTTCCATTACCAATCCAATTTATATAAATTTTTATTTTTTAGCACTAATTTCTATAACAATTTCAATAATTTGCCATGTTTCAATTAACTATTCAGGAGTTTGATTTTATGAAAAAAATAATATCAATAGTACTTGTTCTTTTAATCATTGTACCAAGCAATATTGCGTTAGCTGCAGATAAGTATGTTTCGATCACCGATAAAGTTTTTCAAACAGAAACTTATCAATTTGCTGATGAGTTAAAAGATATAAATTCAAAGGATTATGATGTTTCAAACAGACTCATAGTCAGCTCTGAGAAAGATATTGACACTTTAGATGCTGTTGATATTGCAACAGGAATTGAAGGACTATATGTCCTTCAATTTCCAAGTGCAGATTCCGCAAAAAAAGCATATAACTACTACACATCAAAATCATATGTAAATTATGTTGAATACGACAGTAAATTAGAAAATTCTCTATGCAGCATCGAAACTGAGTCAAGCTATAATCTTACACCGAACTGTTACAGTACAGTAACTCAGAATATTGATGATGCAATAAAACTAATGAAAAAAGAGAACATTTCAATTGCTACGCAAAACATCGGAGTTATTGATACAGGCATATCGGTAAACAATATCACCAAAAACAGACTTGCCGGCGGTTATTCGTATCTTGATGATCACTCATCCGATGGTACACAAGACGAATACGGTCATGGCTCTTCCGTAGCAGGAGTAATAATAAATAACACACTTGACACTGTACGACTTTATTCATATCAAATTGAGGATACCGGTCAACCATCTACAATATCATATGCGGTATCTGCAATATATTTAGCAATATCGGATAATTGCAAAATCGCTAATTGCAGTTTTGTGTTGGGAGAGGCAAAAGAGTCAAAAGCTATGATTGAGGCAGCCGATTATGCAAATTCACACGGCATGATAATCGTTTGTGCTGCCGGAAACGACTCTAAAAAATTATCAGGATACAAATACCCTGCTATGTTAGATGATTCAATAGCCGTCGGAGCCGTCACAAGCAATAAAAGAATCACTTCATTCAGTAATTTCGGAAATGCTGTTGATATTTACGCCGATGGCTACGCACTTAACAGCTATGACCAAAGCGGTTCAAGTAAATTCTTTACCGGAACTTCAGCGGCTTCACCTCTCGTTGCATCAATATGTTCTTTACTTCTTTATGCCAAGCCGGGCATTACTGTTAAAGAAGTTAAACAATTGCTTTTAGAAACAGGTTATTCAACTAATGATGAAAACATTTCCGAAAAGCACAGAATAATTGCAGATGCTTATGCTTGCGTAAAAAAACTGCTCGGTTGTGAGCTTGAACAAGTCAATCTTGAATACAAAGTAAGTAAAAACGAATGCACCGGTTGTTCGAACATTTCATTTTCAAGCAATGACGAAAATGTTGAAATCTATTATGAACTCGGACTGGGAAGTGATCCCGATATTTCTTATAAAAACTGTCCGGGTGCAAGCGAATATAAGTACAACTTGGGTGAAACAATAAAACTCTCAAAATGGCAGAATGTTACAGTTGTTGCTTATGCTCCAAGCAAGGCAAAAACGGTTTTAACATTTTCTGCACCGATATATACGGAAGAAAGCGGTTACCGTTTAACAAAGGCAACCTCAACACAGCAATACAATATTGCTGACAGATGCCAAATATTAGACCAAAAAGTAATCGAAGTTCCCGATGAAATAGATTCATATTCTGTGGAAGAAATCGGAAAATGGTGTTTTACCGGTAATAAAGTTGTAGAAAAAATCATACTGCCTAAAAGCGTAAAGAAAATTGACAAATATGCTTTTGCTTACTGCCCTAATCTAAAAGAGGTCATTGCACCGGGTGTAGAAGATTGCGGCATATACGCTTTTGATAATTGCCAAAGCTTAGTGAATGTCGAAATGCCAAACTTAACTTATGCAAACACAGGTGTTTTCAGAAATTGCACATCTCTCACAAATGCTAAATTAGGAATATTAGACGAAATTGATAATCATGCATTTTTGGGTTGCAAAAACTTAAAACTTATCAAAACAAGTGATGCAGACATATCTTTTGCAATTAACACTTTTAAAGATTGTAATCGATTAACTGTTTTGGCACCTAACGGCAGTTCTATGGAAAGTTATGCTAAAGAAAACAATATAAGCTTACTCGGAGATGTTAAAAAGAACGGCGGTTCTATTAGGATAACCGATGCCGGAATGAGATTCGGTTTTCAGTATAACGGTCCGCAAAACAAAAATATTGAAGAATACGGATTTGTTTATACTTTAGGTGAAACTGACGATTTAACTGTCCAAAACGGAACAAAGCTTATAGCTAAAAACAAAATCAACCATGGTGATTATACAACATATAATCTTGTATTCACCGAAGTGCCTAACACAAGCAAAGCATTTAATCAAACAATTTCAGCAAAGGGATATATAAAAATCGGTGGAGAATATTTTTATTCCGACACAGTAACTCACAGTTATATGACCATTGCTGACGCTGTTTTAAAAGACAGTGATGTTGACGAAAGTACAAAAAATTCATTAAAGCATATTTTAGAAAAGGTGGTGTGACAATGAAAGAAAAATATATCAAACCCGATTGCGCCATTGAAGAATTTAATACAATAAGCGTAATCACAACGAGCAGTACCGATGATAACGATACACCGTTCCCATGGGGATAAAATATGAAAAAACAAATTTTGCTTATGATTTCTATTGTAGTTATAAT
This sequence comes from uncultured Bacilli bacterium, assembly GCA_934162665.1. Taxonomy (GTDB): domain Bacteria; phylum Bacillota_I; class Bacilli_A; order RF39; family UBA660; genus RUG14670. The sequence continues at coordinate 11,036 of CAKPJN010000014.1, forward strand.
TTGTTCGTTTGTTGCTTGCACAAATAACAGCAGTAGTAATAATTCTGCTGCTGTTACAAATAAATACGGTGGCATGTACACAAAAAATCAAGAGCCATCAACAAGTGATAATGGTAACACAACAAAAAATCATTCAAATATTACAGAAACTGTTACTCAAAAAGAATCATCTACTAATATTCAAAACTATTCTTATAAAAGAGAATCGGATAATATAACTTCATTTGAATCAGAAATTTCTAAAAATAATAATAACTCAGAAACATTAGAAACCACTTCAAAAAACAATGAAACAACTACTAAAAAAACTCAATGCACATCAAATACAAAATCCACTACCCAATCATTCACCGATGATAAAGGTTGGGTAAATAAATGGTATTAAAGAGGTTTAAATATGAAAAAAGAATCTTACTGATGGCTACCTTTACATTTTTGATTGATAAACAATATAAAAGGGCAAACTTAAAATGAGGGTTTAAAGTTTTATTACTTTAAGCCCTCATTATTTTTTGAAATGTCTCTCAAATTTTTTACTCACTTCAATTCGTGTTACGATTTTAATTTGAGCAATGTCTCTTAAAAGTCTCAGTCATAAATGCCCTAAATCGCAATAAAATGGCTTTGAAATTTTGAAATTTTTTAATAAGATTTAATTGGAGCATCAATTCTATCTCTGGCAACACACACTTCATTCTTTACCAAAAAACATTCTACATAATGAGGACCTTTAAAATTTGTGCTTTCCTTTTTTGTTTTTGAATTTGTTTTCACAATATTTCCTCTTATCATATTTTTACGAATAGCCTCATCTCCAACATTTCTTACTTTCCAATAGATATCATATGGCTCCGTGCAATCCGTATTTACTATTTTAACTGATTTCACAAAAACAAAAAATCTCTCCAAAACCGCTTATAAAAAATATCAAACTTTTAATAAACCGCTGTTTTTAACATCAACAAAAAAGTTTATATTTTTTTACTTTTTTATCTTGACAAAATGCTTACAATATGATATTCTTAAATCAATCAATAGAGTGACTGCACTGAATATTGATAGGAGAGATGGCTTATGTTAACAGATTTAGGAAAAGAACTAAGAAAAATAAGAATATCTAATGATGAGTATTTAAAAGACATGGCCTCAAAATTAGGAATTACTTCTGCATATTTATCAGCTATTGAAAACGGAAAAAGAGTACCTACCAAAAAATTTATGGATACTTTGTTTTCAATATATAACATTTCAATTAATGAACAAAAAAATTTAATTCAAGCTTTTCACTCTACTATTGATAATATAAGCATTAGCTTATCTAATCAATCTCCAGAACATAAAGATTTAGGTCTTATTTTTGCAAGAAAATTTGATGGATTATCTGATGACCAAATTAGAAAGCTTATTAAGATACTTAACAAGGAGGACTAATATGCCAACCCAAATCGCACCCGCATTAAGTAGAGTAGCAATTGAACAACTTGCAACTGATATACGAACAAAATTCAATTGTTCAGGTTGTTATTTTGATATTGTTTCATTTGTAGAAATGGTTATTCCATCAATAGATGATTCTTTTAATTACGATTATGTTGAAGCAAATGAACTGCCAAACAGAACTTACGCATACTACGATTCAAATGCAAATCAAATCAAAGTACTTACTTCTGTTTATGAAGGGGCCTGTAACGATAATGGCAGAGATAGATTTACAATTGCTCACGAAGTTGGACATTACTTTTTACATAGAGAAGGCTGTCTGTTTGCAAGAGCAGAATTAGAGGTACCTGCCTATAGAAATCCTGAATGGCAAGCAAACACATTTGCTAGTGCGCTTTTAATTCCTAAAAATCAAACAAAATTTATGTCTATAGAGCAAATATCTAATAAATGTAAAGTTTCTCATCAAGCTGCTGAAATTGCGTACAAACGCAATTGGCAATAAAAAAAGCAGTAGCGGCAACTACTGCTTAGGGTTAATACAACGGTTGAAACCCGACATACTAACCAGTACATTAGTTATGTTACCACATTTTGACTGATTTGTCAAGATATGATTTGTGGCGCCGTTGGGAAAGGAATAGGTAAATATTGTATGACCAATAAAGATGCTGGTCAGTTTGTTTACAGAACAAGTATTACCATCAAAGGCGTAACATATTATGCAAAAAACTATGGTAAGCGAGCATTTCGCATTCCCGTAAACAAATTGAAATAAATTATATAGCCAGCAGATTAACCTGCTGGCTATTTTTTCTAAAAGGAGCTATTATGAATAATCAAAACAACACAAAAAAGAATTATTATTATTCTCATTCAACATTTAGAAGAATTTTAGATAAAGTTGATGAATTTATGGACAGATTTATGATAATGTACTGGGTTTCAATCGCATTTGTAATTTTTATTCCTACAATAATAATGTACTTGTCTCTTCCAGAAGATATACGTACACCTTTATCAGGTATGGTAAGCGGTATCATTACACTAATCCTAATACCTATAACCATTAATCATATAAATCAAAAATCATATGAAAGAAACACTCTATATAACTATAATTATAATTTATATAATGACTTATCTAAAATTATCATAAATTTACTTTCTGAAATAAATCATACTGAAAAAATTGATAATAGCAGATTAAATTCTTATATAGTAGAAAATTATAGCAAAATGTGTTTAACATTCAAATCAAGTTTAATATGGGATATTTCAACTCTAAACGAGGAATGCAAATTAAGTAAAGAAAATACCGTATATTATTGTGAAAAAATACTAAAAAGGATTCGTAAAGAAATCGGAATTAATCAAACATTCCACATTAATAAAAAAGCAATATCATACATAAGTAATAGTTATAAGGAGGTAGTAGAATAATGGCAGTTCATCATGGAGGAAAAGTTGGAAAGGCTGGAAAAACACTTGCCACAAAATTATCATCTAAAAGTGCCAAGTCTAAAGCGGGAAAAACTTTAGCTAATCATAAGGCATCAAAGCACTAATTAAAATATATTTTTCATACTATATATAGGGAGTTTTAAACGCATTAACTCCCTATAATTTTTTGTACAACATTCTATAATAACAAGTCAAGAGCAAACTTAAAAGAGAGGGTTTAAAGTTTTATTACTTTAAGCCCTCATTATTTTTTGAAAAGTCTCTCAAATTTTTTGCTCATTTCAATTCGTGTTACGATTTTGATTTGAGCGATGTCTCTCAAAAGTCTCAGTCATAAATGCCCTAAATAGCACCAAAACGAATTTGGGATTTTGAAATTTGCTGTCTCTTAGAATCTCTCAAAAACTCTCACGATATTTTGAAGCAAAGAAAAAGTGCCCGAACACCGCCGTAAAAAGCAGTATTCGGGCATAAAAAAGCCTCGGAACACAAATGTTCAGAGGTGTTGGCAGATTATATCAACCTGTCAAGTCACGGTAGTATTTGCTTCGCAAATCTCCACCTTAAAGACTTGACAGAACGATGTTACGGGTTTATTTGCATTATAAACCCATAATAACGATTCTTCGAATCCTTAATTTCTTTTTACAAAAGAAAAACGAGATACTCGCTTGAGTATCTCGTTCCTCTTTGGCAGAGGTATAAGGATTCGAACCTTAAATGACGGAGTCAGAGGCTCGCAATCTTTTTTCGAAACCGCCTATTTAAGCCATTTTTCAGACTTTGCGTCTCTCAAAAATCTCTCAGAATTTTATTTTTGCTCAGCACAGCAAATTCGTATGAGGAATTGCGAACCTTACACTGAGGTGTCGAAACAAACTCTAAATCCGCATTATCTTTTACAGTAGGGTAGTGCACCGTTTGGTGACGAAGAATATAAAAGCTCTTCATTTAATTTCACAAACAAAGTGTCATATATGGCGGCAAATAAATACCTAACTTAAACATAATAAGCCTCTCCTTTAATTACACTCCTATTTGTTTTCAAACCAAATATCCATTTTGCTTGACTGAGCTTGTCTTTTGTATTCTGTTTGATTTTGAACACTATTCTCTGACGGAGGCGAAGGTGCTTTGTTAAATGTTCTGAGTATTTCTTCAATTTCTTTTTCTTGTTCGTCCATTTGATTTCTCCTTGTTCGATTTCTTTCCGAAAATCGGCAAAGCGCTTTTTTTGTCACCTTTCGGAAAGGGACTTCCGAAGAAATCCTTTTCGTAAGGAAAAGGCGGCAGCGGAAGCTCCGCTACCGCCATCCTTAAATGGTTAGCTATCTGTTATTTC
>CAKPJN010000015.1 GCA_934162665.1 uncultured Bacilli bacterium
GTTGATAGGCTGGAGATGGAAGAATGGTGACATTTTGAGTTGACCAGTACTAATAGATCGAGGATTTAATCATAATTATTAATTTGATGAACACAGTATCTAAGTTTTCAGAGAATTATTTTCTCTAATAATTTTTTCTTGGTAACGATAGCGAGTGAGGTACACCTGTTCCCATCCCGAACACAGAAGTTAAGCCACTAAGCGCCGAAGATAGTGTAAGCGAAAATAGGAAGTTGCCAAGAATTTTTTTTTGTATTTTAAGACTATTTATGTCTTTTTTTTTGTATACCTATATTAGAGGTGTATAATTATGTATTGTATGAAATGTGGAGCAAAAAATAATGAACAAGCAGCATTCTGTAGCGAATGTGGTTTTAAATTTACAAATATTGAAAATATTGATGAAACAACTAATAGTGTAAAAAAAAGCTTCAAGGAATATAGAAAATGCAGGTTCTGTAGCAGGAAGTATAGTTGCAGAAGTTGGTAAAGAAACGGTAAAAGCCGGTGTTAAGGTAGCAAAGCATGGTATGAAGACTGGTAAAAAAATAGTAATATTTTCTAGCATTATTGCAACATTATTAGCTGCTGCAAATTATTATTTTGCTTATATGGTTGCATCTCCTGATGATGTTGTAAAGAAATTTATGAATGCTCTTGATAAGAATGATTACAAGACTTTTGCAGAATGTTTAGATTCAAAATTCCAAACTGAATTTAACCTTTTAGGGAATGTAGCTGGTGATTTAATAACTAATGTAACTGGATTATCATTTGACTTTAATACAATGATGGACTTGTCTTCCATGTATTATAATTCAGTAGACACAAAAGAGAACAAATGAGAAGCAACTAACTTTAATGTTACATCAATAACAGGAGAAAAATTAAATGCATTTGTTGAAACATTTGGCACCAAAATTCCATCTATTGGAAATGCGTTAGGAGATGAAGCAACAGTTGAATTTGAAGTAAACAAAGAATGTGGAACTGATCCAATAGGTGTTGAAACAGCAGATGGAAAAATAAAATATACAATCAAAGTAAAAAAAATATAGTGGAGAATGGCTTATTCCAAGTGAACAACTTGATAACAAATAAAACAACTAGACATTAAATAAAAAAATATTTATTATTAAGGTTGTATAACTATATTTTTTTGATATAATAAATAATAGGTGATGAAAAGATGGATTATAAAATAACAACATATTCAGAGGAAGAAACAATTGAACTTGCTCAAAATATTGAATCAGAAAAATTTCCAAATATGGTTATTTGCCTAGAAGGAGATTTAGGTAGCGGTAAAACTGTATTTACAAAAGGTTTTGCGAAAGCCATGGAAATAAAGGAAGAAGTTACTTCTCCAACATTTAATATAATCAAGGAGTATACAACAGGAGATATGCCATTATTTCATATGGATGTCTATAGACTTGATGGCAAAGCAGATGATATTGGTATAGAGGAATATTATACTAGAAAAGGTATAACAATAATTGAATGGTCTGATATGATATCAGATTATTTACCAGAAAAAAGATTAGATATCAAAATTAAAAACTCAAGTGAAGATGAAAATAAGAGAGTCATTATTATAACTCCACATGGTAAAAAATATGAGGATCTTTGTGAGGCAGTATTATGAAAATATTATATATAGATACATCTTCAAGTTATCTATATACCGCAATTACTGCTGATGATAAATTATTAGTAGAAATTAAAGAAGAATTTGGGCACAATCTCTCACAAGAAGCACTTCCAAAGATTGCTTCCATGTTTGAAAAAGTTAATTTAGAGCCTAAAGATATTAATAAGATTATTGTAGTAAATGGTCCAGGTTCCTTTACAGGAATAAGGATAGGCATTACTATCGCTAAAGTATATGGATGGAGTCTAAATATTCCAATAACAACAATTACTTCATTAGAGGCTATGATGTTATCAAGCAACGAAGCATGCAGCCATGTTCCAGTAATTGATGCTAGGAGAGGCTATGTATTTGGTGCAATCTATGACGACAAAAATAAACAAATTCTAAAACCCCAACATATAAAAATAGTTGATTTAGAACAAAAATTAAAAGGTATAACTAATTATATAATCATTACAAATGACGATATAGAAATTACAGGTAAAAGAGAAGAATACAATCCAGATATCTTAAAAATCGTCAACTACTTTAAAGATAAAGAAGAAATTAATCCACATGCAGTAAATCCAGAATATTTAAAACTAACTGAGGCAGAAGAAAGTAAATTATAATGATTATAGAATTAACAAAAGAAAATTTAAGTCTCCTAGATAGCTCATTCTTACAAGATAAAGATCTAAAAAAGGAATTGGCTAATAATCCATTTGGAAAATGTCTTTTATATATCAAAGATAAAGAAGTTATTGGTTATTTATATTATAGTGATATATATGAAAGAGCCGAGATAAATCAATTTGAAGTAGAAGAAATCCACAGGACTTGTGGAATAGGTACAAAATTACTAATGAAATTAATAGAACTTGTGGATAAAAACATAACTTTAGAAGTAAAAATAGATAATTATGAAGCCATAAGACTATATGAAAAGTTTGATTTTAAAAGATGCGCTATTAGAAAAGGTTATTATCAAGGAACCGATGGCATTTTAATGGAAAGACAAATATAAATTATTACAAAAGACTCTTTAACTAGTAAAAAAGAGTCTTTTATGTTAAAATAAGAGAGAAATGAAAAGAGTGATGTAAATGAGAGATATGTATATATTAGGAATTGAATCCAGTTGTGATGAGACAAGTGCCTCAATTGTAAAAAATGGAGTAGAAGAAGTAGCAACTATAATTTCCTCACAAATAGATATTCATAAAGATTATGGAGGAGTTGTTCCTGAAATAGCTAGTAGACAACACGTTAAAAATATTACCATAGTATTAGAGGAATGTCTTAATAAAGCAAATATGAAAATGGATGATATAGACGCGATTGCAATAACTTATGGCCCAGGATTAATAGGCTCATTGTTAATCGGATTAGAAGCAGCAAAGACTTTATCATTTGTTTATAACAAGCCTTTAATTCCGGTTCATCACATAGCTGGACATATATATGCTAATAGTTTAGTTAGACCACTAAAGTTCCCATTATTAGCATTAGTAGTAAGTGGTGGTCATACAGAAATAGTTGAAATGGATAGTCATTATCACTTTAAGAAGCTTGGTGGAACACTAGATGATGCAATAGGTGAATGTTATGATAAAGTAGCAAGAGTGATTGGACTTGAATATCCAGGAGGTCCTAAAGTAGATAAATTAGCAAAAGTAGGAAAACCAAACTATAAATTACCAGTACCATTAAAAGATGACAGTTACAATTTTTCATTTAGCGGTTTAAAGAGCGCAGTTATAAATTTATCACATAATGAAAAACAAAAAGGAAAAGAAATTTGTAAAGAAGATTTAGCTGCTTCATTCCAAAAAGTAGCTATAGAATCAATAGTTAATAAATTGAGAAAAGCTATAATAGATAAAAATATTAAATATTTAATAGTAGCTGGTGGAGTAGCAGCAAATGAAGGTCTACGAACAGAAATTGATAAGTTAACAACCGAATTAAATATAGAATACTCTATACCACCTATGAAGTATTGTACTGATAACGCAACAATGGTTGCTGCTGCAGGTTATTTTGCACACTTAGATGGAAGAAAAGCTGACTTAACTCTAAATTCTAAATCAAGTGATATACTTAAATAATTTTATGAGGTAAAAATGATTTTAAATGTTAGTGGTAGAACCGATATAGTAGCTTTCTATACCGAATGGTTTATAAATAGATTAAGAGAAGGATACATTGATGTTAGAAATCCCTTTTATGAAAAAAATATTAGTAGGATAATGATAAAAGATGTAGATTTAATAATGTTTTGTACTAAAAATCCTATCCCAATTATAAAATATTTAAAAGAAATAGATAAACCAATAATTTTTCATATAACAATAACACCATATAATAAAGACATAGAACCTAATGTACCTGACAAAAAATTAGTAATAGAATCTGTTAAAGAAATTTCTAAAATAATAGGAATAGAAAATACCTATATAAGATATGATCCAATATTTTTAAATGAGAAATACAATTTAGACTATCATATAAAATTATTTGATAAATTATGTAATCATTTAGATGGTTATATAAAAAATATAATTGTATCATTTATCGATGACTACAAAAATGTAAGAAAGAACAAGAATATTTTAAAAATAATTCCATTTAGTGAAAATGACTATATGGAGATAGGAAAAAATTTTTCTATGATTGCTAGAAAGCATAATATGACTATTCAAACATGTTTTGAAGATAGAAACTTATGTGAATATGGATTTATAAAAAAAGATTGCCTACCTCTAGAGTTAGCGTTTAAATTAACAGGTAAATCAAATTACAAAAAATGGAAGGCACGAACAGAAAATAAATGTAAGTGTGTCGAAATGGTGGATATTGGTGTATATAATACATGTAAACATTTATGCAAATATTGTTATGCTAATTATGATGAAGAAAAAATAACAGAAATAACTAAAAATCATGATAAAAATTCATCTTTGTTAATTGGAAAATTAAATAAAGATGATATTATTAAAGTTAGAAAATAAATTTTTCTACTAAATAAAAACACTAAAAAGGAGAAACTATGGAATTAGAAGATGAATTTAAATATTTAGTAGGAGCCTACTATGGAATAAGATCAATGGATAATTATGATTTGAAAGTATACATACTAAAAGATATAGAAAAATATATAAAAAACTTCATAAAAACAAATCCTATTGAAAATTATAATTATAAAGAAGAATCTGAAAAGATAAATCAAGAGTTATCGTTAAAAACTAAATTACAAGATAGCTTATTAGTACTACCAAAAATTGATGCACCTATGGAACTAGTTTTTCTAGTAAAAGCTAAGATTAGAAAATTAAAAGAAGAAGAATTAAAAAGCAGATTATAGTAATAATCTGTTTTAGCAACCAAATTTATACAAAAAGATATAGATAGTTGGTGTTGCTACCGATAGTATTTATAATATAATTTTGGTGGAGGTGGAAAAATGAGGTTTTGTGATAAATTACCAAAACAAAGAAAAAATAACAATTTTTCTCAAGAACAACTTGCTGATAAATTAGGAGTATCTAGACAAGCCGTATCTAAATGGGAGTCTGGTGTATCTTATCCTGATATGGATAAAATTATTCAAATTTGTAAAATTCTAAATTGTAGTTTAGAGGATTTATTAGACGATGGAGTAATAAAAGATTCAAAAAAAGATGAACAGGAAACTAAAATTAATATAAATACATACATACAAGATTTTCTATCATTTATTACAAAAACATATAATATGTTTACGAGTATGACTTTTAAAGAAAAAATTAAATTCATTCTTGAAATGCTTTTAATAGCATTGGCTTTATTTATATTTGCTGCAATATTCTATTCGATACTCGATTCTATTACTTATAATCTCTTAGAGATAATACCCTTTAATATTAAATATAAAATAGGTCAAGTATTAGAAAATATTTACATTATTGTATTATTAGTAATAGGAATTATAATATTCATTCATTTATTAAAAATTAGATATTTGGATTATTTTATAACTATTGAAGATCAAAATGCAAATGAACAAACTATAGAGGAATCTATTGATAAAAAGGAAAATAAATATATCAAAGAATCTAAAAAAGAAAAAATAATAATTAGAGACCCAAAACATTCATCATTAAAGTTATTTAATTTACTAGCTAAAATAATAATTGTTGGCCTTAAAATACTAATTACTATAATAGTGATACCAGTGATACTATTTTTTGTATTTTTAATAATAATGGGTATAATTAGTTTTGCACACATAATATATAATAAAATATTTTTATGGATTTCTCTAGCTTTATTATCGGCCAGCTTATTATGTTATATTATAATATACTTTGTTTATAATTTTATTTTCAATAGACCTATAAAGTTTAAACAATCATTTATTATAATAATATCAGCTCTAGTTTTAATTGGCGCATCAATTGGATTAACATTTACATCAACACTTAATTGTAAATATGTTGAACCATTAGAAAGCATCAGTACATATAAAAAGGATATAGAATTTGATGTAAATGATAAAACAGCTTTATTTCTAGCATTAGACATAAATAAAAATAACATTGAGTATAATATAGATAATTCCTTAACTAATGTAAAAATAGAAATAACATCTATCAAAGGAGTAGATTATTTTCTAAATAATGAAGAAGAAAGCTATATATTATATAGAACTACCAATTTCCATAATATTTATAGCACCATAAAAAATGATTTAAAAAGAAATATAATTAGAAATTATGACTCCTCTGATATGGTAAAATTAAAAATAAACCTATCCCAAAAAGACTATGAAATATTACATAATAATCATAGTCAAATAACTATTTACTAAAAGTTAATAATTGATTATTAACTTTTTTCTTTGTATAATAAAAAAGAAATGAAGTGATCACATAAATATTTATAAACAATTAAACGAAATGATAGATTATATTGAAAAAAATTTAGATAGTGAAATTTCATATACCAAATTGTCAAAAATATTAGGAGTAAATGAATATACGATGCAATGTCTATTTAGTTTATTATGTAATATTACATTAACTGAATATATAAAAAAAAGAAGATTAAGTAAAGCATTTGAAGAAATAAGAAATACAGATAATAGATATTGCTTTTAAATATCAATATAATTCTGCTCCATCCTTTAATAGAGCTTTTAAGCAATTATTTAATATGACACCAATTGAAGTTATCTTATATTATATTGCTGATAAAACTATAATAAAAAGCTGAAGATTTTATAAAAAAGAAGACTAGCTTCTTTTGTTTTTAATACTATTTTCAATCTTCTCAATAACAAAATACATAAGATAAGAAATAATACCTAATATTACAACACCAGTAAATACTAAATCAATATTAAATACCTGAGACCCATACATTATAAGATAGCCAAGTCCACTCTTAGAAACAAGTAATTCTCCCATTATAACTCCAATGTAAGCCATGTGGAGAGAACCTATAAATAAAAGCTTTTTTGTTTAAGAACTTGTGAAGTTTGGAGGAATTAAATGGGAAAAGCTAATTGTCCGTTTTGTAATAGCAGAAATACATTTAATATTGCATATGGGTATTTAGGTAAAAAAAAGAAAAAGAAAAATTATATAGAACAAGAAGATATAGGTTTAAATGAATCATATCGTAAAGGTTTTGAAAAATATGATTTTGATGGTGAAAAATTAATAAGTCATTTACCAAATAGGTATTGTAAGGATTGTAAAAATACTTTTCAATCTAGAAAAGTTATGTATACAGTTGATATATCAGTTATTAATTTAATAATTAATATTGGAGATGATTATTATAGATATATATTTGATTTCAGAGATATGAATAATCCGAAATATACTATCAAAATTAATTGGATACCTATTAAAGAAAATATATCACTATGTATTAAAGATAGAAATAAAATACTATATAGTTTTAAAGAATATAAACCTAATTTATGGCATGGACATTATGGAAAGAACTATAATTATAATAAATACTATTGGATATTAAAATGTACTTATTACAACGGTGTTGATTATGTAAAAAGTGGTAATGATAAAGTACCTGATAATTGGGAATGCTTTATCAAACCATTTAAAGAAATATTTAATGAAAATATTTTTGACTTAAAATCCTAGAAATAGGATTTTTTTTATAAAAATAAAGAAAGGGTGATTATAATGTCTGTATTTAAAGTTGAAAAAACTAAAAATTTTACAATTATGAGTAATCACCATCTACAAAATAAAAATTTAAGTTTTAAAGCAAAAGGACTTCTTTCTTATATGTTATCATTACCTGATGATTGGGATTATTCACTTGCTGGACTTCTTGCTAATTCTAAAGAAAAAATAACTTCACTAAAAAGTGCATTGAATGAATTGAAACAAAATGGATACTTATCAGTTATTAAGTTAAATCCTAATCAAACAAAAAGCAAAAAATATGAATATATTTATAATATATATGAAGAACCACATTTAGAACCATATATTCAAAAACAAGATATAGAAAACCTAGACATTGATTTTCAAGACTTTGAAAATCATACACAACAAAGTACTAATAAACAAAATATTAAAAAACAAACAGATAAAGAAGATAAAACCAAAAATAATATTTTTGATGTTCATAATTTTTTAACTATTGATTTAATTGATAGGAAATATATTACAAAAGATGATACTGATATTTATAATTATGACAAACTATTTAAAAACTTATTAAATGAATATGATACAAGCGATATTTTAATGATTTTGCACTATATTATACCAAGAGTACTAGATCGTGATTTTGTTGATGAGAATGGTGAGAAAATAGTTAATAAATTTGGTTATCTAAAAAACTCTATTTTAAATAATATAATAAAACTTAAAAATAATGACCTTCTTTGGGATGAAGAATTAGGATGGTTTAAAGATAACGAGGAAGATATAGAAGAAGAAATAGAAATATAAAATGATAAAATTAATCAATATTATATGTGTTTATTTATTGTTATTCATTAAATATATTACAAAGTTAAAATGAGAATATGTTTTATTAGCATACTCTCATTTTTTAATTTTTAAATTATTAGTTCCACCAACTAACCAATCCATAGAAACATTGTATGTTTTACAAATTGCATAAGCGTTCATAGTAGTTATTAAATTAAAACCAGTTTCATAATGACTATATGTAGTTTGTGAAATTCCACACTTTTCAGCAAATTTTAATTGTGATAGATTCAAACTATTTCTCAATTCTTTCAATCTATTTCCTATTTGTTTTTTGTTAGTTTTAATTTTTCCATCATATTTAATATTCTTTCTAGTAAAACCAACAATAAAATCTAAAGAGAAATTGTATAAATTACAGAACTTAATCAATTTATTAAAAGGAATTGGATTACTTGCAGTTTCCCAACCAGATATAGTTTTTCTACTAACACCAAATACAAATCCAAGTTCTTCTTGTGTCATTTCTAATTCTTCTCTTGCGTACTTTAAATTATTATCTATCATATTTCTATCACCTATAATAATTTTCCCATTAAATTAAGATTTAACCTTGAATGTCTGGTAAATAGGTTAGAAAAGATATATAATTGTATATAGTAAGTTTAGGATTAAAGAAAAGGAGCTATAGTATATGAAAAACGAAAACAATGATTACGTAAATAAAATTACAAGAAAAATGGTATCTAGTTTAAGTCAAATTGTAGAAATACAAGAATATAATTTAGATGATTTAACTATATTAATTAGAGATTTAAAAGAAAGTGAAAAGGAAAAAATAATTGAGGAAATAATAAATAATCAACTAATAGAATTAAAAGAAAAAACAGAGAAAAAAGTTATAAATGTTTTTAAACAAGTTGATGAAATAACAGATTACTTTATTAAAGTATATGATGATTCCGATATTATTAATGAATCTGATGATATTGCAAATGATTTATTGTTTAAAGCACTAGGAAAAAATGGAAGAAAATTAGAGTTTCCTATAAATATTTCTTATATAAAAAATTATTGTTTATCTTCCAATATTAGTGATAATCAGTTATATGATTCATTAGTTTGGGTTGCTCTAAGATTAGTAGCAATTAATTATTGTATTAAATATTATGAGAATCTAGAAGAAGATAAAAACGAGTAGTAAAATAGCAGTACCTCCTAAACTTACATATATTTAAAACAGACAATGTTAAAAAAAGAATAATCTATATATGTAATAATATCTTTTAGAATGAATTGTTAATAATTTGTTCTTTTTTTTACTAATTTTATTGGATATAATGATTAATAAAAAAATAAATGTTATAATTAGAAAGACAAACAGATAAATAGTAATTTGTTAAATAGATTGGAGATGTAAATATGGCTTTTGATTACAAAAAAGAATATAAGGAATTTTATATGCCAAAGAATAAACCTAGTATTATAGAAATTCCTAAAATGAATTATATAGCAGTAAGAGGTACAGGAAATCCTAATGAAGAAAATGGAGATTATAAAAATACAATAGGTTTATTATATGGCATTGCTTATACAATAAAAATGAGTTATAAGGGTACACATAAAATAGATGGTTTCTTTGAATATGTTGTTCCACCACTTGAGGGCTTTTGGTGGCAAGATGGAATGAATGGAACAATTGATTATAATAATAAGGGTGCAATGCACTTTATATCTATTATTAGATTACCAGATTTTGTAACAAAAGCAGACTTTGACTGGGCTATTGAAGAAGCAACTAAAAAGAAAAAACAAGATTTTTCAAGAGTCGAATTTTTAACCTATGATGAAGGAATATGTGTTCAATGTATGCACATTGGTAGTTATGATGATGAGCCAATAACAGTTGAGTTAATGCATAATTTTGCAAAAGAAAATGGATATGAATTAGATATAACGAATGCAAGATTACATCACGAAATATATTTAAGCGATCCAAGAAAATGTGATGTAAGTAAATTAAAGACAGTTATAAGACACCCTATTAAAAAAATAAAGTAAAGTATAAATTACAATTTAGTAATTAGTTAGAAAAATAGTAATTTGAAAGTGAGATAATTTATGAAGAAATATATATTAAATC
>CAKPJN010000016.1 GCA_934162665.1 uncultured Bacilli bacterium
TGCAATAAAATTGAGACACTTAAAAATTTAAATGCATTTAAAAATTGAAATATATAAAATTTAAAATTATTATTTAAGATATAATTATGGCTTTGCTTTGCTTTGCTTTGCTTTGCTTTGCTTTGCTTTGCTTTGCTTAACAAATTTACAGTATTGTTATTTATCGTGATTTTCATATAAAACTTTCCTCACCGATTTCTCGGCAAACTATTTTATCAATTAAATTATACAACATTTAAAAAAATTAATCAATAGTTTATTTTAAATTTTTTCAATATTGATTAATTTAATTTAACAATATTTTATAATATTTAAAATTTTTGTCAACAAAATAATTTAAATATTTATTAAGTAACTGTTATAATTATATAATATTTTTAATAATATGTCAAGTATTTTTTTACAAAAATTTGCAATTTTTTTGTTATTTAGAGCAATATCCAATTACAATATTTTTATAGAGTAAACAATTTAAGTAAAATTTTTATATTTATAAATTAAGTGAGTAAAACTCTCGTTGCTTAAAATAATAAAATTTAAAATAAACAAATAAACCTATAACTATTTGACTTCAAATTTAAACTGTTATTTTTTTCACTGAAAGCGGGATTCACTCTGTAGGCTTTAGCCTAGCGTTAACATCAAATAAAGTAAATATTAATATTGGTTATGAGTTGGAGTTTAGGGTTTAGTCGGATTAATTATAATTAAACTTATTAATGCTTGACAATTTTTATATAATGAATAAACTTAAATAAAGGATTAAATAATGATAATAAACGCTATTATAGAAAAAGATAAAGACGGATATCTTGCTTTTGTTCCCGAGCTTAAAGGTTGCGTAAGTCAAGGTGATAGTTTTGAAGAGGCTAAAGCAAATATTAAAGAAGCTATAGAATTATATATTGAAAGTATCGAAGAAGAAGATTTAAATTTATTATTATTTAAAGATTATGCAATAGCTCCAATAGAGGTTTCGCTTGAAAGATAAACTTCCAAAATTAAATTCAAAAGAAGCGGAAAAATCTTGCATCCAAAAATCATAAAAGAACTTTTTGAGATTTTAAACGATTAAAAATTATAATTATAGTTTATAATGATTTTATTTTGATTTTAAAGTCGATAAGAAAATAGAAGGAGAAATTGATAAAATAGTTTATTGGTTGTATGGTTTGAGTGAGAGAAGATAAATATAATTAAGTGGTATTAATACTAAAATTTATACTTGACTTAAATATATGATAATATTATATTTAAATAGTATTAAATATTTTAATGTGTATAAAAATGGTTTTGTATACATATACTGATAAAAAACCAAAAACTTTAGTATCAGAAAATAAATTAACACCCAAAATATAAAGTTGTATAACTAATATTTATGGAGGATATAATGGCAAATATAGAGTATAAAACTTTTGATTCTATCGATTTATCAGATAGTTTTTTTGATTCATTAAGAGAAGCTTATAATGGTTTTAATGATTGGTATGATAAAAAAGCAAAAGAAGGTGAAAAGGCTTATGTTCTATATGAGAATAAAAAGCTGCTTTGCTTTTTATATCTTAAAGAAGAGATACCTATAGATAATACAAATATTTTTCCAAAATTGGATTCCAATAAGAAATGGATTAAAGTTGGGACTTTTAAAGTTATACCACATAATACAAAACTTGGAGAACGACTTATAAAAAGGATGTTTGATTTTGCTGTTTCAAAAAATTATTTTAATCTATATGTTACAATATATCCGAAACAAACGGCATTAATTGATATTCTAAAAAAATACGGTTTTTATGAATACGCTAAAAAAGTAGATGAACTAGTTTTAGTAAAAGATATAGCAACTGATAGAAATATTTTAAAAAACAATATATGTTTAGATTTTCCTTCTATTGATGCTAGGAACTCTAATAAATATATACTAGGAATTTATCCTAAATATCATACGCTGATGTTCTCCGATTCTATATTGAAAATAGAAAACTTTAACATATTAAAAGATATGTCTGAATCTAATAGCATTCATAAAGTTTATATAACTGCTATGCAAGGAATAGAAAATATAAAAAATGGAGATTTACTTATTATATATCGAACAAAAGACGATAAAGCCAAAAATGCTAATTATTCGTCTGTAGCTACTTCGTTATGCGTAATAGAAGAATATCGTCATATTAGTGAATTTAATAATGAAGCAGAATTTGTAGAATATTGTAAACCATATAATATTTTTAAAGAGCAAGAGCTAAAAACATATTTTAGAACAAAAAAATATCCTAAAATTATAAAAATGACTTATAATATTTCTTTTAAAAAGCGTATAGTATTAAACAAATTAAGAGATATTATTAAAAAAAATGATATATATTGGGGATTTTTAAGTATCAATAATGAAGAGTTTAAAGAAATTATAAAAGTTGGAGAAGTTAATGAAAGTATTATTATCTATTAAACCACAATTTGCAAATGCTATTTTTAATGGAGGTAAAAGGTTCGAATATAGAAAAGTTATATTTAAAAAAAAGGTATCGTCCATACAAGTCTATGTCACAAAACCAATAGGAAAGATAGTCGGAGAATTTGAAATTGATGATATTATGCAAGATAGTCCATTAAATATTTGGAAACATACAGAAAAATATTCAGGAGTGGAAAGGGAATTTTTTATGCAATATTTTAATAATAGAAAAATTGGATATGCAATTAAAATAAAGAAGATAAAAAAATATAAAAAACCATTATCTCCATATGCTATATATCCTGATTTTATAGCACCTCAATCATTTAAATATATTATATAAAAGAAATTTCAATGTATAAATCATATATTGTTTTGTTCAGTTTGGGTTGCCACGCTATAGTTCGTAATGATAAATTTTTTATTAAGTAAAAAATTTAAATAAAATTATATATTATAAGAACAATGAATAGATATATATTCCTGTGTCATATCCGTAAAATAATAATAATCTTCGTATTTCGTATTATAACCGCAATCTAAAACTATAAAATGCTCTTTTCT
>CAKPJN010000017.1 GCA_934162665.1 uncultured Bacilli bacterium
GAAAAAACACGGGTTTTACATCGTTATGTTTTCTTAGAGATGATAAAAATTCTCAACATTAAAAGCAAAGATGATATGAAAAAACTAAACAGAAAGGATTTTGAAGAACTTTGTGACAGATTAAATAGTAAGTTCTGTCAAAATTCTCTTACTACAATTTATCCAATCTGTAGACATATCGTAACTTATCTTTATGATAGAAAACTTCTTGATTTGAATTATGGTGTTGTTTTCATGAATCCGAACTATTTCAAAGAATACAATCCATGTTTAATTTCAAAGAAAGATGAAATAAGAATAATAGAATATTTAAACCACTGCTCTTTTAAAGTTAAAGCCATTATGATGTTGGCTATAAGATATGGTTTAAGAGATTCTGATATATGCGAATTAAGATTTGATGAAATTGACTGGTATAAAGAAACAATTAATATTAATCAAAGAAAGACAGATAAACCACTAGTATTACCACTACTAGATGATGTTGGTAATGCGATAATTGATTATGTTGAAAGTGAAAGGCCAAATGTTAATTCTCCATATATATTTTTAAGAGATCAAAGACCTTATGAAAGAATGAAGAGCGCATATTCGATTTGTGCAAGGATATTTAATAAGCTTGAAATAAAGACTTCAAATAATAAAGGGAAAGGAATTCATGTATTCAGATATACCCTAGCCAAAAGATTATTGGAAACACAAATTCCTTATCAGATTATCACTGACACATTAGGACATGTGAGTAATGATTCTGACAAATATTATTATTCCATGGAAGAAGAAAAATTGAAAATGTGCTGTCTAGATGCCAGATGGATTGGAGTTAAGACATGGAAGTAAAAATATATAACTATTCTTATAACTCCAAAATCAAAGATTATATTACTTCCTTTGTCAGTCAAAAAAGAAACGCCGGCTATCCATACAATAGTTCCGCCAGAATTTTGAAAGTCTTTGACGAAATGATTATAAATAGTTTTCCCAACGAAACCACCATCACTAAAGAAATGATAGATTTTTGGATTGCCTATAAACCAGGAGAACATCCAAACGGATTACTAAGAAGAATGACACCAATAAGACAACTATCCATTTATATCAAATACTTTGACGATAACTGTTATGTGGTGCCTGGGCACATTCCAAATAAGCAGATTAAATACGATCCCCATATATATACAAAAGAAGAATTAATAGCTTTCTTTAATGCTACCGATAATTTAATATCTTCAATTCATTCACCATACAAAGTCTATATTGCACCTGTAATATTCAGATTATTTTTCTTATGTGGTATGAGACATTCTGAAGTTCTTCACTTAGAAATGGATGATATCAATGATGATTATAAATGTTTGAGAATTAAAGAATCCAAAAGCTGGAAGGAAAGAAAAATATATCTAAGCGATGAATTATCGAAAATGCTTAAAGAATATGATGAAATTATTTCTGAATTGAAACCTAACAGAAAATTCTTTTTCCCGTCATGTAATTGTGAAGGTCCTGTCAGTAAATCATCAGTATTACTTTGGTTTAAAGAAATATCAAAAGAAGCTTTTAAAGATATTCCTCTTAAGGGAACAAAAAGAGTCATACATAGTTTCAGACATACTTATGCAACCGAAAGATTAACTAGATGGATTGAAGATGATATCGATGTAAATACTATGTATCCATATTTTTCAAGATATTTGGGCCATAGTAATTATGCCGATACAGATTACTATATAAAACTTGTTTCTTCTTTTTACCCGGAAATGAATAAAAGAATGAATAAAGTTAATGAAGAGATTCTTCCTGAGGTTTTAGATTATGAAAAAGAATAAAGATTTTCACGATTGGATCAGCGATTTTTTTTGCGGTTATTTGACTGTCAAAAGAAATTATTCTGATAAAACAGTAAAATCATACAAAGATACATTTAATCTATTAAGAAAATATTTTGATAGTGAGCTTGGAATCAAATTCATTAATATAGATTTTGATAACTGTAATAAAGATAATATTTATTCATTTCTTTTATATTTAAGAGACGAAAAGTCTAATTCACCTTCAACTATAAACCTGAGATTATCTGCAATTAAATCTTTCTTTAAATACTGTGGTGAAGAAGAAATAGAGTTGTATAAATATTATACAAAAATTAAAACCATTCATAACTTTAAAGGTTCTAAAAAGAATAAGGTTGAATATTTGACAATTCAACAATTAAAGTTATTATTTGAAGTTCCTGATATCGGATTAAAAAAAGGAAGAAGAGATAGATTTTTGATGATATTAATGTATGAAACTGGAATGAGACTTAATGAAATTTTATCTTTAAAGCTTGAAAACATTATAACAAGTGGTGGAGATATTGAAATTAAAATATTTGGCAAAGGATCAAAATACAGAACGATTCCATTACTTAAACCTGCAATCAAACATCTTAACGCTTATTTAAAAGAGTTTCATTCTTTAAATAAGCAAAGCGATTATCTTTTTTATGTTAATCATTCAGGCAGAAGAGATAAATTATCACCTGGTACCGTAGACGCCTTTTTAAAGAAATATGCACAAAAGATTAACGAGGAAAATGATGATTTCCCGATTAATTTACATGCCCATATGTTAAGGCATTCAGTAGCTATGTCAATGTATAAAAATGGTATCCCTATTTCTTATGTAAAAGATTTTCTTGGTCACTCAGATATTTCAACCACATCAATATATGCTTACGCTGACAATGAAGATATCAAAAAAGCTCTTGAGACAGTTCAAGAAAATATACCATCAGCAAATGTAGGAAAAAAGAAGTGGAAAGGCAAAGAAAAAGATTTACTTAAATATTGTGGCTTAGAATAAAAACATTATCTTCAATTATTAGATCGAAATTCCCAGTTTTATGAGGTTATCTTTAAATAATTAGAGATAATCTTTTTTTGAATATAACCTTTG
>CAKPJN010000018.1 GCA_934162665.1 uncultured Bacilli bacterium
TATAAAATTCTAATGACATAATTTACATTCTCAAATATGATTTTATTCAATATTTCGGAATATATTTGGTAAATATTGGCGAATATAAATTATTTGGGTGTGTTTTGTATATAGATACCATTAATTCATTGTTAGATAAATGCAATTTATCTTTTTCTTTCCACACTTTTATAGCATCATCAATATTTGTAGTTAATTTATCTTTCAAAATAAATTCATACAAATCTTTAGCCGCTTCCTCATAATGTTTATTTTGTAATTTTTCTACGCCTTTATAAAGTTCTGACATAATAATCTCCTTTGTTTTATAATATTTTTTATAAGTATATATTTATGATTTCTTTCTATTCTTAAAAGCCTCTTCTAAAGAACTTTTATAATTAGGAAGATTTTTATCTGTCCAAGTTTTATGCTTTTTATACCAATAAAGAAAAGCATTGTAAATTTTTAAAGCATCCTCTTCATTTTCAAATTTGCAATTGAATATAGTCGAAAATATATAAGGTATAAGATATACATAATCATCAAACCATCCATGATAATAATACTTCTCTGATAATAAAAAATATACGCCTGTAGATTTTTTAATTATATAACATAACCTATCTACCTCTTTATTATTTATTTTTATCCTACTATCATCAACTGTTTTTCTGTAAGAATCATAAAGTCCACTCAATGGTTCTATCTCAAGTAAATATACATATGACCATAAAAATGTTCCATCTTTCTCAAGAAATTCAATAGCGTCATAAAAGAATTTATCATTAGCTTTCCATAAAATATTTAAAATATCAGGAAGTCTGCCATAACCATCACTATCGCTATATATCGGGGGTGGGTATTTAAAACTGCCATCATATTTTTTATATACCGCAGAATTTATCGTTCTATAATAATAATCTCTTTCTCCAAAATAATTATCTATAACTAATTTTATTGGATAAAATATATTTGTATCGCCAGCTGCTATTATTTTTTCTTGCCATTCTATTTTTTTTTGGTACTCCTTTATCGCTTTTTCTCTATCATAAGCACTTCTATCAGATGTCCTTACTTCTTCTATGTAACGCTTGAACTTTTCTATCTCATCCTTTGCCCCATATACTCTTCCCTTCTTTATTTCTTCTTTATATGGATAATAATATTTTTTAAACATTTCAAAATCACTCGTATATATTGCATAGCTAAATGCAGCAATTGGGTCTTCGGCAAAAATTTTTTCTCTTTCTTCTGCCTCCTTTTTAGATTTTAATTTAGCCTCATGTTCCCTCTTCTTGGCGATTTCTTTTCTCTCTTTATCAGCCGCTATTCTTCTCTGCTCCAACTCCTCTTTTGAAGGTTTATACAAAGTAATTTTAAAATTACCAACTCCATCCGCATCTTCGTTTTTAATTTCATAACCGTTTCTTGCAATCCAAGCTCCTATATATCGTCCGTATGCTTGAGCCGTATAATTTGACGGAGCATAGAATTCCACGACTATAGTTTTCTTGCCAGCTTGTCTTTTTAATTGCGCTTCCAAATTATTCCTCTGACTTTCGGACAAAGATTGAGGGAATAATAAAGTTGAAATTGTAAAGATTAGTAATAAAATCTTTAAGATAAATTTTGTTTGCTCCTTTTGGAATTTTTTAGAAAGTTTCATTTGTAATAAGAATATATTTGATAAAAAACCTTTTGGGTTATTATATCCATTAAGTAAATATTTATAAAAACATTTAAATAAATAAATGCTTTTTTCAAATTGAAATTTAATAAATTCAAAAAAGAATTTGAATAAGTTTTTAATATATAAATAGAATAATATTTTATAATTTTTAAATAAACATAATTTTTTAAAAAGTTTAAAATTAATCCACTGGACTGGACTGGACTGGACTGGACTGGACTGGACTGCAACAGTTAGAATTTATAATATGTTTATTTATTTTCATATATGAAATTATAAGGTTTTTAATAAAAAAGTCAAGCGTTTTTAACAAAAAAATTAAAAAAAATTTGAATTTATAAATTTTCAATAAGTTTATTTAGTTTAGTAATACATTTAATACATATTTAATATAAAATTAAATAAATTTTAAATTTTTAAGAGAATATTTTTAAAGAAATATATCAAGCATTTATTAGATTTTTTAATTCTTTATTAATTATCAATTATGCAAACTAAAAATTTTATCTATCTTTTTGAATTATTATAATCTTCCAAATCTATTATAGCCT
>CAKPJN010000019.1 GCA_934162665.1 uncultured Bacilli bacterium
TACATACGACTTGATTTACTAGATAAACTTAATTATAATGTAGGCATAAGTGATGAAGAGTTTTTAGATATTTTAAGATATTTAAAAGCGAAAGGTGAAGACGAAAGACAAAAACTAAAAGAGAAATGGAGAACAATTATGACAATGGATGAGTATATGAATGCCCTTTTAAGTGATGAAGTTATGAACGAAGAAAGAAGTATGTTTAAAAAAGCTCGTGAATATGGTCGTGAAGAAGGAATTAACCAAGGAATTGATATTGGCAAAAACGAAGGAAAAAAAGAAGAACGTATCCTAATAGCTAAAGTATAATGTACCCATAAGTATGGACATTTAAAGAAGAAGGTATACTATAAAATGGACAATATAAGAAGGACTAATATTCTTATAAGTGGACACTTGAAAAAGGGATTAAGTCCTTATAAATGAACATATGAAAAGGGTATTTTTAATTATAGTCTTATATTGATATAATTAAAGTACCAATATAGGAGGTAAAATTGAAAAAATATACACAAAAACAAATTAAAGAATTAAAATCAAATCCATATACTTTAAAAGTTGATGATCAAAGAATATTTTTTACAATAGAATTTAAAAAAGCGTTTTGGACGAAATATCAAGCAGGGATGAGTCCCCGAGTAATACTTAAAGAGTTAAATTACAATTTAGATAATTTTGGCCAAAAACAAATAGATAGTATTGTTCAAAGAATAAAAAAAGAAGCACTGGTTGGTGAATTTACAGAAGGGTATTCCAGATATAATAGAATGAAAGTAAAAGAACCGTCAGGTGATATTACTCCACAAAACATCAAACAAATGCAAAATGAATTATTATATTTAAGGCAAGAAGTTGATTTCTTAAAAAAAGTATTAAAAGCGGAACAGGATCCTTAGCATTAAGTAATGACACTAGTTACAAATTTAAGATTATTTATGAAATAACTAAGAAAGAAAACAATTTATTAACTGTATCGATGTTGTGTGAAATAGCACATGTTTCTAGATCAGGATATTATAATTGGGTAAATTCTGAATATATACGTAATAAAAAAGAAAGTCATGATCAAAAAAGTTTTGAACTTATATTGCAGGCTTATCAGTATAGAGGCTACGACAAAGGAGCGAGAGGAATTTATATGAGACTAATTCATATGGATCCTCCTGTTATAATGAATATTAAAAAAATAAGAAGATTGATGAAAAAGTATAATTTGTTTTGTCCAATTAGGCGAGCTAATCCTTATAGAAGAATGGTAAAGGCTTTAAAAACGAATAATGTTGCTGATAATATACTAAATAGAGAATTCAAACTGCATGGACCAAGAATGGTACTTCTTACAGACATAACTTATATTGCATATAATAGCACAAGATGTTATTTATCAGTAATATTAGATGCATTTACTAAAGAAGCATTGTCATATGTTTTAAGTGCATCATTGGAAATCGATTTTGTTTTAGAAACAGTTAATATCCTTGTTGAAAAACATGGAATATCCCTAAGTTCTGAAACACTAGTTCATAGTGATCAGGGCTGTCATTATACAAGTTATAGCTTTATTCAAATATTAAAAGACAAACAATTAAGACAATCTATGTCAAGAAAAGGAAATTGTTGGGATAATGCCCCTCAAGAAAGTTTTTTTGGACATATGAAAGACGAAATTGATTTGTCTAAATGTAAGACCTTTAATGATGTAAAAGATATCATAGATGATTGGATTGAATATTATAATAATGATAGATACCAGTGGAATTTGGCAAAACTATCACCATTAGAATATTACCAGTATGTTAAAACTGGTGAATATCCATTAAAAATAGGTAAAAGTAAAAACCCTTCTTCATAAATGTTAATTTTGTCCTTGACAAAGGGTACATTTTAA
>CAKPJN010000020.1 GCA_934162665.1 uncultured Bacilli bacterium
GTTAGTATAAACTTTTAGTAGGAAAATTTAAGAAAAAAATTGAATAAGAGATACCAATTTGATAGAATGTTTTTATCAAGAAAAAAATAACATTCAAAGGAGGTATCTCTTATGTATTCAATTATACAAAAGATTTATGAAAAAAACAACAAAATTTTAAAAGAAGGATTAAAAAAAGTATTATCAGGAGAAGATGTAAGTTCGTTAACGATTGCAATTAAAGAATTTACAGATATTTTGGGAAAAGAATTATTATCAGAAATAGTAAGACAGATAGATGAAATAATATTTGAAGATAATAAAAAGAAAAAACAATATGAAGCAATAAGATTTCAGGAAAAAAGTTTAATGACAAAAAATGGAAAAGCCAAGTTTGAAAGAAGATATTACAAGGATAAAGAAACAGGAGAACGTATATATTTAGCAGATACAGTACTTGGAATAGAAAAAGGTGAAAGAATAGACAAAAATGTAAAAGCGGAAGTGATTAAAAGAGCCAATGATCAATCATATAACAAATCAGGAAAGATGGTAGTACCAGAGATTGAAATAAGTGCAACAACGGTAATGAGAAATGTAAGAAAAAATGAGTGGAATGTAGAAATTGAAGAACGAAAAGAAGAAGATAAAATTAGGGCAAAATATATTTACATTCAAGTAGATGAAGACCACATAAAAGAAAGAAATAAAAAAGGATGTACAATATCAAAAATAGTGACAATATACACACGAAAGAGTACATTAACCAAACCAGATAGGATAGATAAGGTACAACAGGTAAGGAAAGAATTGGTAGATAAATTTACATATTCAGGATTATATAAAGATAATCAAAAATTATGGGAAGATGTAGCGTATTATATAGATTGCACATATAAAAAAGAAGAAATAGAAAATATATTTATAATGGGAGATGGAGCATCATATATCAAAGCAGGAGTTGAATGGATAGAGAAATCAGTGTTTGTATTGGATTTATTTCATTTAGAAAAATATATTAATCATTTAAATTATGATGAATATTTAAAAAGAAAATTACAAGAAGCAATAGACCAATACGACCCAATAAGTAGAGAAAATATAATGAATGAAGCAATAAAGAGAATAAAAGAAGAAATTAAAGAAGATGAACAATTAGGGAGAAATACAAAAAGGTTAAATAATAGATTAAAGAAAATAGAAAATACAAAGACATATTTAATGAATCAATGGTCTGGAATAGAAGCACATGAAAAATATAAAGATAAATTAACAGGATGTTGCCAAGAAGGTCAAGTGCATCATACATTATCAGAGAGAATGAGTACAGATGCAAAAGTATGGTGTGAAAATGGAATAGATGAAATGAGTCAATTAAGAGCATTCACGCAAAACGAAGGAGACGTTTACAAAAAAATAATAGATATATCAACAAAGGAAAAAAGAAACAAAAAAATTGAAGCATTAGAAAAAAGGATAAAAAAGAAAGCACAGAAAAAGATATTTGGAACAGTAGGAGTATCTATTCCAACATTAGCAGGAGCTAGAGATGAATTATATTATGAACTAAAAAATATTTGGTACGGAAAAGCTGTGTAAGTATTGAAATACAAGTGAATATGTGATATTTTAAAAATGCCTATAAAAAGGTTTATTAAGTGAACCTTGAAATATAGAAGAATAAAGATAAAAATATAAATCGAATTAGGAAATCTCTGAAGTCATGAAATAAAAGAAATTTATGATTTTAATGAAAAGTTTTCCTACTAAAAATTTATGCTATCA
>CAKPJN010000021.1 GCA_934162665.1 uncultured Bacilli bacterium
TAATCAACTACATAGTAACATATTTTAAAAAAGTTACAACTTTTGTTCAAAAAATGATTATCGGCAAATTACTATTTGTCTTTCAGTTCCTATTATATCATTTTATTTACTTAAAATATTAAAATGTTGGTTAATTTTACTAAAACCATGTTATACTAATTTTAGTTAGTAGTTATTACTACCTATAAATTGTTGCTTTTAATGGTTGTTTTACCAGAACCATAAGGGCTCCATTTGAAATCAACTTACGGACTGATTATAGTTCGTAAGTTTTTATTTTATGCAAAAAAGAGGAAAAATTATCAAAATAATTTAATCCTCTTTTTATATTTTCCTTAATTTGGGAGTAATATTCTTGTCTAGCCAGCACTGAATTTATACTACCATATAAATTCTTATATGGAAATTCCCATACCCTTAAGAATCATAACTTAGTTTTTTTATAAACAAAAAATTAAATGAATCTTTTCTTCCTGTCATATTTTTAATGATAGTGTCATAATCAAATGGAATTCCTATTTGATCATCACCAGTTTTATTGGAATTAATCACATAGAAATTTTCATTTTTATCTATATCACTGATTACTAAATAATGCCAATTTTTAGAAAGTGTTATTTACTTCCAATATAGTAAAGAACTGTCATTGTATAATAAAAATCTTCCTTTTCAAATTCTTTTTTTAATTCATTCAGTAGTTTTTCCATTTCACTTTTTACTTGTGCTGATACATTTGTTTTATTTATAGCACTTCTGAACCCAATGGAGCTATCAAAAAAACTTAATCTTTGTTCACGTGTTTTACCAATAGTATCACTAACGGAATAATATAATCTAATATTATTATAGTTACTTTCAACAAGATAATTATATACTTTTTTACCTATATATCTATCAGTATATTTTGTTATATTTTGTTTTTTCATAATTTCTTTTTCATACAAATTAAATATTTTGTGTAATAAATCTTTTTTATCTGGATAACAAAATTTAAAACTATCATCTGGTACTTTTATGATTATTATTCCTCTATCAGTAAGCACATTTTTTAATTTTATTAAAATTTCTTGTGGATTCTCTAAATGTTGCAAAACATAGGATAAATTTATTATATCGTACTTTAAATCGTCATCTAGTTCATCAATACTTTTCAATTCAAATTCATATTTCTTATTTTCTTTAAAAATTTCTCTTGCTTCATTTATTGCATTGTTATCAATATCTATTCCTGTAATATGCGTTATATTATTATATTTATCAAATAACAATTTTGTCTTAAATCCATTAGAACATCCAATATCTAAAACTTTTAAATCATCATATTCTAATATCCCAGATTCATTTAATACATAATCATCAAAGTTTTGATTTCCAATTGCTTGCTTTTTTAATTTTTCTAAATTCCAATTATTACTCATAATTTCCTCCTTATTTTATATATAAATTATACACGAAATTTATAATATTTCATATACTCCCATTGAAATTTAATAATAATTCATATATAATTATTTTAGGAAGAGGACTTAGTTTGTAAGCTGTTGTTTAACCGCTCCATTGACGAATCTGTTCGAACTATTTAGTTTGAACTTGATATATAGAATCAATCGAAAGATTGATTTTTTT
>CAKPJN010000022.1 GCA_934162665.1 uncultured Bacilli bacterium
TATCATCAGTGATTGATATTTTGTATATCAAATCGTTAAGAAGTGAAAAGTTGTAGATATCTTCAACAACCGCTCCAAAAGTAAAAATCGTCGCACTAGTGACGTTTAGATAGAAACTCAATTGAAAAATTGAGTTTTTTTGTGTGATAATTTATAATAACAAGTGCAACACTTGAAATTTTAATAAAAAAAGTTCATATATTACTCATGATATAATGTTGGTGTTTAATCAAACATTAAGGAGTAATAAATATGAACTATATACATCTTATCATAGAAGAACGTGCTATCTCCTAATTTTAAAAATAGCATCAGCGATAATACATTTTGATGAATCTTCTCCTCATATGCATATAGTTGGAGTTCCAGTTAAGGAAAAAAATAAATACGGTATGGAATTACAAGTTGGTAAATCTGATGTATTTACAAAATCTACTTTAAGAGAACTACAAGATAAAATGAGAACTTTATGTATTGAAGAATTTAATAAAGAATATGGTTTAGATAGTGTTCTTAAGAAAAAGAAAAAAGGAAGAAACAGAGATATTTTAGTTAGTGATATGGATGATTATGAGGAAATGAAAGAAGCAATTGAAAGACATCAAGAAAATATAGATAAAGCAGCTGAAAGTTCTAAAAATTTAGATAAATCAACTAATGATATTAAAGAAATAGTTAATGATTTAAAGAATATTCCTTTATCAAAAAATACTTATGTATTAAAACAAGAAAATAAAGATAAATTAATTAATTATTTAGATAAAGTTGATAAAACTAATAATGATTATAAAACTATTCAAGATTTATCAGTATCATTAAAAGATATATCTACAGAACTAACTGAAAGTAAGGAACAAATAAAAGTATTAAGTGAATCAAAAGAAGCTTTAGAATTACGAAATACTAGTTTAAAAAATAAAAATGAAAAATAAGGAATATTCTAATGAATTTTTAGAAGACTTTATTACTAAATCACAAAAACATTTATATATAGATGGCATTGTTAGTTGTCCATATATTGAGGAAAATGTTATTAAAGATATTTTAATATTAGTACCTAAAAATGAATTAATTAATGAAATTTAAATAAGAAAGGAATGATAAAAAATGAAAGTTACTTATACAAAAAAAGGAGATTATTTACTACCAGATTTATATTTAGAAAAAGATGAAGACTATGGAAGAATTGGAAGATATGGAATGTTAAGATTACACTTTATTGTCCAAAATAAACAAGCACTTTATGAAACACTATTGATGACAAATAAATTGACTCATCATCTTCTTTTAGTAAGTAGATCTCGTGAGAATTATTATAAAGAACTAATGGAAAACTATATTAAAAATGATGAAAGACTGTCTGAAAAAAACAAAGAATTAAATCCATTGGAATGGACAAAATTAATGAACAACTATAAAAATACAGTAAAAGAAATTGTCTTAAATGAATATGTTTTTATATAAATAATCTTCAAAAAAGAGGAAAAAATTATCAAAATAATTTAATCCTCTTTTTAT